>JAWOIX010000023.1:0-29198 GCA_046484405.1 Pelovirga sp.
ACAAGTACGACCCCGTAATTCTCGACACTATCCGGACAATCAGCCAGGATGCCGGCTGAGACCCCGCGTCAGCTTCAGGACGCCATCGTCCGGCTGCTCAAGCAGCGGCCGTTCTATGGTCACTTCCTGCTGCAGTTTCGGCGCCGCCCGTGGCGTGGGAAGAAAGCCGTCGCCGTGACCATCGCCGATGCCCTGCCAACGTTGCTGGTCAATAACGAGCTGTTCGAGAATTTTTCAGCCGCCCAGCAACAGGCGCTTCTCGAACACCTGGTGAAACACATTCTCCATCTCCATCCCTGTCGCCGCCGGGAGCGCGATTGCCGGCTCTGGGATCTCGCCTGCGATCTGGCGATCAACCCGGGGATCGAGCATCTGCCGGCGGAAGCGCTGCAACCGCAGCGCCTCCATCTCCCCGCCGGGCTCGCCGCCGAGGAATATTACGCACAGCTGCTGCGGATGCCGCAACTCGGGGTCGAGCAGGGTGACGGCCACGGCGATCACCAGCGGGAGGAGCGGGAGGGACAGAACGGCCCCGGTGAAACAGGCACGACACCCGCCACCCCGATCGACACCATCGATGAACACAGCTGCTGGCAGGACAGTGACCGTACCCCCCTGACCCTGTCGGAACAGGTCGTCCGTCAGATGGTGCAAACGGCCTGGAAAAAATCCCCCGATGAAACCGGCGGCGACCTGCAGCCGCTGATCGATGCGTTCCTCGCTCCGCCGGTGATCCCCTGGCAGCAGATCCTGCGACAGTTTATCGGGACCGCCGGCCGCGTCGGCAAGGCGGCCACCTGGAAACGGGTGCATCGCCGCTTCGGCCAGACAACCCCCGGCATCCGCAAACAGCAGTATCTCAACCTGGTCGTTGCCGTCGATGTCAGTGACTCCACCGACACCCAACCCCTGCGCGAGGCCTTTGCCGCCGAACTGCTGCAGATCGCCCGGGCCCGCAACAGTCGTATCACCCTGATCTATGCCGGCAGCCGGATACAGAAAATCGACCGCTTCAGTGGTACGCCGGCAGTGGTTGAGGTTTTTCGCGGTGGCGGATTTACCGACTTAAGGCCGGCGTTCGCCTTCGCCCGGACACTCCAGCCCCGGCCTGCGGCAATCATCTATCTCACCGACGGTTATGGCCCGGCGCCCGATGCCTCCGACATCCCGACCCTCTGGGTTTTGTCCCCCGAGGGGAAAAAACCGGTCGACTGGGGACTCGAGCTGCGCCTGGCAACCCCCATGGAGGAACCATGACAGACCAACAACAGGAACCCATGTCGGAAGCGAGCGTGAGTGTGCTGCTCCAGGCCGCCGGAGCGCGCGTCAGAAGCCGGGCCGGCCGCAGCGAACACTACGGCTCGCCGCGCGACTTTTCCTTCGAGGTCAAGGGTGTTTTCGCCAATGGTCTGGCCCTGCAGATCACCGCGCGGCAGTACAACTACCGCGACCCCTGGGAGGTCAGCGGCAGGGTCAACGACCTGGTCGATGCGTCTCTGCTGTACGGCGGAAACTACAGCGCGCTGCCGCGCGGCTACCGCCACTTCCAGGGAAGGGACACGGAGGAGAACCTCGACTCGGCCCAGTTGCAGACCCTGATCGGCGAAGTCAGTGCGATCAACCCGAAGCTGTTTACCCTGCAGCAGCTGACCGGAGACCTGTAATAGCGGCAGCCGGTGACGCACCTGCGGCGCACGCTGGAGCGGACTTTTCTCACCGGCGCGGCCGAAAACCTGAACATCTTAGAGATAAACGATTAAAATACGCTGAAATTCTCCTGAAGACCTGTTATAGTAGCGCTCCCCAATGAGTATTCCCGCATCGAGGACACGATTCATGGATCAACGCAAATACCCCGTGCTCCTGTTCATTGACGAAGAAGCGCAGACGCGGCAGGATTTCCGCGGGTTTCTCGAAGAGTACGAGTTTGAGGTCCTTGAAGCAGCCAACGGTCGCGACGGGCTGGATATTTTCTCCCGCCACACCCCTGACCTGGTTCTCTGCGATCTGCGCCTGCCCGAGATCGACGGGTTCGCAGTCCTCGAGCAGATCAGGCACAACTCTCCGGACACCCCGATCATCGTCGTTTCCGCCGCCGGCGTCATCGGTGATGCCATTGAAGCCATCCGCAAGGGGGCCTGGAACTTCCTTCTCAAACCGATCAAGGACATGTCCGTCCTGCTCCACGCCATCAACCAGGGCCTCGAACGTTCCCGCCTGATCGCTGAAAACCGCGCCTACCAGGAGCACCTCGAAACGGAAGTCACACGCCGGACCTCGGCCCTGCAGAAAGCGGTCCTGGAGCTCAACGAGTCGCACCTGAAGTTGAAAAAAAGCGAGGAAACCTATCGCTCGATTTTTGAAAACCTGCAGGATGTCTACCTGGAAATTGCCCATGATGGAACACTGACGGAAGTCAGCCCCTCCATCGAACGGATCTCCGAATACCAGCGCGAACAGCTGATCGGCAAGCCGATCGAGGAGATCTTTCCCGATCGCCGCGAACGCAAGGAGATGCAGCATCGTCTCGGGCTCAACGGCCAGATCAGCGACCACGAGATCCATCTGCTCGATAAAAACGGCGAGCTGATTCCCTGTTCTCTGAGCGCCTCCTATCGCAGAGGGGCAGATCAGAGTGAAGACAAAACCTGTGCGACCCTGCGCGACGTCACCGAGCGGGTCCAGGCCCAGGAGCGGATCGAGTACCTGGCCTACTATGATTCCCTGACCGAACTGCCCAACCGCCGCCTGCTGCTCAACCGTCTTGAGCAGAGCATCTCCCGCGCGCAGCGTTACGGTTACTTCGGCGCCATGCTCTTTCTTGACCTGGATCGCTTCAAAAACATCAACGACTCCCTCGGCCACCCGGTCGGTGATGCGCTGCTGCAGGAAGTCGCCAAACGCCTGGGCGAAGATCTTCGCGCCGAGGATACCGTCTCGCGCCTCGGCGGCGATGAATTTGTCATGTTGCTGGCCAACCTCGGCAGCGACCCGGACAACGCCGCCATCGCCGCCCAGCACAAGGCCGAAATGATCAGGGGACGGCTGACCGAACGCTACGAGATTGCCGGCAACGTGCTGCATATCACGCCCAGCATCGGGGTTGCGATGTTTCCGTCTCTCGGCAACAAGGACGAATCGGGTAATGACATCCTGCGCTATGCCGATACGGCAATGTATCGTGCCAAGGATGACGGGCGCGACACCATCCGGTTTTTCCTGCCCAGCATGCAGGCTGCCGCCGACTATCGCCTGGCCGTGGAAAAAGAGCTGCGCCATGCCCTGGAACGTAACGAACTGTCCCTCTTTTTCCAGCCCCAGGTTGACTGTGACGGGAACATCATCGGCGCCGAAACCCTGGCTCGCTGGAATCATCCGACCAAGGGGGAGATTTCCCCGTCCGTCTTCATCCCCATTGCCGAAACCACCGGGCTGATTCTGCCCATCGGCGAATGGGTTCTGCGCAGCGCCTGTGAGCATCTCAGACGCTGGAATGACGCGGGACTGAACATCCGTCACCTGGCTATCAATGTCAGCCCGCGGCAGTTTTACCAGCCCGACTTCATAATCCAGGTCCAGACCATTCTCCAGGAAACCGGTGCCGATCCGTCAATGCTCTGTCTGGAATTGACCGAAGGGATGGTGATCGATAATATAGTCGACACCATCGACAAGATGCAGGGGCTCAAGCGGATCGGAGTGGAATTCTCCATTGACGACTTCGGTACGGGGTATTCCTCCCTCTCCTATCTGAAGAAAATGCCCCTCGACATTCTCAAGATTGACCAGTCGTTTATCCGCGACATCGAAAGCGATGTCAACGATGCGGCGATTGTCGCAACCATTATTGCGATGGCCAAGCACCTTGATCTCAAGGTTATTGCCGAAGGGGTGGAGACCCTCTTCGAACTTGATTTCCTGAAAGAAAACGGCTGCGTTCTGTTTCAGGGCTACCTGTTCAGCCCGCCGGTTCCCGACCAGCAATTCATTGAACTGCTGCACACCGGCATCACCGTGAGATGGCCGTAACCCGGCCGGAGAATGATGAGCGCTGTCGCGCAGCGCAACCGGATGGCGTCCCGCAACCGGCCGCCACCGCCTGCCAGCCGTCAGCAGCAACGAGACCACCAAGGAGAGACAACATGACGCAGCAACCGCGGGTGCTGATGGAAACCAACAAGGGGACCATCACCATTGAACTGGATCAGGCCAAGGCGCCGATCAGCAGCGAAAACTTTCTCAACTATGTGCGCAGCGGTTTTTACGAGCAGACGGTTTTTCACCGGGTCATCCCCGGCTTCATGATCCAGGGAGGCGGCTTTACCCCGACCATGGCCCAGAAAAAAACCGGGCCGCAGATCAAAAATGAAGCGGATAACGGACTGCAGAACGTCCGTGGCAGCCTCGCCATGGCACGGACACCGGTGGTTGACAGCGCCACCAGCCAGTTCTTCATCAACCTGGTCGACAACGACTTCCTCAACCACCAGGGGAAAAGCCCGAACGCCTATGGCTACGCGGTGTTTGCCCGGGTGATAGACGGCATGGAAATCGTCGACCAGATCGCCAAAGTCGCTACCGGCAGCCACGGTCCCCATCAGGATGTGCCGAAGGAGCCGGTCATGATCATCAGAATGGCGATCGACGAATAGAATTCAGAATCAGGGGCTGGAGGGCCGCCCCCCTCCCTTCCCTGCGCACCCGGGCCTTGACCTTCGAAGCATGAGGTTTGTGCGGCAGGCGGGAAGAATGATGACGCCTCACCGGATGTCGAACCCGAAGCTCCCGTTGCTATGGATACCTTGACCCTCATAGGGATAGCCGTTGCCTTGGCAATGGATGCCTTTGCCGTAGCCCTGGCCGCCGGATTGATCCTGCCGCAGGTCACCGGTCGCCACCTGTTCCGCTTCGGCTTTCACTTTGGCCTGTTCCAGGCCCTGATGCCGGTGCTCGGCTGGTCGGCCGGCATCGGTCTGCGCCAGTATCTGGCGGGATTCAGCCACTGGCTTGCCTTTCTCCTGCTGTGCCTGATCGGCGCCAAGATGCTGCGCGATGCCTGGCTCCGGGAGGAAGAGGACCCTGCGCCAAAAGACCCGACCCGCGGCATGTCACTGGTGATGCTCTCCGTGGCAACCAGCATCGACGCCCTGGCCGTCGGCTTCAGTCTCGCGGTGATGGGCGTGTCGATCTGGCTGCCGGCACTGGTCATCGGCGTCACGGCAAGCATTCTCACCCTGCTCGGCATGTTTCTCGGCCAGCGTCTCGGCACCCTCTGGACCAGCAAGGTAGAAGTGGCCGGAGGGCTTCTGCTGATCGCTATCGGCACCAAGATCCTGCTCGAAAACACCCTGTTTCTCTAGCCGGCAGTCATGGAGGCATACTGATGACCCTGCCCGTTAACCGTTCTTTTCGCCTCCCTGCCGAATGGGAAGCCCAGGATGCTGTTTTGCTGGCCTGGCCCCACGCGCAGACGGACTGGTGCGCCATGCTCGACGAGGTCACTGCCGTCTATCTTGAGCTGACCCGCCAGATCAGCCGCTTCGAGCAGGTCATCATCGTGACTCCCGACGCACAGCAGGTTGACGAACAGCTGGCGGCCGCGGCGATCGATCGCGGCTGCGTCCACCTGCTGGAGATCGCAACCAACGACACCTGGATCCGCGACTTCGGCCCGCTGACCATTTATGCCGACGGCGCAACCTGGCTGCTCGATTTCGGTTTCAACGGCTGGGGATTGAAGTTTGCCGCCGATCGCGACAACCTGGTCAGCCGTCGCCTGGTCACCACCCCCCTGCTGCGCCACCTGCCGCTTGTGACCCGCGGCCTGATCCTCGAAGGCGGCAGCATCGAAGTGGACGGCAGAGGAACGCTGCTGACCACCACCACCTGCCTGCTCGGTCCCAACCGGAACCCGCAGCTCAGCCGTCAGGACCTTGAATCGGAGCTGGGCGGCCTGTTCGGCGCGCAGCACTTTCTCTGGCTGGAGCATGGCTGGCTGGCTGGTGACGACACCGATGCACACATCGATACCCTGGCCCGGCTGTGCCCCGATGACTGCATCCTGTACGTGCGCTGTGACGATCCTGCCGATGAACATTTTGCCGAGCTGCAGCAGATGGAACAACAGCTGGCCGCCTTTACCACCGCCCAGGGACAGCCCTACCGCCTGCTGCCCCTGCCCTGGCCGCAGGCTCAGTTCGACGACGGCGAGCGGCTCCCCGCCACCTACGCCAATTTTCTCATCATCAACGGTGCGGTGCTGGTCCCCTGTTACGCCGACCGCGCCGACGCGCAGGCCCTGGCGACCGTCGCGCTGGCCTTTCCCGACCGGGAGATTATCGGGATTGATTGTCGCGCACTGATCAAACAACATGGTTCACTGCACTGCATCACCATGCAATTGCCCGCTGGAGTTCTGTCATGTCACAACTGACCGTCGGACTGGTGCAGCATCACTGCACCGACAATCGCCTCGACAACATCGAACGCAGCAGTCACGGCATCAGGCAGGCCGCCAAACAGGGCGCACAGCTGGTCGTGCTGCAGGAACTTCACACCGGCCTGTATTTCTGCCAGACCGAAAACAGCGCCCGCTTCGACCAGGGGGAAACAATCCCCGGCCCGTCGACGGAGCGCTTCGCCCGGCTGGCACGCGAGCTGGGCGTCGTACTGGTGCTGTCGCTGTTTGAACGGCGGACGGCGGGACTTTACCACAACACCGCCGTCGTCCTGGAAAAGGACGGCAGCATTGCCGGGATCTACCGTAAAATGCATATTCCCGATGATCCCGGCTACTATGAAAAATTCTATTTTACCCCCGGTGACCTCGGTTTTCGACCGGTTCACACCTCCCTCGGCCGCCTCGGGGTCCTGGTCTGCTGGGATCAATGGTATCCGGAAGCGGCGCGCCTGATGGCGCTGGCCGGTGCCGATCTGCTGATCTACCCCACCGCCATCGGTTACGACCCGGCGGATGACGCGGCGGAGCAGCAGCGCCAGCGCACTGCCTGGCTGACCATCCAGCGCAGCCACGCCATCGCCAACGGCCTGCCGGTCATCGCCGTCAATCGCTGCGGCTTCGAGGCCGATCCGACCGGGACCGGCGCCGGTGCACAGTTCTGGGGCAGCAGTTTCGTCGCCGGCTGCCAGGGGGAATTTCTCGCCCAGGCGGCGGATGACCGCGACGAAACCCTGTGTCTGACCCTCGACCTTGGACGCACCGAACAGGTACGGCGCATCTGGCCGTTTCTGCGCGATCGTCGGGTCGACGCTTACGCCGGGCTGGTGCAGCGTTTTCTTGATTGAAGGGGGCGCATCGTCGCACCACCACAGCCTTGATCCACCCTGGAGACAACCATGAACTTCCTCAGCATTTCTCCCCATTTCCCCCTGAACTTCATCAATTTCTGCGTCCGCCTGCAGCAGGCGGGCATCCGCGTGCTGGGCATCGCCGAGGAACCTTACGATCAGCTCCCCGGCGACCTGAAGGGCGCGTTGACCGAGTATTACCGGGTCGGCAACCTCAACGACTATGATGAGGTCGTCCGCGCCTGCGGCTATTTCACCCACCGTTACGGCAAGATCGACCGGATCGAATCCCACAATGAGCACTGGCTGCAGCTTGACGCCGCCCTGCGCAGCGATTTCAATGTGCCCGGCATCAAAGGCGACCAGATCCTCGATCTGAAGCTGAAATCGCGGATGAAAAAGGCTTTCACCAAAGCCGGCGTGGCGGTGGTTGCCGGGGCCATTGTCAACACCCTGGACGAAGCCTCTGCCTTTGTCGAAGCCCACGGCTACCCGGTTGTCGCCAAACCGGATAACGGCGTCGGCGCTGCCGGCACCTGGCGCATCGATAACCGGATGCAGCTTGAGAACTTCTGCGCCCGCAAGCCGCCCGGCGACTATTTCATGGAACCCTTTGTCACCGGCGGAATTGAAACCTTCGACGGGCTGGTCGATAGTCGCGGAGACGCGGTGTTCACCTCGTCCCTGGTCTATGGCAGCGGCGTTATGGAAAGTGTCAACGACGCAGTCGACCTGTTCTACCATATCCCCAGGGTTCTCCCTGACGACCTGGTCCGGGCAGGGCTGGCGACCCTCGCGGCCTTCGGCATTCGTGAGCGCTTCTTCCATATTGAATATTTCCGCACCCCGGACAACCGCCTGATCGGCCTGGAGATCAATGTCCGCCCCCCCGGCGGGCTGACCGTCGACATGTTCAACTACGCCAATGACATCGATATCTTTGCCGAGTATGCCGGAATCGTGCAGGGACGGCCCTTTGCCGGTCACATCAGCCGCCAGTACGTCTGTTTCTACGCCGGGCGCAAGCCGGGCAAGAACTACCGCTATTCCGTCGCCGAAATCATCGCGCGGCACGGGACGAGGATCGCCCACCACCAGCCGATCGCGTCGATTTTCAGTGCCGCCATCGGCAATTACGGCTTTATCGTCCGCACAGAAACCTTCGACGAGGGAAAAGCGATCGTAGCTGACATCCACAGGATGCACTCTTGACCGCGGAGCCGGTCATCTGCACTTTTGAAGATTTTCCTGCGGTGGCCCTCGGCACGACGCGGACCATCCGTATCTGCCTGCCGAACAGCTATAACGCCGGCAGCGACCGGCGCTACCCGGTGCTCTACCTGCACGATGGCCAGAACCTGTTTGCCGATCAGCATTCCCATTCCGGCCACGCCTGGCACATTCACCGCATCGCCGCCGAGCTCATGCACCAACGGCGCATCGAAGAGATCATCCTGGTCGCCATCGATCATGGCGACAGTGCCCGCCTGGCCGAATTTGCCCACCATGACGGAGCCTATGGCGGGCAGCGGGTCGCGGCGCGCGGCGAGGCGTACGCCGCCTTCCTGATCAACGCGCTCAAACCCTTTATCGACCGTCATTTTCTGACCCGGCCGCAGGCCGACCAGACCGCCCTGCTCGGATCCTCCATGGGCGGCCTGGTCAGCCTCAATATCGCCCTGCGCCATCCCGACGTCTTTGCCCGGGTTGCAGCTCTTTCCCCCTCCTGCTGGTGGGCGCCGGCAGAACTCCAGGCGGACCTGAAGCGTTATCTGCGAGCCCTGAAAAGCCTGCGCCTGTGGCTCGACATCGGTGGTCGCGAAGGGGATTTCGGGCGTTATGTCCCGGCCGTGGCGCGGCGGATCCGTACCCTGCTGGGGCCTGACCAGCGTACCTTTCAGTTTCACCTGGAACCCACAGCCGGGCATTGCGAAACCGATTGGGGCGCCCGCGTGCACCTGCCGCTGACGTTTCTCTTTCCTCGCAGCCGGATCTCAGGCTGACCTGCCGAGCTGTTGCCGCAGACAAAAAAGCCTCCATCGCAGCAATGCGACAGAGGCTTTTTTGGTCTGTCTGTCCGGCAACGACGCCGGTCGGGTTGTCAGTTAGCCGTTCTCAGATACCGGCGCGCTCACGCAACGAATCGACCCGATCCGTACGCTCCCAGGTGAAGTTGGGCAGTTCCCGGCCAAAGTGGCCGTAAGCAGCCGTCTGACGGTAAATCGGGCGCAGCAGATCGAGCTGACGGATGATCGCCGCCGGCCGCATATCAAATTCCGCCTGGACGATGTCAGCGATGCGGTTGGACGGAATCTTGCCGGTACCAAAGGTGTTGATCATCACGGAGACCGGTTCGGCAACCCCGATGGCATAGGCAAGCTGCACTTCGCATTTGCGCGCCAGGCCCGCGGCCACGATATTCTTTGCCACGTAGCGCGCCATGTAGGAAGCGCTGCGATCAACCTTGCTCGGATCCTTGCCGCTAAAGGCTCCACCGCCGTGGGAGCCCTGACCACCATAGGTATCAACGATAATTTTCCGGCCGGTCAGACCACAGTCGCCCATCGGACCGCCAACGACGAAGCGCCCGGTCGGATTGATCAGGTAGCGGGTTTTTCCGTCGAGGAGCTCGGCCGGCAGATTCGGCTTGATCACCTCTTCGAGGATCGCTTCCTTGAGGGTGTCATAGCTGACGTCGGGAATATGCTGTGATGACAGAACGACCGTATCGATGCGCACCGGCTGGTCATCGACATACTGGATAGACACCTGGGATTTGCTGTCAGGGCGCAGGAACGGCAACCGGCCACTCTTTCTCGCCGCGGCCAGCTGCTGGGTCAGACGATGCGCAAACATGATCGGCATCGGCATCAGCTCGGGTGTTTCATCACAGGCGAAACCGAACATCAACCCCTGATCGCCGGCCCCCTGGTCCTTGAACATACCTTCCCCTTCAGTGACCCCCTGGGAAATATCGGGAGACTGCTGGTCGATGGAGGTCAGCACGGCACAGGTTTCATAATCAAAACCCATGGCGGAGTCGTTATAGCCGATTTCCTTGATCGTCTGGCGGACGATGGACGGCAGATCGGCATAGGCCGTGGTGGTGATTTCGCCGGCGATGATCGCCATTCCGGTGGTTACCAGGGTTTCACAGGCAACCCGCGCCTTCGGATCCTGGGCGAGGATGGCGTCGAGAACAGCATCGGAAATCTGGTCGGCGACCTTGTCGGGGTGCCCTTCGCTCACGGACTCAGAGGTAAACAAAAAATCAGTCATAGCCATCGGCTTTTTCCTCCCTGGACGGTTAAAATTTGCAGACTGGTAAACATAGGGGGATCAAGTCCCGGAGTCAACCAGATTTATTGGCGCTGGTACCACGCCGGGTTGGTCTGTTCGATCATTCTTAAGGCGCGTCGGCGCTGAACCGGCCACGCGTAACAGCGCCAGCGGCCAGCGGGGTCTGAACTGAGCTGTCAAGGGAACCATCCGGGACACTAAAGCAGCGGCTGTGCGAACAGATCAGGCAGCAGGGTGCGCATTTCCAGATCAATCGCCGTGGAAACCTCTTTGCTGGTCGGCAGGGCGAGGAGCTTGTCGATCAGCAACTCCCCCTGCACCCGCGAGACATGGCGCAGCACACGTTTCACCCGCGGGATACAGGCCGGGTTCATCGACAGGCCATCCAGACCAAGGCCGACCAGGACCAGGGTGTAAAGCGGTTCGCCGGCCATCTCCCCGCAGATAAAAACATCGATCCCGGCACTGTGGGCGGCATCGCAGGTCGCCTTGAGCGCACGCAGAATCGCCGGATGGAACGGGTCATAGAGATAGGCGACATGTTCATTGCCACGATCCACGGCGAGAAAATACTGAATCAGGTCGTTGGTGCCGATGGAAAAGAAATCGACCTCCTCGGCCAGAAACGGGGCGATCATGACCGCCGAAGGGGTTTCGATCATGATTCCCACCGGCAGCTCGGGATCGTGCGGAATCCCCGCACGGGCGAGCTCGTCCGCCACCTCCTGGAGCAGACGTTTGCAGGCGCGGATTTCGCCGACGCCGCTGATCATCGGAAAGAGGATCCGCACCGGACCGCGACCGGACGCCCGCAGAATTGCGCGCAGCTGGATGCGGAACAGGTTCTCTTCCTGGAGGGAGAAGCGGATCGCCCGCAGTCCCATGGCCGGATTCGCTTCGTCGGCCAGGTTCAGTTCCGGCACGAACTTGTCACCACCGATATCCAGGGTGCGGATCGTCACCGGCAGTCCGGGCATCTTCTGCAGGGCACCACAGTAGGCCTTGAACTGGTCCTCCTCTGACGGGGGCTGGCTGCGCCCGAGATAGAGGAATTCCGTCCGGTAGAGGCCGATACCCTCGACGCCATGCTTGTGCGCCAGTTTGAACTCGCTCGCCATTTCCAGGTTGCCGTACAGATGCAGACGGAAGCCATCAGTGGTCACGGCGTCCAGATCGCGGTAGAGCTCGAGCTCACGTTCGCGCAGCTCGTAGTTCTTTTTGCGCGCCTGGTATTCCTTCCGGGTCGCCGCGCTCGGGTTGAGCACGACGATGCCGCTGGCACCATCGATGATGATCGACTGGCGATCCTCAACCAGCGCGGTGATATTCTCCAGTCCGACCACGGCGGGGATGTCAAGGGAACGGGCAAGAATCGCCGTGTGCGACGTGCGTCCCCCCTTGTCGGTCAGAAAGCCAAGAACCCTGGTGCGGTCCATCTGCATGGTATCCGCCGGCGACAGCTCATGCGCGACAATCAGGGATTTCTTTTCCACCCGGCCGATCGTCCGTTCGCTCGCCCCGCAGAGAATCCGCAGCAACCGCTCACCGACCGCATCGACATCGGATTGTCGTTCGCGCAGGTACTCATCCTCGATCTCATCAAACAGCTGGCGCAGCTTGCGCAGCACCTGGCGCAATGCGCTCTCGGCATTGTGCCGGTTACGAATCGCCGCGATGGTCTCGCCGATGAGCATCTGATCTTCGAGAATCAACAGATGGGTATCGAGAATATAAAGGTGCTCGCGCAGATGCTGCTGGCCGGACACCCGCTGCTTGATGCGGCGCAGTTGGGCCGCGGCCTCCTCGACGGCGGTCTGGAAGCGGGCGATCTCGGCGTCGACATCCTCCGCTTCGATGAAGAACTCGTAGACGGGGTAGCGCTGATCGACGAGACTCACCAGGCCGATGGCGATTCCAGGAGAAACGCCGATGCCGACCAGATAGGTATCTTCGCCGACCCTAGTCTTCACCAAAACCATTCTCTATCAATTCAGCGATTTGCTCCATGGCCTGTTCCTCATCCGCCCCCGCAGTGGTGACGTAGATGTCGGTCCCCTGCGGTGCCGCCAGCAGAAGTATCCCCATGATACTCTTGCCGTTGACTTCCATATCTTCCTTGTGCAGGGTCACCTCGCAGACAAACCGGCTGGCGGTCTTGACCAGCTGTGCCGCTGCCCGGGCATGCAACCCGAGTCGATTGACAATACTGAATTTTCGTTTCTGCATAATCCGTTGATCTCTCAAAAATTGAAGTAAAAAACCATATCAGCCCAGAAAACACCAAGGACAAAAATCGTGATACAGGTGATAAAAACCAGCAACAGGGTTGACAGACCCTTACGCGCGCCAAGGCCGAGGAGAATCATCGGCACAAGGGTCAACAGCCCCAGCCAGGTCGGCATCTGCTGCGCGCTCAAGTGGGTAAAAACGAGAAAGGCACAGAGCCCACCAAGAATCACCACGGCAGCTTCCTTGGTGTGAATAGCCCAATCGGGCATGTTGTGCTGCTGAATGAATTCCACTGAGCGCATCCCCTGGTGGTATCCCCGCTGAAAAAACACGATACGAAACCACAACGGAACCAGGTTGTAAAACAGCAGAAAAATCAGCGGCGCCCAGAGGATGCCCTTGACGGCGAAAAACAGTGCGACACCGGCGGCCAACGGACGCAACCCCCCCCAGAAGAGGGCGTCACCAATAGCGGCATAGGGCGCAGCGACAATCACCTTGAATTCCTCGATGTCGATGGCGGGGTTCTCGCCATTGCGCTGTCGCTCTTCCTCCAGCTTGAGCACCGCTCCGGCGACCAGCGGTGCCAGGTAAGGGTGGGTATTGAAATAACCGCTGTAACGCAGGCTGACCTGGCGCAGCTGCTCGGGGGGATACAGGACCTTGAGACCGGGGAGCAGGGCGAACAGGAAACCGAGGCCCTGCAACCGCTGGTAGTTCCAGCTCGCCTGCAGGAGCAGCAGACGCAACCAGATATGCAGTCGTGTTTGCCATGAGAGAGTCATTGCTGCACCAGCCACATCAGCAGAAATGCCATCCCGAAAGAGGCGCAGAACAGGGTAATCGAGCGACTGACATTGATCGTACCGAGAATCACCGCAACACCGACCAGCGGCAGGGCGAGCTGGAGAAAACCGGAGGAGTAGCCAAGCGGCACGGCGATCAGCGACCAGACAAAGGGGATCACCAGCAGACCACCGAAGACAATAAAACAATAGGTCAGTAACGCGGCCAGAGAAAAGCTGAGCAGGCCACGCAGGTGGAGAAGCTGCGCCCTGCCGAACTGCCCCTCGCTGACGGCCTGCTCGGTCAGGTCGGGCAGACGGCCGTTGTAGAGCCGCGCGCGGTGGTCACAGTACTGTCCGACTTTGCCCAGCGGCAAAGCAATAAGCAGGCTGACGAGCATCATTTCGGGACTGGTCGCTCCCAGCTCACGGCCGAGGGCGACAGCCAGAACGCTGGCACCGACGGCGACCTGGGTATCATCCGGCGGCACCGCCGCGCCGACGGGCAGACGGGCGAGCCAGAGCAGTTCGACCATCACGCCGATCTGCAGACCGATCAGCGGCTCGCCAAGGAGCAGGCCGGTCAGCGGCGCGGCAACGATCGGGCGCGAGATCAGAATCTGCAGCATCGCGACCCGGTCCAGACCACAGATCAGGGCAACGCCTGCTCCAGCGAGCAATTCGACCATGATCATTCCAGGTCCCTGCCTCCCGGGATCAGCTTGCGCCACGGGCGTTCGCTGTCAGCGGGGATACACCGTGCAGTAATTTTAACCCCCGCACGCTCAAGTGATTCGAGATCTTCAAGGTCGGCAGCATCGAGAAAAACGGTACAACTGTAGCGCGCCTTGCCTGTTTCAGCATGCAGGTTGCCGAGATTCAGCTGCTCATAGGGCAGACCGCTTTGAAAAGCGCGCAGGGCATCGGCGGTCGTTCCGAAGAGCAGCAGCACGCGGTACGCCGCGAGATCTTCGCTCAACAGCAGGGCGACGGCATCGCTGACCGAACCGATCTCAACCCGCATCCGGCTCGGCACCGAAGCCTTCATCATCATTTTCTTCAACGGATTGACGGCAATCATATCGTTGGCAACAACAATACAGTTGGCCTGAACAAACGGGACCCAGGCTTCAAGAACCTGGCCATGGATGAGTCGATTGTCAACGCGGGTGAGTACAATATTCATAGTAGTTCAAGGTAATCGACTTGTGGTTTTAACGCAACAGCTCTGACGGACGGATGATCGCACTGCGGCCGTATTCCTTAAGCAGGAGACTCAGTTCCGTCAGATCCAGCGTCGCACGCATGCCGGCACACTTGATCAGCATCGGCAGGTTGACCCCGGCAAGAATTTCGACCCGCCCTTCCTCGAGCAGTTCGGCGCTGATATTGGTCGGCGTGCCACCGAACAGATCGGTCAGAATCAGGACGCCATCGCCGTCACTGCCGACCGTCGCCACCGCCTCGAAAACCGCATCTTTTGCCTCACTGACGGAGGTCTCCGGCTCAATATTGACCGCCTGCAGTGCCGCCAGCGGGCCAAGGATCATTTCGGCGGCACGACACAGTTCCTGCGCCATGTGCGAATGGGTGACGATCACCACGCCAATCATGAGCTACCCCTTGCCAATATCCCGATGACTGATTTGCAGAACAACTTCGCTGTCGGGAAAGTTGTGATAGAGATCTTCGATAATTGAAACACTGCGATGCCGGCCGCCGGTACAGCCAATGGCGATGGTCAGGTAGCTTTTCCCCTCTTTGCGGAAGTGCGGCAGAAGAAAATCCAGCAGCCGGTCGAGGTGGTTGCGAAATTCCTGGCAGACGGGCTGGGTCAGCACATAATCGCGCAGATGGGGGTCAAGGCCGGTCAGCGGCCGGAGTTCGGCGATGTAATGGGGGTTGGCAAGAAAACGCACATCAAAAACCAGGTCGGCAGCCGGTGGCAGCCCATAGCGGTAGCCAAACGACTCCAGATTGACGATCAGGCGTTGGTTACGTTCGGTTCCGAGATACGCGAACACCAGTTCGCGCAGCTGGCGCACATTGAGATTGCTGCTGTCGATCACCCTGGTCGCCGCTTCGCGCAGCAGATGCAGCTGGCGACGCTCCAGTGCGATGCCCTCCTGCACCGACCCGGCCAGGGACAGCGGGTGCGCACGCCGGGTTTCGGAAAAACGGCGCTGCAGTTCGTCATCGCCGGCTTCGAAGAAGAGGATTTCCAGCTGGTGACCGGCATCACGCAGCTGTTCAAAGGTGCCGGCATGGTCGGTCAGAAAACTGCGGTTGCGGACATCGATGACCACCGCCACATCGGTTCGTTGACAGAGTTCCTGGTGGGCGCGCGCCATAAAGTCAGGCAGCATCACCAGCGGCAGGTTATCAACGACGAAAAACCCCTGATCCTCCAGGGCGCGGGCCGCAGTACTCTTGCCGGAGCCCGACAGGCCGGTAATGACCAACAGTCGACAGTTCATTCGAGATTCTCGCCGATGATCGTATGAGCGTGCAGGTGAGCCGCTTCCGCCATGCGTTTTTCCAGCAGGTCGTGGAACTCGCGGGAGCTGTGATAACCCATTTCCTTGAGCAGCTGGTTGCGGGCGGCGACTTCGATGATGGTGCCGATATTGCGTCCCGGCGCCACAGGGATATGGACGCAGGGCAGCTCCACGCCATGCAGCTGGAATTTGGCCTCGTCGAGTCCGTGACGCTCATACTCCCGGCCCTCGTCCCAGGTGACCAGTTCGACGACCAGGTCGATTTTTTTGCGCTCACGAATGGCGGAAACGCCGAACAGATGCTTGATGTTGAGAATCCCCAGACCGCGGATCTCCATGTGGTGGTGATGCAGGTCCACCCCTTCACCGAAAATCACCGACGGAATCTTGAACCGCACCTTGATCACATCGTCGGCGACCAGGCGATGACCACGCAGGATCAGTTCCAGGGCACATTCGCTTTTGCCGATGCCGCTTTTGCCCTGGATCAGCACGCCGATCCCCAGCACATCGACCAGCACCCCATGCAGGGTGGACGTGGGCAGCAGGCGTTCTTCGAGAAAGCGGGTGAGCAGGGAAATAAACTGCGAACTGAGCAGGCGGGTACGCAACAGGGGGGTACTGGTCGCCTCCGCCTGTTCGATGAGATAGGCCGGGGTCTGCTGATTTTTTGTCACGATCAGGCAGCAGAGCTGGTGGGAACAGAGTTCACGCACATGCTGCTGCGCCTGTGCGGCAGGCATCGTCGCCAGAAAACTCAGCTCGGTCGAACCGAGGACCTGGATACGATCGGGATGAAGGCTGGTGCTGTAGCCGATCAGGGCCAGGCCCGGTTTCTGGATACGCGGCAGGGTGATCAGATTTTCGATACCCGCTTCACCAGCCAGCAGCTCGAGTTCAAGTCCCGCCTCTTTTTCCTCGAGAATTTCCCGGATACTGAGCATGGGCATAGAATAAAAACCTGCCTGTCCATAGAAGCGTACCGCCGGCCGGCCAGAGGCCGGCAAAAGGACCGCGGCACAGGGTGATTGACCTATGAAGACCCTTCATTGTCGACGATGATCCGGTAGATGTCCTGGTCGTCGGCGGCGTTGAGGAGTTTTTTCCGGACGGTTGCGTCCTTGAGCAGCTTGGAGATGCGTGCCAGGGTCTTCAGGTGCACCCCGACGGATCCTTCAGGAGCAATGAGCAGAAAGAACAGCCGGGCCAGTTGCCCGTCCATCGATTCAAAATCGACGCCCTTGCGGCTGCGGGCGAAAACCAGCCGCAGTTCCGGCAATCCGGCGATTTTGCCGTGGGGTATGGCAACCCCGTCACCGATGCCGGTACTGCCGAGTTTTTCCCGCTCATGGAGAACCGCAAGGACAGCGTCGCGATCGAGGTCAGGCTCCAGGCCGACCAGCCGGTCGGTCAACTCGGCAAGAACGGCACCCTTCTCCGTCGCCTCGAGCTCCGCAATGATGGCCTGCGGGTTCAACAATTCAGATATCTTCATAAGTTGTATCGTTTTCAGTCAGCAGTAAAAAGCGTGCCGGGATCCCCTGGAAGAGGATCCCGGCGATTATTTTTTCTGAGAATCATTTGCCGTGTGGAACAATTAACCCATAATTACCATCTTTGCGACGATAAACGACATTCATTTCCTCCGAGCGGTCATCGGTGAATACCAGAAAATCCTTTTCCAGCAGATCCATCTGCATGACCGCTTCTTCAACCGACATCGGCTTGATAAAAAAGGAATGACTGCGGACAATCTCCGGCTCGGCACCGCCCTGATCGAGGCTCGCCCCGGAAAAAACGGTTTTTTCTATGCGCCGCTGGACCCCTTCGCTGCCCTTGTGATTCTTGAGCTTCTCCTTGTAACGCTTAAGCTGGCGCTCGATCTTGTCGACCATCAGATCGATGGCGGCGTACATATCGTCCTTTTCTTCGGCACTCTTCATGGTCAGCCCCTTGGCGACCATCGTGACCTCTGCTCGATGATTGATTTTTTTCTGTACCGACAACACCACCTGGGCGTCGATCGGTTCTTCGATGTACTTTTTTACCCGGGCCAGTTTCTCTTCCACATAAGCACGCACTGGATCACTGCTTTCCATGTGTCGGAAGGTCACGGCAATTTGCATAGAAAACCTCCTCTTTGCAGAGAACTCTTTCATAGAGTTCTGATTTTCTCTGTATTATAGCGCAAATGCAGATATCGCGCAGAGCATCCGCGCAATGCACGACTTTTTTAACCCCTGGCTAAAACAGTCGCTTGCGTTCCGTGGAAGATCCGATGCCCAGCATTTCGCGGTATTTGGTCACCGTCCGCCGGGCGATATCAACATCCCGCTCCTTGAGCAGATCGACAATCTTCTGGTCTGACAGTGGCTTTTTCGGATTCTCTGCGGCAACAATTTCCTTGATCCGGTTTTTGACGCTCTCGGAAGCTACCGTTTCGCCGTCGCTGGTATTGATGCTGCTGTTAAAAAAATACTTCAGTTCAAACAGTCCCTGCGGGGTCTGAACGTATTTATTGGTCGTCACCCGGCTGACCGTCGATTCGTGCATCTGGATGTCCTCGGCGACATCACGCAGCACCATCGGCTTGAGATACTCGATGCCGTGTTCGAAAAATTCCCGTTGGAATTTGACGATACTCTGGGTGACCTTGTAGATCGTTCGCTGCCGCTGATGAATGCTCTTGATCAGCCAGACCGCGCTGCGCATTTTGTCCTGGATGTAATCACCGGTCTTCTTGTCAATCCCCTTTGCTTCCATCAGGGCATTGCGGTAAAAAGCACTGATTCTCAGGTTGGGCAGCCCCTCGTCATTCTGCGTCACGACATACTCGTCGCCGAGCTTGTGAACGTAGATATCGGGCACGATGTAGTGCGCCTCCTCTTCGTTATAGGCGCTGCCCGGACGCGGATCAAGTTCGGAGATCAGCTTGGTCGCGGCGAGAATTTCCTCGACAGGGAGCTTCAGGGCCCTGGCGATCTGCACGTATTTGCGTCCCTCGAGTTCATCGATGTAATCCCGCAGCAACACGGCGGCGAGGGAATCACAGAGATCGAGGCGCTCCAGCTGCAACAGCAGGCATTGCTGCAGGTTATAGCTTGCCACCCCGGCCGGATCGAACTGCTGGACCCGTTGCAGAGCGACCTGGTAAACCGCGATGTCCTGACCGGTGGCCGCGGCCAGTTCCTCCAGCGAAGCATGCAGGTAGCCGGCGTCGTCGAGGTTGCCGATAATTTCCGCCGCCGCCAGGCGCTCTGCGTGCGGCACCGTCGACAGCCCGAGCTGCCAGAGGAGGTGGTCACTGAGGCGGCGCGGCTGGGTCATCAGGCTCTCAAAGGAAGGGCGGTCCTCCTGCTCCTCGTAGTGATCGCGCGCGTCATTGGTGCTGCTGAGGCTGTAACCCTCCAGGTAGGTCTGCCAGTCAATATCCGCCACGCCGTCCATCTCGCCCGAGAGCTCGGCCTCCGGCGAGGGTTCAGCCATCCCCGGGGCATCCTCTTCAACCACGCTGCGGACAGCGTCCTCGCCGTCCTCGGTCGGATCGTTCCCCTCTTCGAGGACCGGGTTCTCCGATAACTCCTCGGCGATAGCCTCAACGAGTTCCAGTCGTGACAGCTGCAGTAACTTGATCGCCTGCTGCAACTGGGGCGTCATCACCAGCTGCTGGCTGAGTTTTACCTGTAGTCGAAGATCCAGCGCCATAGTTCCTTTGTATTCCAAACCAAATGGTTTTGCAATCCTGCTGTCGGCTCCTGTGCGGTCGCTGCCGCCGGCGGAAACAGATCAGAGTTTGAATTTATCCCCCAGGTAGATTTCCCGCGCGACACTGCTCGCGGCGATCTCCTCCGGCGTGCCACTTTCGAGGACCCGGCCCTGATTGAGAATATAGCCCCGGTCACAGACCCCGAGGGTCTCGCGCACATTGTGATCGGAAATAAGAATGCCGATGCCCCGCGCCTTTAAGTCGGTCACTATCGTCTGGATGTCGATCACCGCAATCGGGTCAATCCCGGCAAACGGCTCGTCGAGAAGCAAGAAGGCCGGTTCGAGCACCAGTGAGCGGGCGATCTCAACCCGGCGGCGCTCCCCTCCCGACAGGGCAAACCCTTTGGAATTGCGAATATGGCCGATGTTCAGATCGGCCAGCAATTCATCCAGGCGCTGCTGCTGCTGCGCCGCCGTCAGGCGCAGGGTCTGGATGATGGCGAGGAGATTCTCAGCCACCGTCAACTTGCGAAAAACCGAAGCTTCCTGGGGCAGATAGGAGATCCCCCGCCGGGCACGCTGAAACATCGGCATGCCGGTCAGCTCCTCATCGTCGAGAAAGATCTTCCCCTGGTCAGGGATCGCCAGTCCGACAACCATGTAAAAGCTCGTCGTTTTCCCCGCCCCGTTGGGCCCGAGCAGCCCGACCACCTGGCCTGAACCGACATCGAGATCAACCCCGGAAACCACTTCACGCCCGCCATAGGCTTTGCGCAATCCCTCAGCGCGCAGGGTCCGTTTCACGGCGTCTCCACTTTTTCATCCGGCAGAATCAGCGCCCGTACCCGCCCGGTCTCGCTGCTTCTGACCGTGCTGCGGTTTTCACCGAGATACAGTATGATTTCATCGCCGCTGATACGGTTCTCCCCTTGCGTCACCTCGGCGTCTCCCGAGAGAACCAGGGTGTCGGCCTGACGGTCAAAAACTGCCGTGGCGGCCCTGGCAGTGCGCAACGGATCCTCGATCCGCACCGCCCCGGCGGCTTCGATGCTGCGGATTTCATTTTCAGCGGTGAAGACAATCGTCAGGCGGTCGGCCCACAGGGTCATCTGCGCCTGCCGCGCCACGACTTCGCCGCTGAACACCGACGTCTGCTGTTCCTGAAACACTTCCAGCTGGTGCGAACTGATCTCCAGCGGCTCATCCCATTCGGCACCGGACAGAAGTCCCTGTGCGAAAGCGGCAGAGAAATATCCCGCGACGAGAATCAGCAGACCGGCCAGAACAGGGTTACTTTTCACCCGTTTCCTCCTTGGCATTCGGCAACAGCAGCATTGTGACATCTTTTTGCACCAGCAGGGTGTTTTTTTCAAGGTCTATCAGCAATCCGATGCCGGTGAGGGTCATTCGCGGGGAGGTAATACGGATCGGCGCAGTGCTGCTCAGCTGCCGGTTGTTATCATCGTAGCGCAGCGCATCCGTCACCAGGCGTTCACCGGTAGCGGCCGTAAGCACCACGTCATCCCAGACATCGACCCGGGCGATGTCCTCACGAAACTCACCGCGCTGCGCCTGCAGGGTCAGATCACCAAAAACGCCGGCATCGAATACCGCCAGGTCCACCGGGGCAAGGCGTACCAGAGCGCTGTCGCGCAGATACTCCGCCCGCTCCGAGGTCAATGTCCAGCGTTTTTTGCCAGCCTCAGTCTGGGTATAATGGAGACGATCGAGGGCCAGGTCGACGGATTGCGGCAGGCTGTCGACAATATCGCTGAGCGGCTGGTCACGCAAATGGCGCCAGAGCACTCCGGCAAGAACGAGGATCGCCACAAGAATCACCAGAGCCAGGACACGGCGCATGGTCAACATGGATCAATCCCCGCTATGGTCATGCCGAAAAATAACGCGCTGTCAGATCATCCCAATGGCCACCGGCCTGGAGCAGCAGGTCGCAGACCTCTCTGACCGCACCACGCCCGCCCGCCCGCTCGGTGACATAATCAACCAGCCCGGCCAGCTGCGGCACGGCATCGGCGACGGTGACGCTGAAGCCGACCCGGCGCAGGATCGGCAGGTCGACGAGATCGTCGCCCATATAAGCGATCTGGTGATCTGCAAGACCGGTGGCGGCGCGGATCTCCCGGTAGGGGTCAAGCTTGACCTTGGCGCCCTGGTAGAGGATGTCGATGCCCAGCTCCGTCGCCCGGCGGCTGACGACGTCGGAGGTGCGCCCGGTAATGATTCCGACACGGATCCCGGCGCGCTGCAGCAACTTGAGCCCGTGTCCGTCCTTGACATCAAAAGCCTTGAGCTCATTGCCGTGCTGGTCGTAGATGATCCGGCCATCCGTCATGATCCCGTCGACATCGAGGAGCAGCAGTCTGATCGCCGCAAGCTTATCCTTCATCAGACCACCCCGGCCTTGAGCAGATCGTGGAGGTGGATAATGCCGATGGGAATCCGGCTTTGCTCATCCTCAAAAACAAACAGCGAGGTAATTGAATGATGTTCCATGATCTGCAGCGCCTTGGCCGCCAGGTTGCGGCGCAGGATCCGCTTGGGTGCGGTCGACATGACGTCGGCGATGGGCAGCTGCAGGGTCTCGAGGCCGCGTTCCATGATGCGGCGCAGATCCCCGTCAGTGAACACCCCGCTCAGTGCCCCCTGGGAGTCAACCACTCCGGTGACCCCGAGCTTCTTGCTGGTGATTTCAAACAGGGCGTCGCGCAGCAGGGTGTCGGGGGAGACCAGCGGAATATCCCCGGCGACATGCATCAGGTCCTCGACCCGCAGCAGCAACTTTTTCCCGAGGGCGCCGCCGGGATGGAACATGGCGAAGTCCTCCGCCCGGAACCCGCGCTGATTGAGCAGCACAACGGCGAGCGCGTCCCCCATCGCCAGGGTGACGGTGGTGCTGGCGGTCGGGGCCAGCCCCAGGGGGCAGGCTTCCTCGGCGACACTGATATCGAGATGAACATCGCCGGCGATGCCCAGGGTGCTTTTCGGCTTGCCCGACATGGTGATCAGCGGCAAGCCCATGCGCTTGATCACCGGCAGGATGCGGCAGACTTCTTCTGTTTCGCCTGAATAGGAAACGGCAATCACCACATCGCCGCGCGAGAGCATCCCGAGGTCGCCGTGAATGCCCTCCGCCGGATGAAGGAAAAAGGTCGGCGTACCGGTCGATGCCATGGTCGCAGCGATTTTCTGGCAGATCAGTCCCGACTTGCCCATGCCGGTGACGACGACCTTGCCCTGGCAGGCCAGAAGAATATCGATCGCCCTGGTAAAATCGCCATTGAGGCGCTGCTGCAGGGCCAGGATGGCATCCGCTTCGATCTGGAGAACCCGCTTGGCAATCTCTAGCATAAGGCACCGTCCGTGGTTAAGGTTTCCTTGACCAGGGCGTCGATGGCCAGGACTTGCCGCAACATCGTCTCGACCTGTGCCAGCGGCAGGGAGTTGGCACCGTCGCAGAGAGCACGGTCGGGGTCCTCATGAACCTCCCAGAACAGACCGTCAATGCCGGTTGCCACCGCCGCCCGCGACAACGCGCCGACAAACTGACGCTGACCACCGGAGGAACCTCCGGCACCACCCGGCAGCTGTACCGAATGGGTCGCGTCAAAGATGACCGGGTAACCCAGCGCCCGCATGATCACCAGCGCCCGCATGTCGGTCACCAGGTTGTTGTAGCCAAAGGTTGCCCCGCGCTCGGTCAGCAGGATCTGCCGGTTCCCGGTCGAAACCACCTTGTTGATCCCGTGTTCCATATCCCAGGGGGCAAGAAACTGCCCTTTTTTGATATTGACCGGTTTACCGGTCTGACCCGCCGCAACCAGCAGGTCGGTCTGACGGCAGAGAAATGCCGGGATCTGGAGAATATCAAGGACCTCGGCAGCACCTTTGAGCTGACTGACGTCGTGCACATCGGAGATCAGCGGCAGGTCGAACTCGCGCTTGACGCGTTCAAGGATCCGCAGCCCGCGCTCGATGCCGAGACCGCGGAAGGAGGACACGGAAGTCCGGTTGGCCTTGTCGTAAGAGGCTTTGAAAATCAGCTCGCAGCCGAGCTTCGTGGTAATCGTCTTCAACCCTTCGGCGATCCGCAGGGTCAGGTCCTCATCTTCGATAGCGCAGGGGCCGGCAATCAGCACCAGCTGTTTATTCCCGCCAAAACGGGTCGAACCGATCGTGATCTGCTGCATAACTGTCTATGACTCCTGGCGCGCTTTGAGGCAGGCGCCGACAAAAGATTCAAACAGCGGATGCGGCGCCATGGGCCGCGATTTGAACTCGGGATGAAACTGACAGCCGAGGAACCAGGGATGGTCCTGCAGCTCGACGATTTCCACCAGTCCCGCCTCGGGATTCATGCCGGAAAACACCAGGCCGCAGGCTTTGAGTTTCTCGAGGTAAAGGTTATTGAATTCAAAGCGGTGCCGGTGACGTTCGGAAATCTGCTCGGCGCCGTAGATACGCCGCGCCAGCGTCCCCTTTTCCAGGGTGCACGGGTAGGCTCCCAGGCGCATCGTCCCCCCCTTGCCCTTGATTTTCTTCTGCTCTTCCATGATATGAATCACCGGATTCTGCGCCTGCTCATGAAACTCGGACGAGTGGGCATCCTCGATTTCACAGACATGCCGGGAAAACTCGACGACCGCCATCTGCATGCCGAGACAGATGCCGAAGAACGGAATATTGTTGGTCCGCGCATGGCGAATGGCGGCGATTTTCCCCTCGCTGCCGCGCTCACCGAAGCCGCCCGGCACGAGAATCCCGTCGACATCACTGAAGGCGTTGCCGATGCCGTGGCGCTCAAGGGCTTCCGAGTCGACATATTTCAGGTTGACCCGGCTGTCGTTGGCGATCCCGCCGTGGATCAGGGCTTCAGCAAGAGACTTGTAGCTCTCCGTCAGGTCGACATATTTCCCGACGATGGCGATGGTGATATTGGCGGACGGCTGCTTGACCCGTTCGACGATGCGTTCCCAGTCGGACAGATCGGGTGCCTTGGTCCAGATATTGAGATAGTTGATAATCCTCTCGTCCAGCCCCTGGCTGTGAAAAACCGGCGGCAGCTCATAGATCGTTTCGACGTCGCGCGCGGTGATGACCGCCTCTTCGGAAACGTTGCAGAACAGGGCGATTTTCGCTTTCATCTCGCGCGGGATTTCGCGATCACAGCGGCACAGCAGGATATCAGGCTGAATGCCGATTTCGCGCAGATCCTTGACGCTGTGCTGGGTCGGCTTGGTTTTCAGCTCACCGGCAGTGGCAATATAGGGGACCAGGGTCAGGTGAATATAGAGAACATTATCGCGTCCCCGGTCAACGCGGAACTGACGGATCGCCTCAAGAAAAGGGAGCGATTCAATGTCGCCGACGGTGCCGCCAACTTCGACAATCGCCAGGTCGACCCCTTTGGCGTTGTCGAGAATCTTCTGCTTGATCTCGTTGGTGATATGCGGAATGACCTGGACCGTACCGCCAAGGTAATCACCGCGGCGCTCCTTGCGGATGACCGAGTCGTAGACCTGCCCGGTGGTAAAGTTGGATTTGCGCGACAGCTTTGCCGTGGTGAACCGCTCGTAGTGTCCCAGGTCGAGATCCGTTTCGGCACCGTCATCGGTGACGAACACTTCGCCGTGCTGAAAGGGGCTCATCGTCCCGGGGTCGACATTGATATAGGGATCCATCTTCTGCATCGATACCCGTAGCCCGCGCGCCTCCATCAGGGCGCCGATCGATGCGGCCGACAACCCCTTGCCGAGGGACGAAACCACCCCGCCGGTTACAAACAAGAATTTTGTCTTCATCTGGCTATTCTTTCCATCGCAAGATTTCGTTACTGGACCCGGAACAGATCCGTCAAAGAGGTTCCGCCCGCCACGCATAAGCGTTGATTCTACACAGAAAGCAAAACGAATGAAACCCTGAACTGCAAATTCGGCCGGCCGCACAGGACGACCTTAACATTCTGATTTAATTGTGTTTTTGCTGGTTCAGCAGATTTTCAACGCGGGCCAGGTCAGCAGGGGTATCCACCCCGTGACACTCCCAGCAGGTCTCGGCGACATGCAGCCGGACGCCCCGTTCAAGGGCGCGCAATTGTTCCAGGCGCTCAAGGGCTTCAAGGGGGGTCTCCGGCCAACCGGGATAGTCGAGGAGCAGCTGGCGGCGATAGACGTAGAGACCGATATGCCGCCACAGCCCGAGATCGGGCAATTGCGCTGCCAGCTGCGCGGCGCTCAGGTCACGCGGCCAGGGGATCGGGGCGCGGGAAAAATAGAGGGCCATGCCGGCGCTGTCCTTGACCACCTTGACGACGTTCGGATCGTAAAAGTCCTCGACCCGGGTCAGACGGCCGGCCAGGGTGCCCATGGCGATGGCGGGGTTGTCGAGCAGCGGCTGTACCGCCTGGTCAATCATCTGCGGCTGGATCAACGGTTCGTCCCCCTGGACATTGACGACCAGGTCGGTCACAAGACCGGCCGCCACTTCTGCCAGCCGGTCGGTGCCGGTGGGATGATCCGCGCGGGTCATTCTGACCTCGCCACCGAATCCCTCGACCGTCTGCCGGATGCGCTGGTCATCGGTGGCGACGATCACCCGATCGATCAGCTCTGCAGCCGCCACCCGCTGGCAGACATGCTGGATCATCGGCAGACCGTTGATCAGGGCAAGAGGCTTGCCCGGAAAACGGGAAGAGGCATAGCGGGCCGGAATAATCGCGGTTACGACGGGCATAGGATTCTGTCCTTCTGCTGAGCTGCCGGCTGCAGGGGAAGCATCCCCCGACGGCGGCAGGCAAGGACCAAACATCGGCACCGCTGCCGGCCCTAATCCTTGTGGCCGATATACAGGCGGGCAATCCGCTTGGACAGTGAATAAATCAGTTTGAACTTATCGGTTATCTCGAACTCCAGCTGCAGCAGCGTCAATCGTTCATGATCGTTCGCCGCCATGCTCGCCACCTGGCGGCGAAACGCCCGCTCCACCGTCTCATTGACATCGCGCCGCAGATCGAGAACGTCCTCGGCCGGCCGCGGGTCGTTCTCCGTCACCGCCCGGATCGCAGCCGCCAGGGCCCTGCAGACATACCCGTGCAACGCGCCCTGCAGTTCCCTGGTCTGCGGACCGGGCTGCAAGCGTGAGCCAACCAGCTTGAAACCGGTCTCGGTCATTTCCGCTTCGATGACATCACCGATCCGCTCAAGGGTATCCGTTGCCTGGGACAGGATAAAATATTCGTGGGACTGCTCGTCGGTCAACAGCCGCTTGCCGAGGGCGGACAGGTATCGGACAATTTCACCATGGAGCAGGTCAACGGCGTCATCGTGTTTTTGAATGTCGCGTAACAGACTGCGGTCATGATTCTCCAGGGCCGGACGGATCATCTGCACCATCTGCAGAACCTCGGCGCCGAGATGACCGATCTCCATCCGCACCAGGTTCAGTGCCGCCGCCGGTGTATCAAGAAGCCCGTCATCAAGGTAGAGCGGCTTGATGACCGGCGCCTGTCCCGCCGTGCCGCGATCAGGCAGAAGCAGCATGACCAGCTTGGCAAAGAGCGGCGTGAAGCCGATAAAGACCAGCGTATTGACCAGGTTGAACAGGGTATTGGCGTTGGCAATCTGCCGCGGAGACTCGGCAGCAAGCCGGGCCAGCCCCTCCAGCTCGGGGTAAGCGGGCGACAGGGTGACGGTAAAACTCGCCAGCTGATCGATAAAACCGACCCAGAGCATGACCCCGGCAACATTGAACAGGACATGAACCGCAGCGGCGCGCAGGGCCGCCCGCGGTCTGCCGATAGCCGCCAGGACAGCCGTCAGGCAGGTGCCGATATTGGCGCCCAGGGCCAGGGAAATGCCTGCCGGCAGGGAGACGAAACCCTGGCTCGCCATGATGATGACCAGACCGGTTGTCGCGGCGGAGGAGTGCACCAGGGCGGCAAACAAAGCGCCGATGAGCAGCCCGACAACGGGACTTTCCATGCGCACCATCCAGTCGAAAAACGGCGGATAATCGCGCAAGGGTGTCATCGCATCGGTCATCACCCCCATGCCGAAAAAAATCAGGCCGAGGCCAAGCAGCATGCCGCCCAGTTGCTTGTAGTGTTCCTGGCGGGCAAAGGACTGCAGGGCAAATCCGCCGGCGACGAGAAACAGGGCGTAGCCGGTCACCTTGAAGGCGATAATCTGCGCCGTCACCGTTGAGCCGATATTGGCGCCCATGATGACGCCGACGGACTGGCTCAACGACATCAGCCCGGCACTGACAAAGCTGACCACCAGAACCGTTGTAACCGTTGACGACTGCAGTACGGCGGTGACCAGTGCGCCGACCAGCGCGCCGCTGAAACGGTTGGTGGTCAGGCGCTCCAGGCTCGCCTGCAGACGCATCCCGGAGGCCGCACGCAGCGCTCCGGTCAACTGGTCCAGGCCAAGCAGGAACAGGGCCAGACCGCCAAACAGTCCCATCAGCATCAGCGTCCACTGCGGCGACGACGGCTCCGGCCGGGTGGTCGCCAGAACCAGCAGCGGACTGAGCAGCAGCAGTATGATCAGGGCGCTGCGCAGGCATGTCTTTCCCATTCCGGTCGACATCGGCTGATCCTTTGGCAACGGCAATGACGACAAGGTTCAAGGAAAAAGCATAGCAGAGATTTCCGGGCGCCTGGATAAAAAAGCGCTGCCGGGCAGAAGGCCTGTCAGGAGCGCCGCACGACGATCTGGGCCACGGCCAGGCCAAGGGTCAGCAGCAGGCATCCCCAGGCGAACAGGTCACCGTAACGGGTATAGAAGGTGGGTTGCGCCCCGAGGCCGACGCTGCCGGTCAGGGCCAGAGGCTGAAAAATCGGGCCCGCGAGGGTCACCTCGCCGCTGGGTGCGATCAGCGCGGAAATTCCCGTATTGGCGGAACGGGCCAGCCAGATGCGGTTTTCAATCGCCCGAAACCGCGCCATGGCCAGGTGCTGATACGGGGCCGATGACCGTCCGAACCAGGCATCATTGGTCAGATTGACCAGCAGGTCGCTCCCCTGCCGCACGTAACCGCGGGCCAGGTGCGGGAAAATGACCTCGTAACAGATCAGCACGCCAAGCTGGTGCTGGTCGAGGGGGAGCGGCTGAATCCCTCCCGGGGAAAAGTCACCAACCCCGACCACCAGCTTGTCGACAAAAGAGAGAAGCCGGCCCAGCGGCACGTATTCACCGAAGGGGACCAGGTGCACCTTGTCCGAACGCCCGCGGATCACGCCATCGGTGTCGAGCAGAAACGCGCTGTTATGGTAGAGGAGGCGGCCATCGGCGGCAGGCGCATAGGCCGGGCTGCCGACCAGCAGGGGCACCCCGCTGTTCTGCGGCAG
>JAWOIX010000101.1:0-4075 GCA_046484405.1 Pelovirga sp.
CTGATCGAAGAGTTCCGCGAATACCGGGGCAATATTCTTGAAGGAATTAAGAACTGCCGGATCAAAATGCTCCGGCATGGTCTTGCCGTCACCCTTGGTGATAACGTCGTACGTCTTCTGGTGATCATAGGCCGGTTTGTAGGGCCGCGCACATCTGAGCGCATCATACTGATCAACCAGCATGACGATCCTGCTCTCAAGCGGCACTTCCTGCCCCTTGAGCCCTCTTGGATAACCCGTGCCGTCCCAGCGTTCGTGGTGGTTCAGGGCGATGGAGGTCGCCATCTGGATTCCGGGATAGGTTGACCCCGCGAGTATTTTTTCGCCGATTTCCGGATGGGTCTTCATGATTTCAAATTCCTCCGTGGTCAGCGGACCGGGTTTTAAGAGGATGTTGTCGGGTATGCCGATCTTGCCGATATCATGCATGGAGCTGGCAAAGGTTATGGCTTCAGTAAAGTCCACGGGCATACGCAGATCTTCGGCTATCTTTTTCGCGTAGAATTCTATCCGCCCGATATGATTGCCGGTTTTGATATCCCGAAATTCCGCGGCGGCCGTCAGTTTCCGCACCATTTCGAAGCTCATGCTTTTCAGATCCTGGGTTTTCGCGCGCACTTCCGCTTCCAGGATCTGATTATGTCTCAGCATAAAGTTGTCGAAATCCTTGATCTTGAGCAGGTTTCGGACACGAATGATCAGTTCGACCTTATCGATGGGCTTGGCAAGAAACTCATTCGCGGAGACCGAGAGACCTTTTAATTTTGCTGCCCTGTCGTGTTGCGCTGTTACCATGATGATCGGTATGCCCGCCGTCTGCGGGTGCTCCTTTAGGATGCCGCAGGCCGTGTAGCCGTCCATGACCGGCATCAGGATATCCAGGATGATCAGATCGGGCTGGCTGGCCCTGGCCTTGCGCACCGCCTCTTTGCCGTTTGCGGCATAGGTGACTTCATAGCCGAGCGGCACAAGCCACTGCGTGAGCAGTTTAAGATTACTTTCCTCGTCATCGACCAACAGGATATTTTCATGCGTCATGAGCTCCGCTCCGTCGTCTTTATGGCTGAACATGTCTCGAAGTTTCCCGAAAGCGTGGCGATCAACCTCACCGCTCCAGGATCTCCCGTATCTTGCGCAACAGATGTTTTGACTGAAACGGCTTGTGGATGAAGTCAACACCGGCTACGGAAAATTCATCGTTCTTGAAGATGTTCATCGTGTAGCCGCTGGTAAACAGAATGTTTATCTCCGGACGGTCCAGGCGGATCGCTGCAGCGACCTCTTTACCGTTTTGCTTCGGCATGATCACGTCCAGCAGCACGAGGCTGATCTGTTCTCGATTTTCCCGGAACCGGGTAATGGCCTCTGTACCGTTCTGCGCAGTGATCACCTGGTAACCGAAGGATTCCAGCGTGATTCTTATCAATCTGCGCAGGTCCGGGTCATCTTCAGCGATCAGGATGGTCTCGTGACCACCGATAACCGGGTCGCCGTCCACCAGGATGCGGGCCGGGGCGATAGCTTCTGCATTGAGCGGCAGATAAATGTTGATGACTGTGCCGTTTTCCGGTTCGCTGAAAGCCTTGATGTAGCCGTTATGCTGCTTGATGATCCCGTAGGAAACCGCCAGGCCGAGCCCGGTTCCCTGGCCGGCGTCCTTGGTGGTAAAAAAAGGTTCGAAAATCCGCTTCAGCGTTTTCTTATCCATTCCCGGACCGCTGTCGGCAACCGAAATCAGTGCATACCTGCCGGGCTTGCCATAGCCATAGGCGGATACATAGGTTTCATCCATCTCCATGTGACTGGTGGTGATACAGAGCTGTCCGCCCTCGAGCATGGCATCCCTGGCGTTGGTGACGAGGTTCATCAGCACCTGTTCGATCTGTCCGGCATCGGCCAGCACGATCAAAGGTTTCTCGACCAGGGTCAGATGGACCGCGATGCTTTCCCTGACGATGCGGTCAAGGACTTTTTGCAGGTTGAGGATCAGTTCATTGAGGTCCAGAGGCTGCATATCGACCGTCTCTTTTCTGCTGAAGACCAGCAGCCTTCTGATGAGATTCACCGCCTTGTCGGCAGCGACGAGCACCGTATGCATCGGTTCCCGTGCCGGGCTGTCGGCGGCCAGGGCGTCCTGAACGATGCCACCATAGCCCAGGATCACATTGAGGATGTTATTGAAATCATGCGCTATGCCGCCGGTCAAAGTGCCGATCGCTTCCATTTTCTGGGCGTGACGGAGTTGCGCCTCCAGTTTTTTCTGCTCACTGACGTCGCGTATCAGTTCGATGACGGCCACGGTCTTTCCCGCCATGTCGCGCAACGGGGAGGCGGTCATCTCGAAGGTGCGTTGTTCCTTGTCGATCCATGATGTGATCACGCCCTTATGGATCCGGCCATCACTGAAGGCCAGCGCGACGGGGCAGCTTTCACTCTGCTGTTCCTGGTGCGCAGAGGTCGTAAAGCCGGGCTGTCCCAGATGGTTTCCAAATAACTTTTTATGAAGATCGTTCTGATAGACAGTCCGGTAGTCGCTATCCTGAATGCTGAGACCTTCTCCCATGGCGGCCATGATCGCTTCCAGCTTGGCTTTCCCCTCGTGGGCGGTGGTCAGTGCTGACCGTAACTCCTCATCGGTCTGTTTTCTTTCCGAAATATCGCGAATATTGCATTGCGCCAGGCTGGCCCGGTCAACCAGGTAGATGTCCGTAAAGATCTCCTTCCCGGGCTTGGTTTTTACCGGGACATCCTCGTAATTGAGAATACCGCTGCCGCGCAGATCCTGCATCAGGGCGGGGAAATCCGTCATGTCGATCGCTACGCCGAGATCCTGCAGGGTTTTCCCGTGGGATTCTTCTTCTGAATAACCGAGCATGTCAACGGCAGCCGGGTTGGCGTGGGTAATGTGTCCCGCGTTCTTTTCGAGGAGCACGATCCCGTCGCTGGCGGTCTCAAAAAGACGCCGGTAGCGCTCCTCAGATTCGTTCAGCAGCTCTTCCAGGCGTCTGCGTTCGGTGATGTCCTCGATGGCCAGAAGGATGATCCGTTCCTTGCCCCATGCCCGTTCAACCCGTCGTGCATTCAGCAACATGATGCGCTGGCCGAGAACGGAAAAGTTATGCTCTACCTCATAGTCATCAAAACTGGTTTGCTGGGGCAGGATGGTTTCCAGCAGCTCACGCAGCCTGGGGATATCCCACTGATGATTACCCAGGTCATAGATATGCTGGCCCAGGGTCGCCGCCGGTTTGACCTTGAAAACCTCGTAGAAGGAGCGGCTGGCTGCAATCACCAGCAACTCTTTGTCGAGGACAATCAGGGGCTGGCGCAGGGTGTCGATGATGTCTTCGGCGAATTCCCTGGGATCTGTGACGATTTTTTTCTCGGTCATGTGCCTCTCCGAAGTCCTCGTGCGGCAGCCCCCTATGGGCCCGACCTTAGCCCAGGTCTACCTCGACCTGGTGGTCCCGGCGGTCGTTCACCAGCGGAATCGCCGCGCCTGCGATGATGACCCCGTCAAGGGTGATGCGCTGTTTCTGTGCTGCCGCGTCACCACTGCTGCTGAAGGTGAGATGGTACATCGTTTCGCGATAGCGGTAGCGGACCTTGTATGTCTGCCAATGGGCCGGGATACAGGGGGCAATGCGCAACTGGTCCACCTCCAGCTGCAAGCCGAGCAGGGTCTCAATGGTGAGCCGGTACATCCAGCCCGCCGCTCCGGTGTACCAGGTCCAGCCGCCCCGACCGGTGTGGGGCGGAACCGCGTAAATGTCGGCGCACATGACGTACGACTCGACCTGGTAGCGCGCGCTTCCCTGCGGGTCGCTGCCGTGATTGACGGGGTTGAGCATGGCGTACAGTTCCCAGGCGCGTTCCCGCTCACCGAGCAGGGCAAACGCCATCGTCGCCCAGATCGCAGCATGCGTGTATTGCCCGCCGTTTTCCCGGACGCCGGGCACGTAACCCTTGATATAGCCCGGTTCCAGCGCGGATTGATCGAAGGGCGGCGTGAGCAGTTGAATGAGCTGCGCATCCCGTCGTACCAGACGCCGGTCAAGTGCATCCATCGCCTGGC
>JAWOIX010000165.1:0-18354 GCA_046484405.1 Pelovirga sp.
CCGTTTTTTCGGATTCTCTTCCCTGGTAATGGACGGGGACACCGATAAAGGATTTCACAAAATCGATATCACGATAATAATGTAAAATATCGCGTTCCGAACTAGGATTGATGTGCGATATAAACTCCGGCTTACCGTTTCGTGCTATCTGGCTAACGATATCATTTCCAAGCGGTAATTTCCGTTCGGCCACCAGATTCTGGCTATCGCTCGCCCTGCCCTGAAATACGAGTTGTTTTTTATCAAAGTTAACCCAGAAGAATGCTGCCCCTGAACTGCCTGGCGCAGGACATCATCGGCCGGCTTGAACGCGTCGAGGATGCTCATATTCTTTCCCGCCAGGCCAAGCAGGCGGTCGTTCGGAACCACGACCAGGGAATCGACGACGTCACGCAGCTCGGCGATCCCTGCCTCTGCGCGCATCATGCGCTGCTTGCCTTCACGGGTAAAAGGTTTGGTGACAACGCCGACAGTCAGTGCGCCGGCTTCCTTGGCCGCCCTGGCAATAATCGGTGCGGCACCGGTACCGGTTCCGCCGCCCATCCCGGCAGCGATAAAGATCATATCCGCGCCGGTAAACAATTCCACCAGGCGCTTGACGTCTTCCTCAGCCGCCTGACGCCCGATCTCCGGGTTGGCACCAGCGCCTAGACCCTTGGTGAGGTTCCCGCCCAGCTGAATCTTCATCGCCGCATGACTGCGCCGCAGTGCCTGGGCATCGGTATTGGCGACCAGGAAATCAACCCCTTCGACCTGGTTGCTGATCATGGTGTTGACGGCATTGCCGCCCCCGCCACCGACGCCGATCACCTTGATTTTTGCCGCCTGATCCAAGGTCTCCTCAAACTGAAACATGACTCCCTCTTGCGTAGGCATAAGCTGCCCTCCCTGTGCTGCGTTTCCGCTCTCTCCGCGATTACGGAAACTGGTTGGATAACTTTGCATAAGTTATCAAAATTAAGTCTCTTTTACAAGTAATTATATAATAATTATTTATCAGAAAAAATCATTGAACATCTCTTTCATCCGCCGCGATACCCGCTCGAACATGTTGACTTCACCGGCCTTGAACTTCAGCGCCTGGCTGTTCATGCTGCCGTACTTGATCAGCCCGACACCGGAGGCATAGATCGGCGAGTTGACGACATCGACCAGACCCCCGATTTCGATCGGTGTACCGCGCCGCACCGGCAGATTGAAGATCTGCTCGGCCAGTTCCGGCATCCCCGGGAGGATCGCCGTCCCGCCGGTAATGACCACACCGGAGACGATCATTTCGTCAAAGCCGCTCTTGATGATTTCCCGGTTGATCAGGGAAAACATCTCTTCAACCCGCGGCTCAAGAATCTCGGCAAGCAGCTGCCGTGACAGAATCCGTGGTTCACGGCCGCCGACGGAAGGCACTTCGATCGTCTCGTCCTTGCCAACCATGGATGTCAGGCAGCAGCCATAGGCCTGCTTGATTTTTTCCGCTTCCGCCATCGGCGTTCTCAGGCCGACGGCGATGTCGTTGGTCAGGTGATCCCCCCCCATCGACAACACCGAGGTATGCTTGATCGCCCCTTCGGAGTAGATGGCGATGTCAGCCGTGCCGCCACCGATATCCACCAGCGCCACACCGAGCTCCTTCTCATCCGCCGACAGCACCGCCTCACTGCTGGCGAGCTGTTCAAGGACGATATCAGCGACATCGACACCAGCACGATTACAGCTCTTGATGATATTCTGGGCACTGGCCACGGCCCCGGTAACGATGTGCACCTTGGCTTCGAGACGCACACCGCTCATCCCGAGCGGCTCGCGGATACCGTCCTGATCATCGATAATGAACTCCTGTGGCAGAATATGGAGCACCTCACGATCCATCGGGATGGCGATCGCCTTGGCAGCATCGATGACGCGCTGCAGATCTTCACTGGTCACTTCGCGATTCTTGATCGCGATCACCCCCTGGGAGTTCATCCCACGGATATGGCCACCGGCGATCCCGGTGAACACCGACTTGATCTCGCAGCCGGCCATCAGCTCCGCCTCGCGAATGGCCTTGCGAATGGCTGCCACGGTGGTCTCGATATTGATGACCACCCCCTTGCGCATACCGCGTGACGGACTGGTTCCGATACCGACGACTTCCAGGCCATCCTCGGCCATATGGCCGACAATACAGCAGATTTTCGTCGTTCCTATGTCCAGGCCAACAATCAGGTTATCTGTTTTTTTACTCATGACACCCCCTTGGTATCAGCTTTTGGCCGCTTGAGACGACCGTTCAATGCGCACAATGACTTTTTCGTCAACATTCAGATCGATATAATCCAACATCTGCATTTTCGGTTGCAGCAGGGCATAAATCCGCTCCAGCCGATCAAGTTTCCTGGCATGGTCCCGATCTCCCAGGCGGATCCGCACCCCGCCAACGAGGGTGTAAAGCGACAGGCCGCCTCCGGCCTCGCGATGAATTTCCGACACCTGACCGAGGTTGAACCCCTCGCGCCGGCCAAGTTCGGCGATCAACCCGACAACCGTCTGGAGCCCTTCACGATCGCGGACGTCACCCTGTTCGAGGCGGGACGAATCGAACCCGGTAACGACCGGATAATCGAGGCTGTCGGACACATCAAGCACCTTGAAAATCTCGCCAGCGGCATCGAGATAGTAGAGATAACCGAGATTGACGATCGCCACCGGTAATCTCTCGGTCACGGTAATCACCACCTGGCGCGGGAAAACGCGATCGATACGCGCCTTTTCCACCCACGGATTTTCAGAGATTTTGCGACCGATCAGGCCCAGGTCAAGACGGAAGGTTGACACGCCCGGCTGGACATCGGACAGGGCAACAACGGTCTCCTGGTTAAGGCGCTGATGCCCCTTGACGACGATGGTATCAATGCGGAACTGATCCGACGCCAGCAGCAGCTGAACAAAGAAAAAGGCGCCGGCGACAACCAGCACGACACTGCCGAGACTCACCGTGATGCGCAGGGAGCGGTGCAGCAGGCGGCGCAGATCGATCGGCTTTTTCTGCTTCTTGCGCCGGTTGCTGCGCACCTTTACGGCGGCTTCTTTTCGTTTCAGATCACGCATCGGAGCGTCCCTATTTGTCCAGATCTGCGTCCAGCAGAATCATTTCTACCAGGTCCTCAAAGGGGATACCTGCGGCGGCGGCGGCTTTCGGCAGCAGACTGGTTGCCGTCATCCCGGGAATAGTGTTGATCTCGATACAATAAAAGGCCTCTTCATCAAGCATGAAATCGACCCGGGCGGCACCGCGGCAACCGAGGGCACGACAGGCGTTACGGGCGGTTTCCTGGAGGTCACTGGTCAGTTGCGCGGTGAGGGGCGCGGGCACCAGGTAGCGGGTGGTGCCACTGACATACTTGGCCTGGTAATCATAAAATCCCCCCTGGGCAACGATCTGGATAACCGGCAGTGGCTCATCGTTCAGCACCGAAACCGTCAGCTCACGGCCGGCTATATAATCCTCCACCAGAACCGTTCCGCTCAGGGTGCTGGCCATCCTGATACCGGCCGCCAGCTCTTCCCGGGTTCTGGCCACGGTAACGCCGAGGGTCGATCCTTCGGCGGACGGCTTGACAACCACCGGCAGACGCCGCTGCCGCGCCAGCAACTCTGCCGCGGTCTCGCCGGGATGGACATAATCGAAGGCGGGTGTCGGCAGACCATGATGCAGCAACAACTGCTTGGTGATGACCTTGTCCATCGCCATACTCGAAGCACGGACACCGCTGCCGCTGTACGGGATGCGCATCACCTCCAGCAGCCCCTGGACCTGACCGTCCTCCCCCCCCTGGCCGTGCAGGGCAATCAAGGCGACGTCGATCCCGGCGGCCAGCAATTGCCGCGGCAGATCTTTGTCCGGATCGATCAGGACAGCGTCATAACCACGCGCCAGCAGGGCCGCATGCGCCGCTGCGCCGGTTTTCAGGGACACCTCACGCTCTGCCGACCAGCCACCGGCGAGAACACCGATGCGGTTTTTTTTCAGCGATTCGCGCGTCCAGCCCGTCATTCCTGGCCCCCGCTTCCGGCCAACCGGTCCGCTACCATCTGACAGGCCTGGTTGACATTGCCGGCGCCCAGGGTAATGACCATATCCCCGGGACGCGCCTGGCTGACGATCGCGTCAGCGGCCTCTTCAAGCGTTGCGCAGTAACTGACGGCCTTGTGCCCGTGATCGATGATGCCGGCCGCCAGGGCGTCACCGCTGGCGCCCGGCAGCGGATCTTCGCCGGCGGCATAGACCGCCGTGACAACCAGCACGTCCGCATCGTAGAAGGCCGTCAAGAACTCGCTGAAAAGCGCTTCCGTGCGGCTGTAACGATGGGGCTGGAAAATCGCCAGGACACGCTTTCCCCACCCGCCCTTGGCGGCCGCCAGGGTCGCACGGATTTCGACCGGGTGATGACCGTAATCATCGATCACCATGATGTCATTGACCTCATGACGGATCTGGAAACGTCGCTGCAAGCCACCGAAGTGACGGAATCCGCCGACCACCGCCGCGAACGGGATCTCAAGTTCATGAGCGACGGCAAGAACGGCCAGCGCATTGAGAACGTTGTGCCGGCCCGGCATGCCAAAAGCGATGCGCCCGAGCTCCTGCCCCTGGTAGCAGGCCATAAAGCTGGTCCGCCCCTGCCGCTGCCGCACGTCGGTGGCGTAGAAATCGGCCTGGCTGCTGAACCCGTAAGTGGTAAAGCGCTTTTTCACTTCCGGCAGAATCGCCTGTACGTTGCGATCATCCAGGCACAGAACCGCGCGCCCGTAAAAGGGCACCTTGTTGATAAAATCGACAAAAATCTGCTTGATCTGGTCAATGCCGGAATAATAGTCGAGATGATCGAGATCGATGTTGGTCACTACGGCGATTGTGGGGGTCAGGAGCATGAAGGAGCCGTCCGACTCATCCGCCTCGGCGACCAGAAACTTGCCCCGCCCCAGCTTGGCATTGGAGCCGAACGCGTCAAGCTTGCCGCCGATCACCGCGGTCGGGTCGATCCCGGCATGCTGCAGGACGACAGACATCATGCTTGTCGTCGTCGTCTTGCCATGGGTGCCGGCGATAGCGATGCCATATTTCATGCGCATCAGTTCGGCGAGCATCTCGGCCCGGGGGATCACCGCAATGTGCAGTCGATGTGCTTCTGTCACCTCGGGATTGTCGGCCTTGACCGCCGTCGAGGTCACCACCACGTCGACCTCATCAAGATTCTCAGCACGGTGGCCGATAACAACCTCCCCTCCGAGACTTGCCAGTCTGCGGGTTGTCTCCGACTCACGCAGATCAGAGCCGGAGACCCGGTAGCCCTGGTTGAGCAGCAACTCGGCGATGCCGCTCATGCCGATGCCGCCGATGCCGACAAAGTGGATTTTTCTGATCCGTCCGTACATTATCGCTCCTTGGTTACGGCAGGAAGATGGAGGACCCCGCGACATTCATCGAGAACCCTCTGCGCCGCATCCGGCTGCGCGATCATCCGTCCGCGCAACGCCATCCGCTGCAGCTCCTGGTGATCTTCCAGCAGGATCCTGATTTCTGTGGCCAGACGCAGCGGCGTCAGATCCCGCTGCGGCAGCACTACGGCGGCACCGGCATCCTCAAGGGTGCGCGCATTGGCACTCTGATGATCGCCGGCCGCATGAGGAAAGGGAATCAGCACTGCCGGTCGCCCGCCCACGGTCAGTTCCGCCAGGGTCGTAGCCCCGGCACGACAGATCACCAGCCGCGCGCTGGCATAGGCCTGCGCCATATCGTCGATAAACGGAAGCACCGTGGCATTGGCGTAATCCGCTGCGGCGTAGGCCGCCTTGACCCTGGCAAAATCTTCTTCACCGGTCTGATGCACAATACGCGGCGGCTGCGGCCAGCTGCGCAGTTCCGTCAGGGCGCCGGCCACCGCCTGGTTAATCGCCCGCGCTCCGCGACTGCCCCCGAAGACCAGCAGGGTTCCTGCCGCGGGCAGCTCCTCCGGCAATCGATCAAGCCCGCGGCGCAGCGGATTGCCGGTGACCCGCACCTTGCCGGAGGCAAAATACCGCTGGCTTTCCCCGTAGGAGACACAGATCCGCTCGGACCCCCTGGCGAGCAGCTTGTTACTCACCCCGGGGATGGCGTTCTGTTCATGGATCAGGTAGGGAATCCCTTTGGTTTTTGCGGCCAGCAGGACCGGAACCGAGGCGTAGCCACCAAAACCAACCACCAGGTCGGGTTTGAACGCACTGAGGATCCGCCGTGCCTGGACCAGGCTGCGCACCAGCTTGGGCACCATCTCCAGCTTGCCGCGCCAGCCGCGCCCGACCACGCCCACCATATCGACGGTTGCCAGTTCCAGCCCCAGCTGCGGCAGCAGGCGGTATTCAAGCCCGCGCTGCGTCCCGACAAACAGCAGCGACGCTGCAGGATCCTGCTCCTGCAGCAGCTGCCCCAGGGCAACAGCCGGAAACAGGTGCCCGCCGGTACCGCCGCCGGCCAGCACCAGTCTCATTTCGCCCTCCCCAGGCTGCTCGAAATATTGAGCAGAATTCCCACCGCCAGCAGGCTGGTCAGCAAACTGGTTCCACCGTAGGAGATGAAGGGGAGGGTCAAGCCCTTGGTCGGCAGCAGACCCATGCAGACGGCGATATTGACAAACGCCTCGAGGCCGAGGAGCAGGCTCAGGCCAAAGGCCAGGTTGCGTCCGAAGGGCTCCTGGCACTGCAACGCGATCCTGATCCCGCTGAGCACAACGAGAAGAAACAGGGCAGCAACCAGCAGGACCCCGAGCAGGCCGAGCTCTTCGCCGATCACGGAAAAAATAAAATCGGTATGCGCCTCGGGCAGATAGAACAGCTTCTGTTCGCCGATTCCCAGCCCCTGCCCGCGGATGCCGCCCTTGCCGAAGGCGACCAGGCTCTGGATGATCTGGAAGCCACTGTCATACGGATCGGTCCAGGGATCAAGAAAAGCCATGATCCGGCGCCGGCGATACTCCGAACTCATGACCAGAAAGTAGAGAACCGGCAGGGACATGATAATGGTGGGCAGAACGTACAGCCAGCGCACTCCGGCAACGATAAGCATCGCCAGGGCCACGCCGGCGACGATCATCGCGCTGCCGAGGTCAGGCTGCTGCAGCAGGAGAAAGAGCAGCACGGCAAGAACGATCATATACGGCAGATAGCCCTTGACCAGGGAGCGGACCTTCTCTTTTTTCCGCGTCAGGGAGTGTGCCAGGTAGAGCACCAGGGTCAGCTTGACCAGCTCGGCGGGCTGCAGCGTGAACCCGGGGACACGCAGCCAGCGCACCGCCCCGCCGACCTTGATCCCGACCCCCGGCACCAGCAGCAGTGCCAGCATGGCAATGCTGATCAGCAGGCTGATCACTGCCAGTTTGCGCCAGTTTTCGTAACGGAAATAGGTCGCCATGGCCAGGACAGCGAAACCGGTGACCAGATACAGAGCCTGGCGCTTGAGGAAATAAAAGCCGTCGCCAAAACGCTCGGCGGCCATGATGGCCGAAGAGGAGTAGACCATGACCACGCCGATACAGGTCAGGGTCACGGTCATCAACAGCAGGGAGGTATCGATATTGCGCTGCAGGTTCATCGCTCCCCCCCGATCTCAGGCAGAGCGCGGACAAGTTCCTCAAACACCGAGCCGCGATGCTCGTAGCTGTCAAACATGTCAAAGCTCGAGCAGGCCGGCGACAGCAGCACCGTGCCGCCGCTCGGCGTCAGTTGCGCCGCCAGTGCCACCGCCGCGGCAAGGCTGTCGGCCGTGCTGATCTCGCAGCTGCCGGCAAACGCCTCACGCATCCGCTGGCGTGCCTCTCCAATCAGGATCAGGTGGCCGACGGTTCCGTGCAGGGCTTCACGTAGGGGGGCGTAGTCGCCACCCTTGTCCTTGCCGCCGGCGATCAGGGTCACCGGCCAGGCAAGCCCGGCGAGACTCTTCAGGACGCTGCCGACGTTGGTTCCCTTGGAGTCGTTGTACCAGCGCACGCCAGCGCGCGTACGGACCAGTTGCATGCGGTGACGCAGCCCCTTGAAGCGACAGATGGCGGGCCAGGCCACGCGCCCCGGGCACCCTTGCAGCAACGCTGCTGCCAGTGCCGCCATGGCATTCTCAACGTTATGCTCGCCCGCCAGGAACAGCTCTGCCAGGGGGTAGCTCTCGCGCGCTCCCTGCCAGGTCCAGAGCAGGTGATCACCCTCCCTGATCAGTCCTTCGACTTCCTGCCCACGCGGCGAAAACCAGACCTTCTGCGCGCCGCCGCCGGGACTGAGTGCAACAATGGTCTCATCATCGGCATTGAGAACGGCAAAACCGGTGGCGGTCATGTTGCGGAAGATATTCAGCTTGGCACGGTAGTAACTGGCCAGGTCGGGGTAACGATCAAGATGGTCGGGACTTAAGTTAAGGAGTACGGCGACATGCGGCCGAAACCGTTCAATCGTCTCCAGCTGAAAGGAGGACAGCTCAACCACCAGAACCTCATCGCCCCGGCCAACGGCATCGATCAGGGGAGTGCCCAGGTTGCCGCCGACGAACACGCGCTGCCCCGCGGCCGCCAGCGCCTCACCAATCAGGCAGGTGGTGGTCGATTTACCATTGGTCCCGGTCACCGCGATGACAGGCGAACTCACCTCGCGACTGGCCAGCTCGATTTCACCAAGAACCGGAATGTTGCGGCCCAGCGCGCGCTGTAACGGCGCCGCATCAAGAGGAACCCCCGGACTGATGGCAATCAGGTCGGCCTGCTCGAATAACGCCATGTCGTGCCCACCGAAATCGTAGCGTACCGGCAGACCCGACAAATCCGCCAGTTCGCCGAGCTGTTCTGCGGTGCGGCGATCGGACAGGGTCACCTCGGCACCGCGCGCTACCAGAAAACGCACCAGCGCCCGGCCACTCTGACCCGCTCCGACGACGACTATGTGCTGATTCCGATAATTCATCTTCACCGTAATTTCAACGTTGACAGGGCGATCAGCGCCAGAATGATGCTGATAATCCAGAAGCGCACGATAATCTTCGGCTCCGGCCACCCCTTGAGCTCAAAATGATGGTGGATCGGCGCCATGCGAAAAACCCGGCGACCCCAGTAGCGAAAAGACACCACCTGGACAATGACCGACAGGGCTTCGACGACAAAAATACCGCCCACGATCACCAGGACGAACTCGTTTTTGGTGATCACTGCAATGGTTCCGAGCGCCCCACCGAGGGACAGGCTGCCGACATCCCCCATGAACACCTGGGCCGGATAGGTGTTGAACCAGAGAAATCCGAGCCCGGCACCGACCATGGCACCACACAGGATGGCCAGTTCGCCGGCTCCCGGAATACCGGTAATCTGCAGGTAGCTCGCCAGGTTCGCATTGCCGGCCAGGTAGGTCAGCAGCAGGAAGGTTCCCGCCGCGATAATCATCGGCCCGATGGCAAGGCCGTCAAGGCCATCGGTCAGGTTCACCGCGTTGCTGGCACCCACCATCACCAGTACGGCGAAGGGGATATAGAAGATGCCCAGGTCGGGACTGACATTCTTGAAGAAAGGAACCCCCAGGTGGGTTTCGACATGACCGCTGCTGTAGAGCAGGACCGCTGCGCCGGTCGCGATGAGAACCTGCCAGAACAGCTTCTGCCGGGCGGAGATACCGTCGCTGTTCTTGCGCACCACCTTGAGGTAGTCATCGATAAATCCGATGGCACCGTAGCCGGCCGTCACCAGCAGCGTCACCCAGATAAACAGGTTGGTCAGATCGGCCCAGAGCAGGGTCGGAAGAATGATGGCAACAAGGATCAGCGCGCCACCCATGGTCGGCGTCCCCTCCTTGACAAAGTGGGACTCCGGGCCCACCTTGCGGATCGTCTGGCCAACCTGCATCCGTTGCAGCGTGGCAATCAGCCAGGGCCCGAGCATGAAAGAGATCATCAGGGCGGTAATTGTCGCGTAGATCGTGCGGAACGTGATGTAGCGGAACACGTAGAGGGCGGAAAAATCGGTATGCAGCGGATAGAGCAGATGATAAAGCATCCGTCATGCCCCCTTTCCGGCAGCGCCGGACGCAACCAGCTTGAGTTCCTTGACCAGGCGGTCAAGCTGAACGCCGCGTGACCCCTTGACCAGCAGTCGGTCGCCATTGCGTTGACAGTCCTTGAGCAGCTCAATGGCAGCATCGACATGAGCAACCTTGCAGACCTGTTCCGCGGACATGCCGGCAGCCAGGGCGCCGCGCTCGAGATCCCCGCCAAAGCGGCCGACCACAATCAGCAGATCGGCAACGGCGGCGGCCTTTCTGCCCAGGTCCTCATGCAACGCCGCGGCGTTTGCCCCCAGCTCAAGCATGTCTCCGAGCACGGCGATTTTCCGGCCGTGACCTTTCAGCGACTTCAGCGCGTCAAGGGCCGAGCCGGCAGAAAGAGGATTCGAGTTGTAGCTGTCATCGAGCAGCACCCCGCCACAGGGCAAAGGAAACAGATTCATCCGCCCCTCTACCGGGAGGAAATCGGCCAGGCCGCGGGCGATGGTAGCCAGCGGCAGCTCCAGTTCGATTGCCGCGGCGGCAGCGGCCAGGGCATTGTGGACGTTGTGCACGCCAGGAACCTGCAGACAAACCTGCTGACGCTGCCCCGCTGCAAGCAGGTCAAACCGGACTGCAGCACCCTCCACAACAATCTTTTCAGCGCGCACATCCGCCGCCGGTGCCAGCCCGTAGGTGCGTTTTTTTACGCCGTTGGCGACCGGCAGCCGGGCAACCCGTTCGTCATCGAGATTGATGATCGCCGTCCCGCCGCTCAGTCCGGCGTAGAGCTCCCCCTTGGCACGCGACACGCCATCGAGACCGTGCAGGGTCTCCAGGTGGGCCTCTCCGACGTTGGTGATCACCCCGATCGTCGGCCGGGCAATCTCGGTGAGGCGTTGAATTTCCCCGAGGGCACTGGTCCCCATTTCCACAACCGCCCACTGGTGACTTTTGTCGAGGCGCAGCAACGTCAAGGGGACACCGATGAGGTTGTTGAAGTTACCGAAGGTTTTCAATCCCGGAGCAGACTGCGACAGGATGCTGGCGAGCATCTCCTTGGTCGTCGTTTTGCCGGCGGATCCGGTTATCGCAATGAGCGGGCCATGGAGCTGCAGACGGTGTGCTGCGGCGATATCGCCGAGGGCGCGCAAGGTATCGGCGACCCGGATCACCGGAACCGGCAGTCCTTCAACCACCTGTTCGCTCAGACAGGCCGCCGCGCCATTCCTGACCGCCTGGCTGAGATAATCGTGACCGTCGAAGCGGCCACCGCGCAGCGGGACAAACAGCGATCCGGGCACCATGTTACGGCTGTCGGTGGAGATACCGACGAGCTCGCAGTTGACCTTTTTACCGGAAAATTCGCCGCCGACGATCCGCGTTATCTGCTCCAGATCAAACATGGGCCTGGTCTCCGGGGACAGCGGTTGTCAAGGCTTTTTGCAAAGCGAGGTGCAGCTCTTCACGATCATCAAAGTGAATCCTGCGGGTACCGAGAATCTGATAGTCTTCATGTCCTTTGCCGGCCACCAGCAGCAGGTCGTCCTGTTGGGCGCAACGGGCGGCAAACTCGATCGCCGTGCGCCGTTCGGGAATAACGACAAACCCCTTGCTTGCCGGGTTGACGGTTGCCGGGTCGAGCTCCGTGCTGCCTGCCGCCAGAGCCCCGGCACGAATCTGTGCAAGAATCTGCAACGGATCTTCCGTGCGCGGGTTATCCGAGGTAAAAATCGCCAGATCGGAGTACTTGACCGCCACGGCAGCCATCAATGGACGCTTGCCTGGGTCACGATCGCCACCGCAGCCGACCAGGGTGTAGAGTTTCCGATGCGCAAGCCGGGAGAGGGTTTTAAGGGCCTGCTCCAGGGCATCGCCGGTGTGGGCATAGTCGACCAGGGCGAGGACCCCCTGGGGGTTATGCACCCGTTCGAGCCGTCCGGGAACCTGGGGCGCCTGTGCCACTCCGCGGGCGATCTGTGCGTTGCCGATCTGCAGTTGCTGGGCGGCGGCGACGGCGGCAAGAAGGTTGCTGACATTGAACTGGCCGATCATCGGACTGTCGATCGCCACGTCTCCACGCACGCCGGAAAAGGTTCCGTGGATCCCGTCGCGACCGACCTGCAACTGCTGTGGAAACAGGCTGCAAGTGCTCGCCATCCCGTAGGAGACGGCGTTGTCAAGCTCTGCCAGCAACCGTGCTCCGTAAGCGTCGTCGGCGTTGATGACCGCTCCGCCGCTGACAACCAGCCGGGTAAAGAGCCGACGCTTACTGGCAAAGTAGTGTTCCATGTCAGGGTGGTAGTCGAGATGCTCCGGCGTCAGGTTGGTAAAGACCGCCAGGGTGAATTCAAGCCCGTCGACGCGATGCTGCTCGAGCGCGTGCGAGGAGACCTCCATGATCAGGGCATCGGCACCCTTGGCGCGAAAGCCTGCCAGGATCCGCATCAGGTCGATCGATTCCGGAGTGGTATGACTTGCCGGCAAGCGCATTTGCTGTCCAAGACGATAGTCCACGGTACCAAAGACCGCCGGCTGGTACCCGGCTGCCTGCAGGATTGCTTCGAGCAGATAGGTAACAGTGGTTTTACCGTTGGTGCCGGTCACACCGATAACCGGGATGCCACGGCCGGGCGCGCCGTAAAAGTGCGTCGCCATTTTTGCCATTGCTGTGCGGACATCCGCCACCTCGACAAAACAGCAGTGCGGCAGAAAAGACACCCCGTCGAAGGACTCTGCGACGACCGCGACAGCGCCGCCGGCAACCGCTGCAGCGATGTAGTGGCGCCCGTCCAGGCGCGTGCCGGGCAGGGCAAAAAAGAGGCACTGCGGCACGGCGTTGCGCGAATCGCAAACCAGCTGGCTGATCCACAGATCGGCTGGTCCCGTTATCCCGGTGGGACTGACTGCACTGAGCAGGTCCTGCAGCTTCATCGACGCCACCTCCGCAGCTGTGTTCTGGTCACACCCCAAAACGTACCCAGGCTTCCTTGCCGTAGGGAATCACCTTCCCTGGCGCAGGAAACTGCTCGACCACGCGGCCGCTGCCGGTCAGTTTCAGATTCAAGCCCCGCTGTTCCATGGTTTGCAGAACCTGTCGATAACTTTTCCCCTGAAAGTCGGGCATCACCAGCCCGTCACTCTGCACCTGTTCGGGCAGCAGGGGCGCCAGGTCCGGCAACGGATCCGGGCTATTCACTGCCAGCTCCTCCAGGTTGACCACCTGGTCTCGCGGCAGGATGTTCATGTGGGCCAGAGACTGACTGGCGATCCGTGCAAAAACCGGGGCCGCGATCAAACCGCCATAGCGATCCCCCTGCGGCTCATCGAGCGTGACCGACATGACCAGCGCCGGGTTATCGGCCGGCACAAAACCGATAAAGGAACCGACCCGCTTGTCCAGCGAATAGCCGCCGGTCACCGGATCGACCTTCTGTGCGGTACCGGTTTTACCGGCGACCCGGTAGCCAGGCAGGGCCGCGCGGGTGCCGGTGCCGCCAGGTTCGGTCACGGAAACCATCATGTTGCGCACCAGCTGTGCCGTGCGTTCCGAAATCACCCGGTGCCTGACCTCCGGCAGCCGCCGGCGAACCACCTGACCATCGTCATCGGTCACTTTTTCAACCAGATAAGGTTCCATCAGCAGACCGCCATTGGCAATCACTGCCATTGCCGTGGTCATCTGCAGCGGGGTCACGCTGACACCCTGCCCGAAGGAAATGGCGGCCAGATCAATTTCAAACCAACGTGACGGCGGCCGCAGCACACCACCGGCTTCACCGGGAAAATCAAGGCCGGTCTTGGTCCCGAAACCGAAAGATGTCAGGTAACGGTGGAATCGCTCCCTTTCGAGCACCTTGCCGAGCTTGACAAAGCCGATATTGCTGCTGACCTTGAGCATCTCTTCCAGGCTTAAGTGCCCGAACTTCTTGTAATCACGAACGGTACTTCCGCCGACCCGGTACTGGCCGTTTTCACAGAAGACCGTCTCTGTCGGCTGCAGCAGTTTCTCCTCGAGGATTCCGGCCAGCAGAAACGGCTTGAAGGTCGACCCCGGCTCGTACATGTCGCAGACAACACGGTTACGGCGCTGATCGGCACGGTAGCGACCGGCCATATTCGGATTGAAATCCGGCCAGCTCGCCAGGGCCAGAATGCGGCCGCTGGTGGGTTCAAGCATGACCACGGTACCGCCGACCGCCCGGCTTTCCTTGACGGCGCGGGCCAGCTCCTTTTCGGCAATGTACTGCAGTGAACGATCCAGGGTCAGGTGCAGATTGTGACCGCTGGACCCGCCCTGGACCGGTGCCTCGGCTGTTGCCAGTCCACGACCACGGGCATCGCGAACCGACACCAGCAGCTCCGGTTCCCCCTGCAGCAGGCGATCATATTCCAGCTCGATCCCTTCCAGTCCGCGCGGATCCAGGCCGGTAAAACCGATCACATGAGCCGCGATGTTGGATTGCGGGTAATAGCGCTTGCGCTCGGGAACAAAGTTCAGACCGGTGATTTTGAGGTCCCTGACCTGCTGCGCCGTGTCGGGATCGATCAGGCGCTCCAGCCAGACAAAGCGGCGGTTTTTTTCCGACAGGCTTTTCTGCAGCTCGGCCTGGGACTGCTTGAGCAGAGGTGCGAGCTTTTTCGCTGCGGTGGCGGGATCCTGGATCATCTGCGGGTCAGCGAAGAGGGAATCGGTTTCCAGACTGACGGCGAGGGGATGACCCTCCCGATCAAAGATTGTTCCGCGCCGCGGCGCCAGCTTGACCACATGACTGCGCTGCTGGTCTGCCCGGGCGCGCAGCTCAGGCGCTTCGACAACCTGCAGTTGATAGGCGCGTACGGCGATGACGCAGAAAGCCAGAATGAACAGCACTCCAAAAATGCGGATGCGGATCTGTCCTGCTTCTGGCGCCATGGGTTTCCTCACTCCACCCGGATAATCTGGCCCGGGGACGGTTCGCGCAGCCCCAGGTCGGTTCTCGCCAGGCCTTCGATCCGCTCATCACGGGACAGAAATGCCACCTCCAGCGTCAGTTCCTTGAGTTGCTGCTGCTGCAGACGGATATCGCGCTCGAGGCTGGAGATACCGTATTCCAGGTTGATCGCATGGATCCGCGACCAGACAAACAGCAGCGCCAAAAGGGAAATCAGGACAATCACCAGCAGCATCGGACTCAAACGTGGCCGACTGAGGGAAAAACCGCTGATTTTGATACGTGTCTGGGAAATGACTTCTGACATGATTACCTTCCTTGTGGTTCTTCACCCTGCTCGCCGCAACGCTCGACAGCCCGGAGTATTGCGCTGCGGGAACGGCTGTTGATCGCAATTTCTTCTGCTTGCGCCCGCACCCCTTTGCGGGTCAGCAGGGTGACATCGGGATGATGGTCACATTGGCAAACCGGCAGGCGGGGCGGACAGATACAGCCACGCGCCCGGGCACGGAACAGCTGCTTGACGATGCGATCCTCAAGTGAATGAAAGCTGATCACCACCAGCCTGCCCCCCGGCCTAAGCAGGTCAATTGCGCTGTCGACCCCGCGCCTGACCTGTCCCAGTTCATCATTCACATAAATCCGCAAAGCCTGAAAAATCCGGGTCGCCGGGTGAATACGGTCGGGCCGGTGGCCGCCCGGAACCGCATCGCGCACCAGTTCTGCCAGCTGTGTTGTCGTGGTAATCGGCTCTTCTTGCCGCCGGGCGACGATACGGGCGGCTATCCGGCGGCTGTAGCGCTCCTCACCATAGTCAAAGAACAACTGGCGCAACTGCGCCTCTGCCATCTGTCCGACCACCTCGGCCGCGGTTTGCCCGACCTCGGGATTCATGCGCATATCGAGGGGCGCCTCGTGGCGGAAGGAAAAACCCCGCTCGGCGGTATCGAGTTGATGGGAAGAGACCCCCAGGTCAAGAAGCATGCCGTCGAGCCCGGCCACCCCGAGTTGCGCAAGCACCGCGGCGGCCTGATCGAAGTTGGCATGATGCAGGCTGACCCGCTCACCGTAGCCGGCCAGAGATTCTGCCGCGTGGTACAATGCGGCCGGATCACGGTCAATGCCGATCAGGCGGCTGCCCGGAGCGCTGTCCAGGATCAGGCGGGCATGCCCGCCTCCCCCCAGGGTGCCGTCAAGAAAGACGCCCCCAGCCCGGGGACGCAACCAGTGAATAACCTCGTCAGGCAGAACCGGCAGGTGCGCAAAGGCCGCGGCAGTCACTCCTAAAACCCGAGATCTGCCTGCCCCTGGGCATCCTCACAGAGAAGATCTTCCGACTCGGCGACGATCAGGGCATGGGCCTGCTGACTCCAGATTTCAATTTTTTCGAACATGCCGATCACCACCGCGTCCTTGTCCAGCCCGGCATGTTCACGTAAAGACTGGGGAATCTGCACCCGCCCCTGCGCATTAAAAATACACTCCCGGGCCGGCGCGATGCGGTTGCGCAGGTTTGCCTCCCGCTTCGGACCGGCAGGCATCGCCAGAACGTTGGCACAGATCTCCTCCCAGCGCTGCGGAGGATAGGCCACCAGGCCGTTTTTATAGCGTGTCACGACGAGGCCGTCACTGGCATACTCCTGACGCAGTTCGTCGCGAAAGGGCGCCGGGATACTGATCCGCCCTTTGAGGTCGATACTGACGTTATATTCGCCGGAGAAGCGCATGTGACACCCCTTGACACCTTTTGACACCGAGTTTGGGAAAATATAGCGGTGCAACCCGGAAGTGTCAAGGACAAATATCCCGGCGGGGGCGCCAAAAAAAAGAAAAAGTATTGCGAAGACAAGGACTTGGCTTTGGCAATCGAAGGGATGGCTGCTGCTGATTCAGAACTAGCTAATTTTTATCAATTATTTGTGCCACATGACGAAGCAGGAAGGTTTCGGACGGGGGTTTTTGCGGTTATGAAACAAGCATCCGTGCTGCCGGACAGCCACACTCAACCTACTCATTGTGGACCGGCAGCAGCATTTCTATCTCTTCAATCCGGCGGTCCTCCATGCGGCGAACGCGAAACCGGATCGAGCCCTCTTCATAGGTGTCCCCTTCCGCGGGGATCTTGCCGATCAACTGAAGCAGGTGACCGGCCAGGGTCGTGACCTGGTCTTCGGGAAAATTGAGGCCAAGACGGCGGTTGACTTCGCGCAGGGGCATGGCGGCGTCGATCAGGTAGTGCCCCTTGGCCAGCTCCTTGAATTCGACTTCGGCAATATCATACTCGTCATTGATATCGCCAATCACCTCTTCGACGACATCCTCCAGGGTGACTATCCCTTCCATGCCCCCGTATTCGTCGACAACGATGGCAAGGTGCTCGCGCTTTTTCAGAAAGCTTTGCAAAAGAACGCCGATCCGTTTTGATTCGGGCACATAGTAGGGCTTGCGGGCGGCCTCAGCGAGGGAAAAATCGTCCGGCTGTCCGATGTAAGTGAGAACATTCTTGGAATGCAGCACGCCGACGATGTTGTCGAGATTGTCGCGGTATACGGGAAAGCGCGAATGGCGCGCCTGGCGCACGGCGGTCAGGACATCGGCAAAACTGCTGGTGACGTCGATACCAACAACTTCGGTACGGGGAATCATCACGTCACGCACCCGGGTTTCCGTCAGCTCGAAGATCCCGTGGAGCATCCGCCGCTGGTCCGCCCCGACGACTCCCGATTCTTCCCCCGCTTCGATCATCGCCTTGATCCCGTCTTCCGAAACGAACAGCCCTTCGGCTTTGCGCTTGCGCAGAAAGCTCGTCAGCAGCCGGGACGTGGCCGCGACCACACGGATGATCGGAGCAAGCAGCCAGAGCACCAGCCGCATGGGGCGCAGAACCAGGAAAGAAAAACGTTCGGGGTACTGGGCCGCATAGGTCTTGGGGCAGACCTCGGCGAAGATCAGCAGAACCGGTGTCAACAGCAGGATCGTCAACCACTCCCCCTGCTCACCGAACAGGCCGATAAAGAGGCCGGTGGCGATCACCGATGTGGCAATGTTGACCAGGTTGTTACCGACCAGCACGCCGCTCAATGTCCGGTCGGGGTTATCCACCAGCTGCGCCAGATGGTCGGCGCCGGCACGCTGTTTTTGTTGCAGCAGGCGGAGTTTCAGTCGATCCAGGGAGGTAAAAGCGGTCTCTGATCCGGAAAAAAAGGCGGACAACAGCAACAGCAGGAACAGCGCAAGAATGCGCCAGGTTGTTTCATCCATCTCATCGAATCCCTTTTTTCTTGGGTGTCGGAATCTTGTCTGATAAAAAGAGTCTGTACAGTGGCAACGACACGCGAAGTTCGCGAAGTTTAGCCTAATCCTCGCCAAAGGGGAAGGGCTTGCGTGCGCACAG
>JAWOIX010000042.1:0-39846 GCA_046484405.1 Pelovirga sp.
GAAACCCGTCAAGAATCCGGTTGTGCAGGGTTCGCGCCAGATTTTCCTTGTTGCCGAAAAGGTTATAGATGGCACCGGTGCTGACCCCTGAAGCTTCGACGATGTCGGGGACGGAAACACGATGATAGCCCTTTTCGACAAACAGTTTCAGGGCACAGTCCAGAACCCGGTTGAACTTCCCTTCCGGATCAATGGTACGTGCCTTCTGGATGACCAGCATGGTTTGAATTCCTCGTAATTGTCAGGAGAATTGCAGAGAGAAAGGTGCGGCGAAGGGTAAAGTACTATAATCCGGCGACAACATCAATTTTTTTATTTGCCCCGAAGTTGCGCCTGCAGACGTCCGCGGGCTTCATTAACCGCCAGGATGACCACAAAAGCGACAGCGAAAAGCAGGGCACAGAAGAGAATGGCCGCCTGCAGTCCAAAGACGAGCTGGAGCAGTCCGATACCGAGCAGCCCGACAATGGCGGCAGCCTTGCTGAAAAGCCCCCAGAAGCCGAACATTTCTGCGGCTTTGCCCGCAGGGGCAAAAAGTCCGACCAGGGTGCGCCCGGCGGACTGGGTGGCGCCGAGACAGGTGCCGGCACAGCTGCCGACGACAAGAAAAACAACCTGTGCCTGCCAGTTGAGGTCGAAACGGGTTTGTGCCCAGTGTGCCAGCAGCGGGGTGAGGTAGATCAGGACAATGGTGAGGATCCACAAGACCAGAGTCGCGGCATAGGTCACTTTGGCGCCGATGCGATCCTGGATGAACCCGAAACCCAGCGCGCCGAGAGTTGCCGTGACCTGCACGATAACGAACATCCACACCCGGACCGTCTCGCTCCAGCCGATCACCTGCGCGCCGTAGATGAAGGTAAAGGCGATAATGATATAGATCCCGCACATGGCAAAAAAGATTGAGCCGAAAAGGATGGCCAGATCGCGGAACTGCGACAGCCTGCGGTAGCTGTCGCGGACGCGGCGGTAGCCGAAGAACAGGTAATCGCGGCGGCGAGGCAGGCGGCGGGGGCGGCCACGTTCTTTGAGCCAGAGAAAGGTGGGGATCGCTGCGAAGAGAAAAAACCCACCGGCGAAGGGGCCGACCCAGCGAATCCGGGCGAAGTTTTCTTCGCTGACCTCACCGAGCAAGAGCAGGGCAACGGCTGTTGCGACGAGGCCACCGACATAGCCCAGGGCCCAGCCAAAACCGGAAATTTTGCCGAGATTCTCAGGTGGACCGAGGTCGGGCAGAAAACTGGCAATAAAGGACTCGCCAATTGAATAGGCGTAATTGGAGATGATCAGCAGCACGACGCCGAGAACAACATAGCCGGGAGCGACCCAATAGAGCAGGGAGGTGGCAATAACGGTGAGCAGATAGCTGGCAAAGAGAAATTGTTTGCGGGTGGCTGAGAAGTCGATGATCGCGCCGAGCAACGGCGCGGTCAGAACCACCAGCAGGTAGCTGCCCGACAGGGCGAGGCTCCAGAGCAGATTGCCAAGGCGGTAATCGGTGGCGGCATCGGCGACGATGATCCGGGTAAAGAGATCACCGTAAATGACGGTGATAATCAACAGGGTATAAGCCTGGTTGGCGAAGTCAAACATTGCCCAGCCGAAGATCTCTTTTTTTGTCGCCGCATCCTTAACCATGGGAACATCCTTTATCTCGGCGGGGTGTTGCCGTCGGCAAACGTCAGTCCGACGCAGAGGGCCGTGGCGCGCGGGCGCGGCGGCGGCCAAGAGCAATGACCACGGTGACCAGCGACCAGAAGCCCAGCCCGGCGAAGGCCAGCCCCCAGGCGCCGACCCGGTCACTGCCTCCGGCCAGATCCAGGATCAGGCCAAATGCCAGCGGCGCGAGAAATCCGGCACCAAAGCCCATCAGTGAGTGCAGAGCCATGGCCGCGCCGCGCCGCTCGGGCGGTACCGCCGCGACCAGGCCGGCCGTCAGGGCGGCGGAATCCCCCATGATAAAGAGAAAATAAACCGCTGTCAGGGCAAAGACCAGGACGATCGGCAGCGGTGCACTGAAACCGACCAGGCAGGCGAGGATGCCTGAGCCGGTCATGGTGGTCAGGATGATGTTGCGGCGTCCCCGGCGCACGGCCGCCTCATTGCCGAAAATGCTTGCCAGTGGCCCGATCAGGTTGATCCAGGCGGCCAGGGCTGCAGCGCCGAACCAGATGCTGCCCTGGCTGGTTCCCAGTCCCAGGCTGAAAGCAAAAAAGGCGGGTAGCCACGAACGCAGACCGAACAGCTCCCAGCAGTGGGCAGCGTAGCCGAGAACATAACCCATGGCTTCACGATTGCGCAGGATCGGGCGAAAATCGAACAGTAATCCCGGCGGGGCTCCAAGGGCGGCGGGGGGAGTCGCCGGGATGTTGCTGAAAACGAGAGCGCCGGCGAGCAGCGGACCCAGTGCGGCAGCCATAAACGCCCAGCGCCAGCCGATTGGTTCCAGCCCACCGGCGAGCAGCAGGGATACTGTGGTCCCGACGCCGAAGGTGGCCGTATAGAAAGCCACGCCGCGGCTGGGTACGGCACCGTGAAAGTGGTCGGTCAGCAGCCGCAGGCCGGGCATGTAGGTGCCGGCAAGACCCGCCCCCACGAGGGCCTGAAAGGCCATCGCGGAACCGAGCCCGGTGGCGAAGAGGGCAAAGCCAGCGCTGCCCGATGCCGCGAGCAGGGTTGCGAGCAGGTAGATGCGCCGGGTGTCGAAGCGGTCGGTCAGTCCGACCAGCAGCGGGGTGGCGACCATGTATCCGGCAAAAAAGACACCGCTGATAAGTCCTGCCTCGGAGGCGCTCAGCCCCCACTCCTGGCGCAGCCGTGGCAGCAGGGCCGGATAGGTGGCAAACCCTGTCATGCTGAGGATTTCTGCACCGCACAGCAACAGGACAACATAGCGCGGTGAAAGCGAGCCGGAACCTATTTTCATGCAGCCCCCGGGAGGATGACCTTGCTGTGGCGGTTCAGGGGGAACTCTACAATAGTGTTTTATTAATTGCCATGATTTCCCGTGCTTGGTAGAATGGCGGGCCATGCAAGAATGACTGTTCCGGTCAGGTGTCTGTCAGGCGCCTGGCCTTGTCAGGGAGTATTGATGACGTCTGCAATGCAAGATGAACCGCATGACCGGCAGCAGGATCAGGTGACGCTGGAATTCTCCAGCCGGGTTGAGGACAACTGCATGGTGGTGAGCAGTCAGGGGCGGTCCTGTTGCAATAACTGCATCGAAAACCTCTATCGCCCGATCCTGAGCCGTATGGAAGACAGTGAGTGCACCGGCCTGGTGATTGACAAGCGCCAGATTCACTGCGCACCCGAGGAAAAAAGCCTGGATCGCGTGGCCCAGACGATTTTGCGTTACAAGCATCGGGCGACACTGCGCAAGCTTGCCATCGTCAGCACACTGGAATACGAGAAGGACGATCAGCTGCTTCTCAAGACCCTGTTCGAGAAGGGGGTCAATATCCGCCTGTTCACCGATCTTGCCGCGGCGATCAGCTGGGCCCAGTCCTATCCATAAGTCGTCCCGGGGGAACGAACCGGGAGGCGGAAACGCCGGATTACCGGTGGTTGCGCCCCGGCGCGGGGTTTTTCTGTACGGCGGCTACAGGTAACTGCGGGCGCCGACGTAAGTGCGCTGGAAGTAGCTGTTGGACAGACTGGCAACCCTGACCGTCTGGCCCGAGCGGGGTGCGTGAATAAACTGACCGGCACCGATGTAAAGACCGACGTGGGTGACGCGCTGCCCACCCTCGGTGGCAAAAAAGACCAGATCCCCCTGCTGCAGGGCCGTTCGACCGACCGGCCGGCCAGCGGCAAACTGTGCCCGCGAATTGCGCGGCAGATCCAGACCGTTGAGGCGATAACTGACCATGGTCAGACCGCTGCAATCAAACCCCCCGCGATCCTCCCCACCCCAGCGATAGGGTACGCCGAGAAAACGTCGTGCCGTACTGACCAGTTCTTCGCGCAGGTCACCGCGGCCGCTGCGCTGGATACGGGCGACGCTGTAGGCATCAGGCACGACGATAAAAAAACTGTCGATCAGGCTCTGGCCCTGAAAGCGTTCGGCCTGATCGCGGGCGGCGGTGTAGCTGCCGTGGTTGCCAAACTGCACCTTGTAGAGTCCGGAATCATCACGAAAGTAATAGGCATCGATACCACGGCGCGCCAGTGACGCCTCGAGGGCTACGGCATTGTCAAGCTGGGCAAAGGCGCCGACCTGGACAGCGTAGCCCATGCGTTGCAGCGATTCGCCCGGCGCCGCAGCGCCCAGCAGATCGGCGATGGGATCGGTGGCTGTGGCGCCCGGCGTGGTGACCGATCGATCACCTCCAAGACAGCCGCCGCACAGCAGCGCCAGCAGCAATAGCGGCCAGAAGGTCGCAGCGGAGATAACAGAATTGCGCTTCATGATCGAAAAAATCCAGGCTTTATTGGTTGTTGTGTTGCGGCAACAGGACACCCGGCCCATCCAGGTATGGCATTTCCTGCTTGCGGACAGGTGATCGGGGGTTCCTGCCCCGCCCCTGATGATGTCACCGGCGGACCAGGTGCACTTGCCCCCGGTTCAACCGGCGGCACCAAAATAACAGAAATAGCTGCAGGAAGGATCCATAAAAAACCGTTACTGTGTCCGGGGTCTGCCGGCCGGTCACAGAAGGGATGCCGATGAAACCGCATGCAATATATGCCGTTGATCTGGACAGTGCGACGCAGGCACAGTTTTACAGTGCCCTGAACCAGGATTTTTCCATCCGTGGCGCGCTTATGCCCGATGCCCACCTCGGATACAGCCTGCCCATCGGTGCCGTGATCGCAACGGAGGGTGTGATTCTTCCGTCATGGGTCGGTTATGACATCGGTTGCGGCGTCTGCGCGGTCCCGACCAGTTTCCCCGCCGCCCTGGTGCGCAGACAGGGGCGGGAGATCTTCAGCGCGGTCTATCGTGCCGTTCCCGTGGGCTTCAACCATAACCGGCAGGCCACCCCCTGGGACTTCTCCCGCATTCCGCGGACCCCCCTGGTTGACGGGCTGTTGGCTAACGGAGGTCTTAGGCAGCTGGGCTCTCTGGGCTCCGGCAATCATTTTATCGAGATCGGTTGCGATGAACAGGAGCGGGTCTGGATTATCATTCACTCGGGCTCCCGCAACCTCGGCCACAGCGTCGCCAGCCACTACATGAAGCTGGCTGCCGGCGGCAAGGCGCGCGAGGGACACTTCGGTTTTTCCACCAGCAGCCGTGACGGACAGGACTACATTGCCGATCTGAATTTCTGCCTTGCATTTGCACTGCAGAACCGTTTTGAAATGCTGCGCCGGGTGGTCATCACCATGCAGAACTTATGTACCGGAGAGGCCGATTGGCAGCAGGTGATCAACCGTAATCACAATCATGCTGAAAAAAAGGATGGGATCTGGATCCATCGCAAAGGAGCAACGCATGCGGAAGCCGGAATGCGCGGCGTTATTCCGGGAAACATGCGCGACGGTTCTTTTATCGTGGAAGGGAAAGGGAATCCTGCCGCGCTCTGGTCCAGTTCTCATGGTGCGGGACGGGCGCTGGGGCGCAACCAGGCCAGGCGCCAGATCAGCCTGCAGGAATTCAGTGACAGTATGACCGGGATTGTCGCCCGTATCGATCGAACCACCCTCGATGAAGCTCCTTCCGCTTACAAGGATCTGGCGCAGGTCATGGCCCTGCAGCAGGACCTTGTCACCGTTCTGCATCGGGTCCGACCGTTAATTAACATCAAGGGGTAAAGCCGGCGGTGTCAGCCGCGCAGCATCTCCAGGCGGAAGTGTTTCTTCAGCGTGGCAATAAAGGTCTGGACGACCTCCAGGGCCTGCTTGAGGCGTCCCATCTCGACCCGGTCGAGGGTTTCCGGTGCGATAAAGTTGTGGATCTGGCCGCCGCTTGCGGCAGCGTCGATCTGACCGCGCAGGCGTAGCGTGGTCAGAAGAATGAACGCGGCTTCGAGGTCGGCGATATGGCTCTGGGGCAGGACCCGTTTTTTTTTCAGGGTTGCCATTTTTTCCAGGGTGCTGCCGCCAAATACCCCGTCGCTCAAAGCCAGCACCTTGACCCCTTCCGTCAGGGTGAAGATACCGGCCTTTTTCAGATCGATCATGCCGGCATGCTCTCCCTCCTTTTCCACCTTGATCCGCCCGAACCAGCCGAGGGGCTGGGAGAAGTTCACCACGTTCTGTGCCATGCGGGCGAGGAAGATACTGTTGTGCTCGGCTTTTTCAAGGATAAACGCGCGCAGGTCGCGTTCCAGGGAACTGTCGCCGCAGAGGCCGCGCATGTCGGACAGCATGCTGAAATTGAGGATGTTCTCGCCATTGGGGCTGTCAATCCAACTACTGACGGCACGCTTCCAGTCGTTCAGACTCCGGCGCCAGAAGTCGTTTTTCGCCATAATGCCGCCGGGACATTCCGGCACACCAATGTCGATCAGGGCAGCGATGAGGGCGTGGGAAAAGTCCTCGATTTCGGCACGCTCCTCCGGTGTAACGGAATCAGCGAAAATGATGGCATTGTCCTGATCGGTTTTCAGGGTCTGTTCACGGCGCCCTTCACTGCCAAGAACGAGAAAGGTGCTTTTTTTGCCGATTTCGGGAAAGCGGTCCTGTTTGAGCAGTTTGATCAGTCGGTCGGTGAGCTGGTCGTTGAACAGGGAAATCAGCTGGATCAGGTCGTGGGTTCCGACACCGTTACGGCTGAGGAAGACAATCAGCTGTTCGCTCTCGGCATTGATCTGCCCAAGGTCCTCGATGGTTGCTGCTTCATCGATGGCTTTGAGGAGGTGCTGGGGGGAGCGATTCTGCAGACGGATAATATCCGATTCATTGATGAACCCCACCAGGGTGTCCTTGTCATCAACGACGCCGATCCGGTGGATGCGGTAGCGGGACATCCGGTAGAGGACCTCGAACAGGGTGTCATTCTCCCGCACCGAGATGACCGGCGAGGTCATGATGGCACTGACCTTGAGACGCTTGGGATCAAGGGCATCGGCGACCACCTTGTTGCGCAGGTCGCGATCGGTCATGATGCCGACCGGTTTTCCTGATGTGTCGCAGGCGATCAGGCTGGAAATTTTCCGCTCGCGCATCAGCTGGGTCGCGCTCCACACCGAATCATTGATGTTGCAGGTGATCAGCTGACGGTGACAGTAGTCACGCACGGGAAGAAAAAAGATCGACTCCTCGGACATAGCTCCCTCCATGGGCCAATGTCATCATTAAACTCGTCAAAAAATACCACAGGGACGCGATTCTGTGTCAAACAAATCAAACCGCTAACGCGGTCGGCGGCGGTTTGTGGTGGCCGGATGGTAAGACTTGACATAAATTCTATGTTCCATATATATAAGAACATAAAAAAGGAGATATCTATGTCCCGTTTGCTCTTGTCAGTGACAGCCCTGCTGTTTTTGTTTGCCTGTACCTCGGAGCAGCCCCCGGCCGCTGCCGGTGCAGATGCGTCCGCGACGGCCGCAGGGCTGCCCCAGTTGGTGTTTTTTCTTGATCCGGGAGGACGCCCGTGCCAGTTGCAGGACCAGATTCTGCGCCAGATGAGCGACCGGTTGGAGGGGCGGGTGACAATCCGGCCGGTGTCGACCGCCGTTGCCGCGGATCGTGGTCTTTTTGCCGCTTACGGCATTCGTGCCCTGCCGACTTTGCTGCTGGCCGATAGCGCGGGACAGGAACTCCGGCGGCTGTCGCCGGGAATTCAATCCGCCGAGACGATAGAACGGCTCCTTGCGCAGGCGCTGGGGGAGTGACGTGATGGGTATTGTGGATTCCGGCCTGGCCGGCATGCTCATGGCTGTTTTTGCCGGAGTTGCCAGTGTTGCTTCACCCTGTGTCTTGCCGGTCGTACCGATTATCGTCACCGGAACGGAAAAAGATCACCGGTTGCGGCCCCTGCTCATCGTCAGCGGATTGAGTCTGAGTTTCATGACCATGGGGGTGGTCACTGCCCTGTTCGGCGGCGCGGTGGCTGGCATCATGCCGGCGCTGGAAAAGGTTGCCGGGCTGATGGTGATCCTTTTTGGCGTACTCATGCTGCTGGACGTCAACCTGTTCAAGGGGTTGACCTTGTTCTCCAGGATTCCGTTCAGTCCTGGCGGCGCCTGGTCGGGTCTGGTCCTCGGGCTGACATTGGGACTGGTGTGGATTCCCTGCGTCGGGCCGCTGCTCTCCGGTGTCCTGGCACTGGTGGCGACCGATGGTCGACTGGCAACGGGGCTGCTCCTGCTGGCTCTTTATTCCGTCGGTTTTGCCCTGCCGATGCTCCTGCTCGGCTACGCGTCCCAGTCCGCCCGGCAGAGAATCAAACGGTTCAATGCCCATCCATTACTGATCCGCCTGCTCAGTGGCGGACTGCTGGTTGCATTCGGCATCTACATCCTTACCCAGGGGATGCTCCTCTAGCGGGCCTCCAGGCGGCCATTGCCAAGGCTGAGGACCTCTGCGCCAAGACGCTCCGGCTGGGCCGGATCGTGAGTGGTGCAGACGACCGTCATCCCCTGCTGCGGCAGGGTGCGGATCAGGCTCTCCAGTAGCGGCAGGCTCACACTGTCGATATTGGCCGTTGGTTCATCGAGGAGCAATACCTCCGGTTGCAGCACCAGGGCGCGGGCGATGGCCACCCGTTGCCTTTCACCGCTCGACAGTTCCCGTGCCCGGCGCCGGGCAAAGCCTGCCATTCCAACCGCAGCAAGTGCCCGGGTGATGCGCTCTTGCTGTTCGGCCAGGGGGAGCCGCCGGAGCTGCAAACCGTAACGCAAATTATCGGCCACCGTTCCGGCAAAAAGGTAGGGATTTTGCTCCACCAGGGTGACCCGCTGCCGCAACTGTCTGGCGCATAGCTGCGGGCTGGCGGGAAAAGCGATGACCCCCTGTGCCGGGTCCAGTTGCAGGGCCAGTGCCTGCAGCAGCGTCGATTTGCCGGTGCCATTGGCGCCGACCAGGGAATAGATCCGCCCGGGCAGCAGATCCAGGTCGTCAATCCGCAGGACAAAAGCATTGCCGCGCTGCAGAAGGATCCCGTGTAAAGATATCAGAGGCTTCATTGGCAATCGATTCACATCGCTCCGGGTTGTGTCAGGCGGTCAGGGAAAAAGGACGAAGAGGGGCCAGCGGTTGAGCAGACCCGCGACCCCGTCATCATGCCGCAGTTTTCCTTCCCCGCCAAGCAGAACCTTGCCTTTTTGATGTGGGCGCAGGACTGTCGGTCCATCCGCGCGTAAGGGGCCTTACTCCTTGCGCCGGGCGACAACTCCGGCCAGGGTTCCCCCTTTTTTGGAGGGTTCCAGCCCTTCTTCATGGACCAGCAGATCCCAGCCGGAAAAGAGGTCGAAGAGTTCACCTGGTGCGAAAGAGATCGCGTCCGGCACGGCGCCGAAGCGCGCGCTGCCGGCGCGGCTGAAGGTGCGCAGCACGGCAAAGCCACCCGGACGGACCTTGTCGAGCAGCGGCATCAGCAGGGGGCGGTGGAGAAAGAAAAACTGGATCACCAGGTCGAAGGAGCCGGCGGGGAGCTGCGCCTCGCCTTCGAGATCCACCTGCCGGATATCGATTTCAAGTTCGCGCCGCTGCGCTTCCCGGCGGAGCAGATCGAGCGCGACGTTCGAGAGATCTACCGCCGTGACGGCGAATCCCTGCTCTGCCAGGTAAACAGCGTTGCGTCCCATGCCGCAGGCGACATCCAGGGCACTGCCACGCGGAAGAAAGGGGACGATGCGCTGCAGCCAGGGGTCGGGTTGCCAGTCGGCATCGACAGATTTTTCCTGCCACCGTTCGTTCCATTCCTGCTGGCTCTTCTCCATGGAGGAACTCCCTTTCTTCTACGGCTTTCAACGATAGAGAAAATATACCATCAACAGGGTCAAGAGGATGCCGGCACCGCGATACCAGGTCAACTTTTCCCGGTAGATGAGGACCGAGAGGATCACGGCAATAACAAAATGCATGCCGCTGATCAGCGCAACCAGAGCCAGCGGCCCCTTCTCCAGGGCGGCAAGAAAAGCGTAAAAACCAAGGAAGTTGAGCACTCCCATGGCGCAGCCGATGAGGATTTCCGCCGGCAGATTTCCCGGCCGTTCCGCTTTTTTCCAGGTTTTTTCAATGATCAGGGAAAATCCACTCCCCAGCAGGTAGGACAGGGCGATGAAACCGCTCTTGCTGACCGATTCCGCCGCCAGTTTGCTGGACACTGTGGCAACGACGGCGCACAGGATGCTGCTTGCAATGAACAGCAGACCCAGCCGCAGATTGCCGCCCGGCCTGGTTTCCCGGTGTGCTTCGCGGCTGAGCAGCAGGACGGCCAGCGCGCCGAGGAGGAGTCCCAGCCAGTGCTGGGGCTGCAGGCGTTCACCAAAAAACAGCAGCGAGACCAGCAGAACTCCGGCCAGGCTGAGTCGGGTCAGGGGAAAGGTCACCCCGGCGGGCAGATGCCTGAGTGCTTCGATGTGGCTGATGGTCGCGAGGGCGAAGGAAGAACTGTTGAGCAGGGCAAGGATCAGCAGGGTCGACGGATTGCGCTCCGCTGCGCCACCGGCAAAGAAGATTGTCGCGCTCACGACCGTGACCGTTGCCATGAAGCAGGTGGTTGTCAGGGCGGAGCGACAGCCCTTCTCTGCGGCAACCTTGTAGAGAAAGCGCTGCGCGCCAAGGAGCAGCAGGGCGATCAGGCTGAGCAGGTACCAGTTGTTCATCGGGTCGCCGAACGGGAGATGTGCGCTGCGCGATCTTCAACATCCCTTGCGACAAGGGGCGTTGGCGCGCTGTGGCAATCGGTGCAAAGGCCGGGCAAAAACCATCTTCAGTGATTCAGGCGCGGCAGCTCGTGCTGCGGCAGATTCCCCAGGATCATGGCCCGCAGTCGCTAGCGGACCTTTCTGCGTCCCACCGGCAGCCGCCGGCGGCGGGCTTTGGCCGTGGAAACTTCGACCGGCTCGTCGCGCTCCTCACGGGACTTCGCTTCGCTGACGCTGATGCAGCGATTGATCAGACGGGTCCCGTCGAGGGTGGCGATCGCATCGCGGGTCTCTTTTTCGTTGCCCATGCGGACAAAGGCGATCCCCCGGAACTGACCCTGAGCGGAGGTGAGCATGTTGATGGAGCGCACCGTTCCGCACAGGGAGAAGAGTTTGTGGAGATCCTCTTCCGTTGTCTCGTAAGACAGCTCACTGACAAATATATCTTTGTAGTTGTGACGCTCTTTCATCTAAGACTCCTGCTCCTGTTCGAAGGCTCCCGCCGCCTGATCGGGACGCTCAAGGCTGATACGGCCGAGTTTTTTTCCGCGGAATTCGCGCAGGAGCAGCTCTGCAGCGCGATGCAGATCGACATCCCCGCCACTGACAAGGCAACCGCGCCGCCGGCCGATCTGCTCGAGAATCTCCCGGGGCTCTGTCGCCAGCTGTTCGAAAAGATAGCGCTTTTTCAATTGCTCCGGATAATGTTCGGCCAGATACTGCACTGTCGCCTGGGCAACGTCAAGGGTACTGTAGGCGTTTTCTCCCAGAGCGCCGCTGGCGGCAAGACGGCAGGCGCCGGCCAGGTTGTCAAGCACCGGCCACAGCAGGCCGGGCGTATCAAGCAGCAGGATTCCGTTGCGCAGGTCGATCTGCTGGGTACAGGTGGTGATGGCCGGCTTGTCTCCGACCCGGGCGATCTTTCTCCCCGCCAGGGTGTTGATAAGTGTTGACTTGCCGACATTGGGGATGCCGACGACCATCACCCGCAGGGGTTTCCCGGCCTTTGTCCGTTCCGCCAGCATGGTGCGACAGAGTTTCGGCAGCAGCCCCGCGTCACGCCGATCCTTGGCTTCGAGGGCAAGGGCCCTGACCCCTGGCTGCATTTCCAGCCGGCGCAGCCACGAGCGGGTGACATTCGCATCGGCCAGATCACTCTTGTTAAGAACCTTGATGCAGGGCTTGTTGCCGCGCAATCGTTCGAGCAGGGGGTTGGCGCTGCTGAGCGGCAGGCGGGCATCGAGAACCTCGATGACCAGATCGATTTTCGGCAGGATTTCAAGGATTTGCGCCCGGGCTTTCTTCATGTGCCCGGGATACCATTCGATAATCATTGACGATCCTGTCGCAGCATCGGGAGCGTGAGACGTCCCGGCGGAAAAAAGATCACGGTGGCGTGGTGGCCGGGGTTCGCCATCAGCCCCTCATCTTCTGGATCAGCACCAGGTCGGCAAGCACCAGGGCTGCCATGGCTTCAACGATCGGTACCGCGCGCGGGACGACACAGGGGTCGTGGCGACCTTTGGCTTCCAGGGTGATTGGGGTGCCGTCGTAGTCGACGGTCTGCTGGGGCAGTCCGATCGTCGCCGGTGGTTTGAAGGCGACCCTGAAGTAGACCGGCTCACCGTTGGAGATGCCCCCCTGCACGCCACCACTGTTGTTCGTACGGGTGCCGAGGCGTTCCCCCTTGCGGACAAAGGGATCATTGTGCTGTGAACCGCACTGGCGTGCGCCGGCAAATCCCGAGCCGATTTCAAAGCCCTTGGTGGCCGGCACCGACAGCATGGCATGTGCCAGCAACGCTTCGAGCCGGTCGAACGCCGGTTCCCCCAGGCCGACCGGCAGATTGCGGCAGACGCAACTGACCACTCCGCCGACGGAGTCCTGCGCTTCGCGGGTGGCAACGATGGTCGCGGTCATTTTTTCTGCTGCGACATGGTCGGGACAGCGAATAGCGTTTTCATCGACCTGGGCGCGGGTGATGGTGTCCATGGCGATCGGACCGGCGTCGTGGTGACCGACAGAACTGACCCAGGCGACGATTTCGATGCCATACTGCTCGCGCAGAAACTTCTCCGCAATGGCACCGCCGGCGACCCGGCCGATGGTCTCCCGGGCACTGGAGCGGCCACCGCCGCTTGCTGCATGGATGCCGTATTTCATGCGATAGGTATAATCGGCATGGGAGGGTCGCGGGATCTCGCTCATCGCGCCATAATCGCCCGGCCGCTGATCGCGGTTTCTTACCAGCATGCCGATGGGTGTGCCCAGGGTGATGCCATTTTCGACACCGGAAAGAATGGTCACCTGGTCCGCTTCATCGCGCTCGGTGCCGAGCCTGTTGCCGCCGGGGCGCCGCCGATCAAGCTGCGACTGGATATCGGCAGTGGTCAGGGACATGCGCGGCGGAACGCCGTCAACACTGACACCGACACCGTAACAGTGCGACTCGCCAAAGGTACTGACATTGAATAAACGCCCAAATCGACTTGACATGGTGCTCCCCTGCAAAGCGTGGTAACGGGCCGGTGGCCGTGCGATACCCTGGTCTTGCCAGGTCGGTGCCGGACGGCGTTAAGACCGATGAACGGACATCATGGATGTCCCTGGCTCAAGGTGTTGAAGCATAGCATATCCGGAGGAAAGGACGCCATTTGCATTGCCGCAAAAAAGGACGTTTCCCCCCGGACGGACAGGATTTGCCTTTTTTACATAGCGAAAACGCTGTTCTAGATGGTTTTTTGTGTTACAATCCCGCGCAGTTAACCAATGGAGAATCGCTATGGCCGATGTAAGCAAATTTCTTGACGGGATCGGAGCCTTTCAACAGCACCACTTTGGTGAAAACGCCGAGCTGGCCAGCACCCTGCAGAAGGGACAGCGTCCGCAGGCGTTGCTGATCGGCTGCTGTGATTCACGGGTCGACCCTGCCCTGCTCACCGCCTGTGCTCCAGGAGACCTGTTCATCCTGCGCAATATCGCTAACCTGGTTCCTCCTTATCACAAGAGTGATGATTTCCACGGCGTCAGTTCCTCGATCGAATATGCCGTCTGTTTCCTCAACGTCACGGATATCATCGTTCTTGGTCACTCCAACTGCGGCGGCATCAACGCACTGATGAGTTCCGCCAAGGGTGAGATTGCCGGTGAATTTATCGGCAAGTGGGTCAGCATTGCCGATTCGGCCCGAGACAAGGTGTTGCGCGAACTGCCTGACGAAACGTCGGAGAAGCAGCTGCGGGCGTGCGAGAAAGAGGCGATTCTGGTGTCCCTGAAAAACCTGATGACGTTCCCCTGGGTTCGCGAGCGGGTCGCCAGGGGACAGTTGAGCCTGCATGGCTGGTACTACAATATCAGTACCGGTCAACTGCGTTGCTACAATCAACTGACCGCGGAGTTCGAAATTCTCGTTGAGCGCTACAGTCCGCAGGAGATTGGTGCGAATGCCGGCTGATGCCACTGCCACCCGCCCCTCTTGGCAATCAGGTCCGGTGTCCGGGCTCTCCTGCCTGGCGCAGCCGCAGAACGTTGCCTTCCTGTCCGGGAGACCCCGATGAGCATCCACCATCAACCGATCGCTGAACGGATCGAATGGCTCTTTGACCTCGCCCGGCGGCACACGGCGGAGTTCCGCAGCCCGGAGGCCTGCCTGGCGCGGGAAATCTACCTGGCGCGCCATCCGACGAGTGTGATGGTGTTGAAATGCATGGACGGGCGCATCAATATCCCCGTTGCCACCGGGACGCCCCCCGGCATCATTCAGCCATTTCGTAACCTTGGGGGCATGTTCGACCTTGGCTGGCCACATCTTGGTGAGGTCCTGGCTGCCGAAGTGCACCGTATGGTCGCTGCCGGCCGGCAGGTTCTGATCCTGATTACCTACCATTTCTCACGCAGCGACGCCCGTCAGGGATGTGCCGGGTTCGCCTATGACACGGCGGCGGCCATGGCCCACTGCCGGACCATCAAAACGCAGGCGGAGCACATTTTCGGCGTCGGCCACGGCACGGTCTATCCGCTGCTGTGCGGTTATGAAACCGACGAGGATGCTCTTATTCTGCACGGTGTTGATGACGAACGTCTTGATCTGTCACAGCTGTGCGCCGCGGACGAGGATTCTCTCGGACGGCGTCTTGGCACCCTTTGTCCTGATATGCCGGAACCGGTGCAGCGCGATCTGCTTCCCCTGCTGCAGGGAAATCTCAGGTGGGTTGCCAAAGTGCGGACCAGCGGCCGTCAGCTCGCTATCGATCATCGCGAGTGGATGATCTGCCTGGGGCGCGGCTTCGACTTTCTTCATACACCCAATCTCGCCCTGATCATCGGCCCCTACAGCCCCGACCTGGCGGACCCGATTCGCAAGGCCGCCGGAATTATCGGTGCCAATATGCGTGCCGGACGGATTCCGGACGATGGTTTTCTGCTGTTTGCTTCGGTTCCCTACGATGAGATCGGCATGGACCGTGCCCGTGCCGAACTCAAGTCACGTTTCCTCGCCGGGTTTGCTGCCGATGTGATCCGCGCCGAATTTCCCGCGCTGGCTGAATGCATGCATATGCAGGCAGCGGTCCTGTCATGGCGCTCACGGGCGCTGGACCTGCTGGTGATGGAGGAACGGCAGTAACAGGTTGCCGCCGGGACCTGTTGCGGTCGTGCTGAGAGCCGGACGGTCAGGGTGGGGCTTCAGTCGTTCAGTTCCACCAGGCGCCCGCGCTGAAAACCGAGCAGGGTGAGCTTTTTAATCGCCTCACCGTTGATGTCAAATCCTTGTGTCCCGGTTATCCCACCAACATGATCAGACGCCAGAAGCTGCAGGCGCAGCCCCTCGCGGTTGGTGACCTCGGGCCGGTCGACCGCTTTGAGCAGCAGATTGGCGGCCGCGAACGCCTGTGCTTCGAGAACCGAGGGCTCTTCCTGATATTCCTGCCGGTAGAGGTTGACAAAGCTGCGCACCTCAGGACTTTTCCCCGCGGCATAAAAAGCGTCGATAAAAACCGCCTGGTTGAGAAAGCGTCCGGCCCGGCTGATCAGCTCGGGCACATTCCAGCCATCAATGCCCAGCAGGGTGGTATCTTTGATGCCGTAGAACATCAACTGTGGTGCGATCAGGCCGATATTGTCGGCGAAGTCGGGAATGAACAGCGCGTCAAAGGGTGGCAGAGGGTATTCCGGCTCCGCCAGCCCGCCGGTTTTGTCCTCAGGGATGGGGCGCGTCTGATCGGCCCAGAGCAACTGCTGGACCTGTTTGCGAAAATCGGTTGTCCCCTCGGGATAACTGACGACATCGACAATGTCACCACCACGCCGCTGCAGTGCCGCACTGAACAGCTGTGCCATTTGCTCGCCATGGCGGGTTGCCGGATGGAGAATCGAGACGCTGAGCCGGTCATTGGCGATGGCGTAGTCCGTCAGGGCATTGACCTGCTGTTGCGCTGTCACCGTGTCGCGGAAGATGAAGTTGCCAATCTGCGGCAGACCTTCGGCCTGGGCCAGAGTGAGCAGAGGAACCATCAGCCGCTGTGCTTCCCGGGCGGCGTCGGTGGCGTGGCTGCTGAGCAATGGACCAAGAATCGCAATCACCCGCTCCTCGTTGGCGAGATCGCTGACGAGGTCCGGGACGGGGACTGCGGCGGCGGTGTCGCGAAAGACAAAACGCAGGGGAAAGCGGTTCCTGTTATGCTCCGCCAGGGCCAGCTCAAAAACCTGCTGCACCCGCTCGCCATAGGCGGCGTAGGGTCCACTCAAGGGGAGCAGTACGCCGATGCTGTTGCGGTTGAGCCAGCTGTCACCATGGCTGCGTTCGAGCAGCGCCTGCGCTTCCTGGCGGTAGGGGAAATCGATGCCGGCCGCCAGCAGGATCTGCAATTGCTCCTGTGCCCGTCCGGGCTGTTGCCGGGCGAGGGCGCGGCGCGCCAGCTGCAGCCGTGCATCCTGGCCGATGGCGGTGCCCTGCCACATGAAGGCCGCTTCTTCCAGGTCGGTTTCCGACATGCGATTCTGCAGCAGCTGATGGGCCTGCTCGAGAATCGCCTCCGGCTGTTGTGCGACAAGGAATTGCTGCTGCAGATAATACAGGCCAAGCAGCAGCTGCTCTTCGGCGATGGCGGCTGTGGTCAGGGCCTCGTAAAGGAGCCGCTGATCGTCCGGAGGCAGGGGTTCGTTGAGCAGCGGCTGGAGCATCCCCAGGCCGGCACTGAACCGGTCACTGGCAACCAGGGCATGACCATGGAGCAGGTCAATGTCCGGACTGCGCAGGATGTCGGGTGTGCGCTGCAGGTAGAGAATGACCTCGGAATAATTCTTCTGTTCCGTGAGAATCCGCCCGATCAGGGCGTAGGCACGGGCGGTTTCCGTGTTGGGCGGGGCATGTCTGACGTAATCACGCAGGACCGCCAGGGCCTGATCCGGCCGCCCCAGCTGATAGAGTTCCTGACCACGTTCCAGTCCTGCAGCCAGCACACTGGCCGGTACGACACAGGAGATCAGCAGACCGACCAGACAGAGCAGCAGACAGAACCGTTTCATGAACACTCCAACGAGAAGAACCCGCGCGTCGAGAAGAGATCTCAGTCAAATAACTCCTTAACCTTATCAAAAAATCCCTTCCCTTGGGGATGAATATCTTCGCCGCTGGCTTTGGCGAACTCTTCGAGCAGTTCTTTCTGTCGGGCATTGAGTTTGGTCGGGACCTCAACGCGCAGGACCACCAGCTGATCGCCGCGACCATACCCCTGCAGGGCCACGATTCCTTTTCCGGAGAGTTTGAAGATCTTGCCGCTCTGGGTACCGGCCGGAACCTTGAGACTGACCCGCCCTTCCAGGGTGGGAACTTCCAGATCGCAGCCAAGGGCCGCCTGAACAAAAGAAATCGGCACTTCGCAGAGGACATCCTGTCCGTCGCGCTGGAAGATCGGGTGTTTTTTGACGCTGATAACCACGTAGAGATCTCCCGGAGGCCCTCCCTGGCTCCCCGCTTCTCCTTCGCCACTGAGCTTCAGGCGCGTACCGTTTTCGACCCCCGCCGGAACATTGAGGGGCAGGGTGCGTTTTTGTTTGACCCGGCCGCTTCCCTTGCAGTCGGGACAGGGATCAGCGATGATCTTTCCTTCACCATGACAGTCCGGGCAGGGGCGGGTCATGGTGAAAAAGCCCTGCTGATAACGAACCTGCCCGGCACCGCGGCAGGTTGAACAGGTCTGTGGCTGGGTGCCGGCGCGGGCGCCGCTGCCCTGGCAGCTCGCGCAGGGCTGACTGCGTGGCAGCTGCAGTTTTTTCTCGGTACCGAAGGCGGCCTCTTCGAAGGTCACGGTCAGGTTGTAGCGCAGATCATCGCCGCGTTTTCCCCTGCCGCTGCGGCGTGAGCCGCCGAAGATATCGCCGAAGATATCGCCAAAAATATCGTCAAAAGGTGCACCACCGAAATCGAACCCCCCTCCGGAAAAGCCGCCGGCACCATTGACACCGGCGTGGCCGAACTGGTCATAGGTCGCACGTTTCTGCGGATCGGAAAGAACGGCGTAGGCCTCGGTCAGTTCCTTGAACTTGTTTTCCGCATTTTTGTCCCCGGGATTTTTATCCGGATGGAACTGAATGGCCAGTCTTCGATAGGACTTCTTGATTTCGGTTTCGCTGGCGTTGCGATTGACTTCAAGGACGTCGTAATAGTCACGTTTTGACAAAATATTTATCCAGATTCAGGAAAAAGGCAGCCGTCGACGGGTTCACTGTCGACGGCTGCCCGGTTTGCAGTTTATTTCTTTTCGTCCAGGTCTTCGAACTCGGCTTCGACAACGTCGTCCTTCGCGGAGTCTGCCCCTGCGGCCTCTCCACCGGGCGCTTCGGCGCCCGCCTGGGCGTCAGCGTACATCGCCTCGGCCAGCTTGTGAGACACCTGGGCGAGGGCCTCGCTCTTGCTCTTGATCAGCGCCGGATCGTCCCCTTTGATCGCCTCTTTGAGCTCATCAAGGGCCTTCTGGATCTGCTCCTTGGTGGCGCTGTCGATCTTCTCGCCATGTTCGGTGAGGGACTTCTCCGTCGTGTAGGCGAGGCCATCGGCCTGATTGCGAGCCTCGATCAGTTCACGCTTCTTTTTGTCGTCACTGGCGTGGATTTCAGCGTCCTTGACCATGCGCTGGATCTCATCGTCGGACAGACCGCTGGAAGCCGTGATCTGGATCGACTGTTCCTTGCCGGTCCCGAGGTCTTTGGCCGAGACATGGAGAATCCCGTTGGCATCAATGTCGAAGGTCACCTCGATCTGTGGTACACCGCGGGGTGCCGGTGGCAGGCCGACCAGTTCAAAGTTGCCGATGGTCTTGTTGTCGGCGGCCATTTCCCGCTCACCCTGGAGGACATGGACCGACACGGCGGGCTGATTGTCCGCCGCGGTGGAGAAGACCTGGCTCTTTTTGCACGGAACCGTGGTGTTCTTCTCGATCAGCTTGGTCATGACGCCGCCAAGTGTTTCGATGCCCAGGGACAAGGGGGTGACATCAAGGAGCAGGACGTCCTTGACGTCGCCGGTGAGGACTCCGCCCTGGATAGCGGCGCCGATGGCGACCACTTCGTCAGGATTGACCCCTTTGCTTGGCGTTTTGCCGAAAATCTCCTTGACCCGCTCCTGGACAATGGGCATGCGTGTCATGCCGCCGACCAGCACGACTTCCTGGATATCGCTGGCTGAGAGGCCGGCATCCTTCAGGGCCATTTTGCACGGACCCACCAGACGGTCGAGCAGTTCGCTGCAGATGCTCTCCAGTTTGGAGCGCGACAGTTTGATGTTCAGGTGTTTCGGGCCTGACTGGTCAGCGGTAATGAAGGGCAGGTTGATATCCGTCTCCATCGACGAGGAGAGCTCGATCTTGGCCTTCTCCGCCGCCTCCTTGAGGCGCTGCAGTGCCATCTTGTCGCTGCGCAGATCGATTCCCTGATCCTTTTTGAACTCATTGGCGACATAGTCGATAATGATCTGATCAAAGTCCTCGCCGCCGAGGAAGGTGTCCCCGTTGGTCGATTTGACTTCAAAAACACCATCGCCGAGATCGAGGATCGAAACGTCGAAGGTTCCGCCGCCGAGGTCGAAGACCGCGATGGTCATCTCGTTCTTCTTGTCGAGGCCGTAGGCCAGCGATGCAGCGGTTGGCTCGTTGATGATGCGCAGCACGTTCAGTCCGGCGATTTTTCCGGCATCCTTGGTGGCCTGGCGTTGTGAATCGTTAAAGTAGGCCGGCACGGTAATGACTGCATCGGTGACCTTTTCGCCGAGGTAGTCCTCCGCGGTCTGCTTCATCTTCTGCAGAACCATTGCCGAAATTTCCGGCGCACTGTACTTTTTCCCCCGCGCCTCGACCCAGGCATCGCCATTGTCCGCCTCAACGATGGAGAAAGGACTGATCTTGATGTCCTTTTGCACCGCGTCGGAGGTGTATTTACGGCCGATCAGCCGCTTGATGGCAAACAGGGTGTTTTCCGGATTGGTCACCGCCTGACGTTTGGCCTGCTGGCCGACGAGGCGTTCGCCCGATTCGGTAAAAGCAACCATGGACGGCGTCGTCCGTGATCCTTCCGAGTTTGCAATAACAACCGGCTCGCCACCTTCCATGATGGCGACGCAGGAATTGGTGGTACCAAGATCTATCCCGATAACTTTACCCATGATGTTGTTTCCTCCCTTTGGATCTTTTTAGTGGCCTGAAGTCAGGCATCATCGTTTTTTTCATGATTTTCTGTCGTGTTGTCCGCGGCTTCTGCAGGAGCTTTGGCGAGCAGGACAAACGCGGGCCGCAGCAGGCGATCATTGAGCTGGTAGCCCTTCTGCATTTGCACCATGACGGAATTTACCGGATGCTCCGTCGACTCGAGCTGTCCCATCGCCTGGTGAAAGGCGGGATCGAAAGGTTTGCCGACAGCATCGATTGTCGCGACCCCGAAACGGGAGAGGACCTGGTTGAACTGCGACAATGTCATGCGCACCCCCTCCAGCAGGCCATCCATACTGCCGGCCTGGTCCGCGTGTTCGACGGCGCGTTCAAGATTGTCGATAACCGGCAGAATCTCGCGCAGAATTGCTTCGTTGGCAAACTTGGCCGCTTCTTCCTTGTCGCGCTGGGTCCGCTTGCGCAGGTTGTCCATCTCTGCCAGGGTACGCAGGTATTGCTCCTGGAGGCGCTGGACTTCTTCCTGGGCGAGGCCGAGCTGGTGTTGCAACTCCTTATCGCACCCCTCCTCCGCGGTGACCGTATCTTCTGTCCGGGGGGCTTCCTCCGGACTTTCTGTTGGTGTGTCTGATGAACTTTGTTCGCTTTTTTTCCCCACCGTAGGTTCTCCTTTTAAGATTTATCTGCTTCCCGATCCAGTACCCGACTGACCAGTTGCGCGGTAAAGTCGACGATCGGAATGACCTGGGAATAATCCATGCGGATCGGGCCAATCACTCCGAGTGCGCCAATGGCACCCTTCTTGTTGGAAAAATTCGCTGAAATCAGGCTGCACCCCTGCAGGTCGTGACTGCTCTCGCTGCCGATAAAAATCTGCACCCCCTGGGCCGACTGACTGCGGTCGAGGAGTTCAATCAGAATTTTCTTGCTCTCGAAGGTCTGGATCAGCCGGCGCATCTGTTCAGGCGACGAAAATTCCGGCTGTTCGAGCATCAGGGAGGTGCCGGCGACGAAAAGCTGGTCCTCCACCTCATCCTGGAGTGCCGCGCAGGAAAGACTCAATGCCCGTTTGCGCAGCTGATCAAAAAGGGTGGCCTCCTCCTCCATCTCCTGCTTGAGCTTGGCGCGTACCTGCTGGATGGTCAGGCCGTTGAGCTCCCGATTGAGATAGTTGCTGATCTGCTCCAGTTGCCGTTGATCGAGATTTGGATCGGCCTTGATGACCTTGTTCTGCACCAGTCCGGTCTCCGAAACGTAGATCACCAGCAGGCGGCCAGCCGACAGGCGCACAAATTCAATCTGCCGAAAGACCGTGGAGGAGAATTTCGGCGCCATGACCAGCCCGGCATACTTGGAAAGTCCCGAGAGAATTCTGCCCACTTCCTGCATGATGTCTTCCATTCTCATGCCGGTGAAGCGGTAATTCTTGCGCAGCTTCTGCTTTTCCTTGCCGGTCAGGTCGCGCACCTGAAGCAGGGAATCAATATAGTACTTGAAGCCCTTGTCAGTCGGGATCCGCCCGGCCGAGGTATGGGGCGAGCAGAGCAACCCCATCTCTTCAAGGTCGGCCATGACATTGCGCACGGAGGCCGGCGACAGGTTGAAATCATGTCGCCGGGTGATCGCCCGGCTGCCGACCGGTTCGGCAGAAGCAATGTAGTCTTCGACAATTGCCTCGAGAATATTCTGGCTGCGCTCGTTCAGTAGGTCAGCCATGAGATCAGCTCCATCTATCGTCTGTAAAGATCGTTTCCGGCAATACGTTAGCACTCTCCTGAGTCGAGTGCTAATAAGGCAGACTAACAATGCTCATATTCTTTGTCAAGGTCTATAAGTCAGGACCCCAGGTCGGAGAATCCCCGTTACTGTGACCGTTACCGGGCAGGGGAAGAGGGTTCTGCTAACCGAGAAAAGCGCTGACCAGGTGATCGTAGATCAGCCAGCTTTGCGGACGCAGGGCAATGCGCGTCGGGGTCATCAGGGCGGCAGTGCCGAGCTGCTGCAGTGCTCCAGCGAAGACCTCCTCGACCGGTTGACCGAAGCGCTCGGCAAAGGCCTGCCGGTCGAGGCCATCCGCTGTTCGCAGGGCAAGGTAGAGGGTTTCCTGCATGGCGCCGGAGCGTGTAAAGCGCTCCAGGCATTGCGCCGGGTTTTTGCCAGCGGCAAGAGCGGCAGCGAAGCGCTGCGGGTCGGGGGGAATCGCCCAGCGCTCACCAAAACCCTCGTCGCTGAAAGCGTGGGCGCCGCAACCGGCAGCAAGGCAGGTGCGGCGCTGCCAGTACACCTGGTTGTGGCGGCAGCGGCGCTGCGGGAGGGCGAAATTCGACAGTTCGTAGTGTTCATAGCCGACACGGCAAAGACGTTGCTGCAGGTATTCATATTGCCTGGCGTATTCGTCCTCGGAGCAGGGAACCAGGTCGCCGCGCTGGCGTCGCTGTTCGAATGCCGTCCCTTCTTCGAAGGTCAGTCCGTAGACGGAAATATGTTCCGGCTGCTGGCGCAGAAGCAGATCGACATCCGCCTCCAAGGTGTCAAGGGTCTGGTCCGGCAGGGCAAAGATCAGGTCCAGGCTGAGGTTGTCAAAGCCGGCGGCGCGGGCAGCGGCAATGCTCTGAAGTCCTTGTTCCCGGCTGTGGCAGCGACCAAGCATCTGCAGCTGCCGGGCCGCGAAGGTCTGGATTCCCAGGGACAGGCGATTGACGCCTGTCTGCCGCAGTTGCGCGAGATAGCTGGCGGTGATGGTTCCCGGATTGGCCTCAAGGGTAATTTCACAGTCAGCCGCCAGGCCAAACAGACGATCACTGGCGGTTAACAGGGCGTCGATCTCGGAAATACGCAGCAGGGACGGGGTCCCGCCGCCGAAATAGACCGTCTGCAGCGGGACGGGACGGAGCAGGTCGCGGCGGATCAGCTGCAGATGCTTCTGCAGCTGCGCGACATAAGCCTGCTGCTGCGACAGATCGGCAACCTGCGAGAAGAAGTCACAATAGGGGCAGCGCTGCCGGCAGAAAGGAATATGGAGGTAGAGGGAGCTCATAGGGGTCCGTTGCCGTTGCGCGCCCCGTGGATGCGAACAGTCTCTGGCGGATTATGTGCCTGCTTGCCGATCATACTTGAATCCGGGGCGATGGATAAGCTAAATTCATCCGTTCCATTAAACAGTTGTCAGGTGACGACCGGACAGCGTCAGAGCTGATCAGCAGTGGAGAAGATCACGTGTTCGCTGAACGCCACGGCAAAAAAAATCAAAAAGATTGCGACAAGCAGCAGTCCAGCGGGGAAGAGAAGCAGAGACCTCTTGGTTTCATCTGGTTTTTCACCCTCCTGGCACCCTTCGCCCTCTCCCTGGGATTGCTTTTTACGCTCTATCTCCAGCACGGCTGGGCCTACGTCAAAACCCTGCTGCTGACTGCGGCGGCCGTGTTTTTCTTTTTTGGTCGTTTCGTCATTCTCGGGGGGGCCGCTGCGCGGGGTGCGGATGAGGCGATGCAGGAAGTGGTACAGGAGGCGGTCCGTTTCTTTTCTCCGGCGGAACTGGCCCTGCTGGTCTTTTATATGGATGTCATGGTTGCCTGCCTGCTCGCTTTTCACATCGGTTTTCTGTTCCGTCTTCCGTTCCTCGGAGACCGGCTCAGGGCGCTGCAGGAGGATGGCAGGTTCATTCTGGCGAGCAACCCCTGGATGAAGCGGGCGACCTTTGCCGGCATTGTCAGTTTTGTCATCTTCCCCCTCGCCGCCACGGGGAGTGTCGGCGGATCCATCTTCGGGCGATTGCTGGGGATGTCGCGACTGGGCACTTTTCTCGGGGTCGTCACCGGCAGTGCGCTGGGGTGCTCGCTGATGTTTTTTGGCGCATCTCTGATCAATCGTTATCTCAATCGCGATAACCCCTGGTTGACCGTTGGCGGGATCGTCTTCGTTGTTCTGGCAGTCGTCTGGCTTAACCGACGTTACCGCAAGATGAAGGCCGACTGGACGCTGACGAACGGCAACGGCGGGGACACCGGTTCCTGAGGGATTATTTCCGGTACAACGCAGACCGCCGGGCAAACTTTGATGGATTGCCCGGCGGTCTGCGTTGTGCCATGGCCAGGCGCATTCCTGCCCGGTGACGCCACGGATAGAGAACGACGGAAGACTCCGGCGCCATGGAGCCGAAGCGGTTTCTTCAGGCGTCCGGATGCTTCTTGTCGAGGTGGAGGCGCTGGTGTCGCGCCGCCTTGGCCAGAAAATGGGCGCTGACCGGTGCGGTGATGAAGAGGAACAGGGTGATCAGGATTTCGTGCAGGCTGATCCCTTCTGTATGAAAGGTAAAGTAGATCGCCGACGCGATCGCCAGGCTGCCGACACCCAGAGTCGTTGCCTTGGTCGGCCCGTGCAGGCGGGTGAAAAAATCCCGTAGCCGAAACAGGCCGATGGATCCGGCAAGAGCAAAAAAACCACCGAGGATCAAAAAGAAACAGACCAGAATTTCCACTATAATCATGACAGACTCCTGCGGCTACTCAACGATGTCACCGCGCATCAGGTACTTGCTGGTCGCGACGGTACTGATAAAGCCCATCACCGCGATAATCAGCGCCGCCTCGAAATAGGTCGCCGTATCAAAAAAGATCCCGAGCAGGATGAACAGGGCCAGGGCATTGATATACATGGTATCCAGTGCGAGGATCCGGTCCGGCAGGCTTGGTCCCTTGAACAGCCGATACAGGTTGAGCAGCTGGGCCATGGTTATCAGCACAAAAGCAATGATCAAGGCGATATTCAGCATGTAAAAATCTCCTTCAAGGCCGCCTCGTAACGGGTTTTGATTTCTGTGACCGCAGCCTGTTCATCCGGCACATTCAAGCCATGGACAATCAGGGTTTTTTTATCTTCGGTAATTTCCGTCGACACAGTCCCGGGGGTCATGGATATGACGTTGGCCAGAATGGAAATCACCATCGGATCATCCGTATCCAGGGGAACCCGGATAAACTTCGGCCGCAGCTTACCGATATCGGGCTGCAGAATCAGCAGAACGACATTGATGTTGGCAACGATGACATCATAGAGGAAAGTGACAAAGAAAAATCGCAGGAACTTGCGCCGCCGGCAGATCCGGGGGCGCTCCGGCCAGAAGCGGTTGGTGAACCAGGGGATGGTTATCCCGAGCAGGATGCCGAGACCAATGTGGCCGAATGAAAAGCTATTGTTCAATAGCAGCCACAGAATAATCAGGGCAACGGTCATCAGCGGATGGGGCATCCAACGGTTACCGGACATCAATGACCTCCTCCCGATGCAAGCAGTGAAGCGACGGCGTCACTACCGAGAACCGCTTCTATGTATTGAACCGGATTGCTGATCTGTCCGGCCACGGCGTGGGCAAAATCGCTCAAGGGGCCGCCGAACAGCACCAGCAGCGGACTTATGGCAAGCAGTAACAGGGCCGGAGCCGCAGCGCCGGCAGCATAGTGAGGAATTCCGGGGTGGGGGCTTTTGGCGTAGGCCCCGGCGCCCCCCTCATCAAGGGGGAGGGTCTTCCAGAAAATGACACTCCCGGCCCGCCCCAGGGCAATCAGGCCGAACAGCCCGCCGGTCAGCACCAATGACCAGATCCAGGGTGCCGCGGCATGCTGTTGCACGCCCATCAGCATCATCACCTTGGCCGTAAAACCGCTTAACGGCGGCAGTCCGCCGATGGCAACGGCCGCGCCAAGAAACAACAACCCCAGCAGCCGCTGCTGACCGACCGGGCGATCAGGGGTCAATCCAGCGCCGGCATCGAGCCGCTGCCGACTGATCATGTCGGCAATCAGGAACATGGCCGCCGTCATAAAGGTCGTATGGGGCAGGTACATAATCGCTGCCGCAATCGCGTCGGTGTCAAAGGTGCCGATAACCGCCAGCAAGGTACCTACCGAAACCACGACCATGTAAGCGATGGTCCGCCGCAAATCACGACTGGCAACCACCCCGATGGAGCCGGCGGCCAGGGTGAACAGGGCGACCGGGAGCAGCCAGGGAGCAAGCAGATGGGCGGCGACGCCGGCATGCTCGCCGAAGATCAGGGTGTAGACCCGCAGGATGACGTAAACGCCGACCTTGGTCATGACCGCAAACAGCGCCGCAACCGGCGCACTGGTAAATCCGTACGCGTTGGGGAGCCAGAAATAGAGTGGCAGCAGGGCCGCCTTCAGGGCAAAGACGCCGAACAGGATCAGGCCGCCGGCCTGCAGGAGTGCGGCGTTATCCGCCGGAGCATGGGCGATGCGCACGGCCAGGTCAGCCATATTCAGGGAACCGAGCAGGCCGTAGAGAATGCCGACACCGATCAGGAAGATGCTCGATCCAACCAGGTTGAGCATGACGTAATGCATGCCGGCCTTGGTGCGCCGGGCGCCGCCGCCATGAAGTACCAGCCCGTAAGAGGAGAGCAGCATCACTTCAAAGAAGACAAACAGGTTGAAAATATCCCCGGTCAGAAAGGCACCGTTAATCCCGAGCAGCTGAAACTGGAACAGGGCATGGAAGTTTTTTCCCTGCTCATCCGTCCCCTTCACGGCGTAGAGCAGACACAGGAAAGCGAGCAGGGAGGTGATAAAAATCATCATGGCGCTGAGACGATCGAGAACCATGATGATGCCGAAAGGGGGAGTCCAGTCCCCCAGGACATACATCTGGATCGGTCCGGTCATGGCCTGGTAAAGGAGTGTTCCTGTAATCAGGGTAATCGCCAGGGAGCTGAGCAAACCCAGAGTCCGGTGCAGAGAGAGGCTGCGGTTGACACCGATGACGATAATCGCTCCCATCAGCAGTGGCAGCAGCAAGGGGGCAACAATCAGGTGATTCATGAGTTGTTCTCCTTGCTGCCGTCGACGTGATCGGACCCGAGCTCACCACTGGCGCGCAAGGCCAGCACCACGACAAAAGCAACCATCGCAAAACCGATGACGATGGCTGTCAGCACCAGTGCCTGGGGCAGGGGGTCGGTATACTGGAGCTGGTCGGGGGAGATAACCGCGGGCATGTTGGTCTGCAGCCGGCCGCTGACGAACAGAAACATGTTAACCGCGTAGCCGAGCAGAGTCAGGCCAAGGATCACGGGAAAGGTTCGCCCGCGGAGCATCAGATAAAGACCACAGGCAATCATTACGCCCAGGCAGAGAGAAAACAGCAACTCCATTTAGTGCGCTCCTTTTTGCGGATCATGTTCTTTCTGAACACGGGGGGACACCGTCTCGGCGTCGGCTGAATTCATTGAGCCGAGCTTGACCAGGATGAGCATGACCGAGCCGACCACCGCCAGGAATACACCCAGGTCAAAGGCGATGGCGCTGGCAACCTCGAACTTGCCGACCAGTGGCCAGTTCAGATAGGTAAAGCTGCTGGTCAAAAACGGGTAGCCGACCACCCAGCTGCCGACCCCGGTCAACAGCGCGACCACCAGGCCCCAGGCCATGATGACGTGATTGTCAATATTCAGGCGCGGCCGGGTCCAGACGATACCACTCGCAACATACTGCAGGATCAGCACCGAAGCGACGATCAGCCCGGCTATGAAGCCGCCGCCCGGCTCATTGTGGCCACGCAGGAAAATGTAGACGGCAAACAGCAGTGCCAGGGGCATCAGCGGCCGGGTGATCTGGGCAAGAATCATCGGGAAGCGGTCGCTGGTCCAGATCCGCCCCAGCGCGTCGGTCTGCGGTGCCTCCAGTTTAAAGTTGTGCAGCAGGGCGTAGATCACCAGACCGGCAATCACCAGCACGGTGATTTCACCCAGGGTATCAAACCCCCGGAAGTCGACGAGAATCACGTTGACGACATTGGTACCACCGCCGCCGGGCTTGCTGTTCTCGAGAAAGTACCCGGCGATGGTATCGTATGGACGGGTCAGCACCGCCATCATCAGCGCAGCGCAGCCGCCCCCCGCCAGCAACGACAGGACCAGGTCGCGCAGGCGCCGTGCTGACGAGGATTCCGCCGGTGTTGTGCGCGGCAACAGATGTAATGCCATCATCAGCAGAATAATGGTGACCACTTCGACGGAAATCTGGGTCAGGGCAAGATCCGGCGCGGAAAAGCGGATAAATGACAGGGAGACGATCAGACCCACGGTACTCAGCATGATAATCGACAGAATCCGGTTGCGGTGATTAACAACCGTTGCCACGCTGCAGATAATCAGCACCAGCCCCATGATCAGGGTCACCGGGTCGACGGCGGACATGGCTACGGGGCCGAGGAAAGGTGCGGTAGCGCCGAAGAACGGACTCGCGCCCAGCACGACAACGGCACCCACCAGCAGGGCGATATAGCGCTGCAGCGAACCGTTTTCCATGGCGCCGGTCAGCTGCCGTCCGCCCCGGACCAGACCGGCCACGCAAGCCTCAAAGAGATTCTTGCCGTCGCAGAAGCGGCTGCACCAGCGGTGCGCATCAAACAGGCGCAGTCGTTGCCAGTAAAACAGGGCGCCGCCGGCGAGGGCAATCATGCTCAGCGCCAGGGCCATATTGAAGCCATGCCAGATGGCGATTTTGTAGTCAGGCGTTGCTGCACCGAGAATGCTTGCCGCCGCGACATTGACCAGGGGAGCCGCCAGGGTCATGGGAAACAGACCGACGAGGATACACAGAACCATCAGGATCTCGGCCGGCAGACGCATGCCATGGGGTGGCTCATGGGGTTTTTTCGGAAGATCGGTGAAGGGTTCCTTGAAGAAAACATCGTGAACCATGCGGATGGAATAGGCCACGGCAAAAACCGCTGCCAGGGTTGCACCGACAGGAACGATCCAGCTCAAGGTCCCGAACAGGTTTGGTTCGAGGGTTTCGGCAAGGAACATCTCCTTGCTCAAAAAGCCGTTGAACAGGGGGACCCCGGCCATTGCCGCGGAGCCAACCATGGTCAGAGTCGCGGTAACGGGCATGTACTTCCACAAGCCGGAGAGTCTCTTCATGTCGCGGGTGCCGGTTTCATGATCGATGATGCCGGCGAGCATGAAGAGGCCGGCCTTGAAGGTGGCATGGTTGAGAATATGAAACACGGCGGTAAAGGCCGCCAGGGGGCTGCCGAGACCGAGCAGCAGGGTGATCAGCCCGAGGTGGCTGACGGTGGAATAGGCCAGCAGCCCCTTGAGATCATCCTTGAACATCGCCATGTAGGCGGCAAACATCAGGGTGATCAGGCCAATGGGGGTGACAATGTAGAACCACAGGGAGCTGCCGGAGAGGACCGGGAACAGCAGGGCGAGAAGAAAAACGCCGGCCTTGACCATGGTTGCGGAATGCAGGTAGGCGCTGACCGGGGTTGGCGCGGCCATGGCATGGGGGAGCCAGTACTGGAACGGAAACTGGGCCGACTTGGTAAAGGCCCCCAGCAGGATGAGGACCAGGGTCAGCGGATAGAGATGGTGAGCATGGAGGACCTCCCGGGCGGCAAGGATCGCCGTCAGCTCGAAGCTGCCGACAATATGGCCGAGGAGCAGGAAGCCGGCGATCATGGCCATGCCGCCGCCACCGGTGATCACCAGGGCCATGCGGGCGCCCTCGCGGGCGTCGGTACGATAGGTCCAGAAACCGATAAGCAGAAAAGAGCTGATGCTGGTGAGTTCCCAGAACATCATCAACAGGATGAGGTTTTCCGACAGAACGATGCCGAGCATCGAGCCCATAAACAAAAGCAGATAGGTGTAAAACCGCCCCATCGGATCTTCTGCCGAGATGTAGAAGCGGGCATAGAGAACGATGAGCAGGCCGATGCCGAGGATCAGCAGGGCAAACAGGAAACCGAACCCGCTGACCCGGAACGAGAAGTTAAGGCCGATGGCCGGGATCCAGCTCCAGCTCGACAGCGGCATTGCGCCGTTGAAGACGGCCGGCGCCTGAAGCAGCAGCAATAACAGAGAGAGTCCGGCAATGACGCCGGCACTGACCGCGTTAAGGGTGCGACTGCGGAACAGGGAGGGAATGAAGGCGCCCAGCAACGGGAGCAGGGGGATCAGTGCAAGGTTCATAACTATCCTGTATGGCTTTGCGTTTGTTTCAGTGGGCGATACAGTGGTATAAAAAATACCGTCACAAAAGGTATTCAATTCACCTTTGAAAAGCAAGATTTATCGAAACCACTGTTTGTGAAAAGCGATCTCGCTGGTCAGCCATGCCGCCAAGGAAAAACGGTTTTTTATGACGTTTTCTGTAAAATACTCAGTATTCTGTGGGAATTGCTGATCGCAGGTAGAGAGACAACAAATAAAACAGCATTTTATTAAAAATGGGGAGCATCTTATGAAGCCGTTGTGCAGTGCCGCGATTCAATTCAACATCGAGCTGGGAGATATTCCGGCAAACCTGAGCCGGGTCAGCCAGGCCTTGCACCGGGTCGCCGAACAGGGGGCGCAGCTCGCCGTACTGCCGGAGATGTGGAGCAGTGGTTACGATTACCACAACCTGGAGGTTCACGCTGCCGCTACCCCGGCCGTGCTGGCAGAGTTGCAGCAGAGGTGCCGTGACTATGGCCTGGTGAGCGTCGGCAGCCTGCCGGAACTGGATCGTGGGGCGATTTACAACACCGCCTACGTCATCGACAAGGGGGCGCTGGTCGGCAGCTATCGCAAGCTGCACCTGTTTTCCGCCATGCACGAAGACCGCTATCTGCGCGCCGGCGACCGGAGCCTGGTTGTCGATACCTCGGTCGGACGGCTCGGCATCGCGATCTGCTACGATCTGCGTTTCCCGGAACTGTTCCGCAAGCTCGCCCTCGCCGGGGCGGAAATCATCTGCCTGCCGGCCGAATGGCCGAAGCCGCGCCAGGAGCACTGGAAGACCCTGCTGCGCGCGCGCGCGATAGAAAACCAGCTGTTTGTTATTGCGACCAATTGCTGCAGGGTCCAGGGACGGCTTGATTTCTGCGGCCTGTCCCAGGTGATCTCCCCGCTGGGGACGGTTCTGGCGCTGGCGGCTGAAGAGGATGTCGAACTGATCGCTGAGCTTGATTTTGCAGAAATGGCGACCTACCGTGAGCAGATCAGGATACTGACGGACCGCCGCGCGGATGTTTACGGCACTCCCTGAAGCGGTTGCCTGGCACCCTGTCGGCAGGGATGCCGGGGCGGGCAGGCGGCACCACCCCGCTTAAGCTGTGGTTGACAGCATCGCGTCGGCCTCGGGCATGCGCCGGCAGGCCAGGTAGGCAGCAAGCATGAGGCCGCCGATGACGGCCATCATGAACGTGGCGCCGAGCCAGTGGGCGATCAGCCCGCTGACTCCGCTGAGCAGTGCGATTGCGCCGATGAGGCTGTTGCTGAAGGCGGTATAGGTTGCCCTTTGGGCATCGGGGGTGGCGTCCACCAGGTAGGTTTTCCGGCCGAGGCGCACGCCCGCTTCGGCGAGCCCGATGAGGATGAAGACGAGAAAGTAGCCCCAGGGACGCAACACCGCCGGTGCCAGCGGCAGCCCGAGGGCGAGCAGTGCCGATCCCCCGGCGATGAGGGCGCTGGTTGCCATGACGTTTTTGCTGGTGCGGTCAGCCATGCGGCCCCAGAAGGGACTGCTGAGAATCTGTGACAGGCCGACGGCGATGATCAGCGTGCCGATGTCACTGCCCTGCAGTTCAAGCGTCCGGGTCGCATGGAGAACGTAAAAAGGGGTCGCCAGCTCAACCGACAAGAGCAGGGCGCGGGCCTGCAGGAATCTGGCGAAGCCCCGCTCTGTGCGCAGCAAGCGCCTGCCCTCCCGCACCTCCTCAATGACATTGCGACCCGCGGCGCTGGCGCCGGGAACCTCGCGAATCAGGCCGAACAGCAATGCCGCCGTTCCCCAGAGAACTGCAGCAAAGAACAGCAGGAGCAGGACGGCGCCGAGGTCGTTCTGCGCCTGTCGATTGTGATTGAGGAGCAACCCCGCGGCCGTCGTCAGGATCCCGCCGTACAGGGCGCGTCGGGCCAGCAGCTTGCCACGCTGGCCTTTACTGACAGTCTTGCCCAGAACATCCTGAAAGGCTACGGATGCGGCGCCGCTGGCGCTGCTGAAAACTATCAGCAGCCCGAGCAGGACCAGCCCCGCCGCCAGCGGTGACAGCCACAGGGCGGCAGGAATCATCAGCAGCAGGCACAGGGCCTGGATCATGCCGCAACCGACCCAGACCCATTTGCGCACCGCGAGGCGGCGGATCTGCCCGGCGATAACCAGCTGCGGCAAAAGAGAAAAGCTCTGTTTGATCGGCATCAAAAAGCCGAACATCCAGACCGGCGTGCCGATCAGCTGCAAAAGCCAGGGCAGAACCAGGTTGGGGCCGGCGAGCTGTTCCGCCAGTTTGGAAGCGGCCCCGTTGGCGCTGTTGGCGCGCACATTGAGCACCACCTCGCGACAGGATTCCGGTGACATCTCCCTGCAGCTGTGATCGCGATTGTCAGCCGTGACGCGAATGCCCGGCAGGTACTTGCGCAGATCGATCATCAGCCGTCACCTGGCAAGAGGTTGGGCCGTCTGGCGGTAGGCTGCGGGGATCTGTTCAAGATGGTCGGCAAAGTGCAGTTCGCCATCCCGATCGACATAGAGAAAGCGGGGTGTTGAGGTGCGCTGTTCAGGAGCGCTTTGTGCTTCGATGGCCTGGCCGATGGGATCCCGGGGCGAACTGTTGAGGTTCAGCAGTCGCGTGCGGAAATCGCGATAAAAACGCTGTCCCTGGTGCAGGCCCGGAACCTCAAAGGTGCGCTGCATCAGCAGCCAGTCGCCGGCGAGCGTCACCGCCACCGCTACCATCAGCCACAGAATCATCCGGATCATTTTCACTGGTTCATTCTCTCACGCGCGGTCATTCCCAGGTTGCCTGAGCGCCATAGTAACCAACCGGATTGTCTTCCTGCAAGGTATTCCCTTTTGTCGGTGAATATGCAAAGATTCGCATGTCATATCCTTTTTATTGCTTGAGGAGAAAAGGCCAGATAATGGAAACAGATTATGATGTGATTATCATAGGAGGAGGCCCGGCCGGTATGACAGCGGGGCTTTATGCATCGCGCGCCTGCCTGAAATCCCTGATGCTGGAAAAAATGATCATGGGGGGGCAGATGATGACCACCACCCTGGTGGAAAATTGGCCCGGCTATCCGGGAGGGATCGATGGTCCGGAATTGATGATGCGTTTTCAGGAACACTGTGTTGAATTCGGCCTGGAGACCGGTTACGGCACAGTGGAAAAAATTATCGACAAGGGCAACAGCAAGACCCTCATCGTTGACGGCAAGGAAATGACCTGCAGGGCTGTTATTATCAGTACTGGCGTTATTCCGCGCAAGCTGGGCGTCGCCGGCGAAGAGGCGCTGGTCGGCAAGGGGGTGTCCTACTGTGCCACCTGCGACGGGGCGTTCTTTCGTAATCAGCCGATCGCCGTTATCGGTGGCGGCGACACGGCTGCCGAGGAGGCGCTGTTTCTGACCCGTTTCGCCAGCAAGGTTTACATGGTGCATCGTCGTGATCAACTCAGGGCCACCAAGATTCTGCAGGATCGGATCCTGGCCAACGAGAAGATCGAAATGGTCTGGAACAGCATGGTCGAGAGCCTGCTGTCGGACAACAGCGGCCTCACCGGAGCGGTCGTGACCGACCGCGTGACCGGGGAACAACGCACCATCGAGATCCAGGGGATGTTTGTCGCCGTCGGGGTGACCCCGACAACGGGGTTTCTGAACGGCATGGTCGAGATGACCGCGGAGGGTTACATCAAGGCCGGTGAAGATACCCTGACGTCCGTACCGGGAATCTTTGCCGCCGGTGACTGCCGCACGACCGTCCTCAAGCAGGTTTCCACCGCTGTCGGTGACGGTGCGGTTGCGGCGATCATGGCAGAAAAATATATTGACGAATTACATCATCAAAGCAGTTGAAAGCTTCGTAACATGCTGAACTGAAAGGCTGGAGGCGCAACAGGGGCCGGCCGGCTGACGAGTGGAGGGGGGACATGCTCGCAAAAGTTCTGTCTGGAGCTTTGATCGGAATCGATGCCTATCCGGTTGAAGTTGAAGTCGATATCGCCCAGGGATTGCCGCAGTTTGCCACTGTCGGTCTGCCGGAAGGGGCGGTCAAGGAGAGCAAGGACCGGGTCAAATCGGCGATCAAAAATTCCGGTTATGAATTTCCGGCCCGCCGCATCACCATCAACCTGGCTCCCGCAGACATCCGCAAGGATGGCGCCGCCTTCGACCTGCCGATTGCCATCGGCCTGCTTGCCGCCACCGGGGTCGTCAATGCCGAGCGGCTGAAGCGCTTTATCCTTCTCGGGGAGCTTTCCCTCGACGGGCTGGTCAAGCCGGTGCGCGGGGTTCTCCCCATCGCCGTGGTCGCACGCACCTGGGGTGATCTCGCCCTGATCGTGCCGCAGGACAATGCCGAGGAAGGGGCGGTGGTGGCCGGCCCGGCGGTCTATGCGATTCACCACCTCGCGGACGCCGTGGCGCTGATCAACGGCGAGAAGGAGCTTCATCCCTTCGAGATGCCGGCGGCAGAGATTGTTGCTGCCACGGCAAAGGATGGAGAGGACTTTGCCGAGGTCCGCGGCCAGGAGCATGTGAAGAGGGCCCTTGAGGTGGCCGCCGCCGGATCGCACAATATCCTGATGGCCGGGCCACCCGGATCCGGCAAAACCATGCTGGCGCGGCGCCTGCCGACCATTCTTCCCGACTTCTCTTTCGAAGAAGCCCTTGAAACCACCAAGATCCATTCCGTTGCCGGGCTGCTGTCGCGCAGCAACGCCCTGGTGCGGCAACGTCCTTTTCGCTCGCCCCATCATACGATATCCGATGCCGGACTCATTGGCGGTGGCGCCTACCCCCGTCCGGGCGAGGTGTCGCTGGCCCATCGCGGGATACTCTTTCTTGACGAGTTTCCCGAATTTAAAAAAAATGTTCTGGAGATGCTGCGTCAACCCCTCGAAGATGGGCAGGTCAGCATCAGTCGTGCGGCCCTGAGTCTGACCTATCCGGCGGACTTTATGCTGGTTGCGGCGATGAACCCCTGTCCCTGCGGGTTTCTTGGCGACGCGGTTCACGATTGCACCTGCACCCCGCCGTTGCTGCAGCGGTACCGCAATCGTCTGTCCGGTCCGCTGCTTGATCGCATCGACCTCCATGTCGAAGTTCCCCGGGTCACCCACAAGGATCTCACCGATGTCGACCCGGGGGAGCCCTCCAGCGCCATTCGTGAGCGGGTCAACCGCGCGCGCGATCTGCAGCGCACACGCCTTGCTCCCTTTGGCCTGCACGCCAACAGCCAGATGCAGGCCCGCCATATCCGCCGTTTCTGCAAACTTGATGAGCAGGGGGACCTCCTGCTGGAGCAGGTGACCGACAAGCTCGGCCTCTCGGCACGCAGCTACACCCGTATTCTCAAGCTCTCGCGGACCATCGCGGACCTGGCCGGAGCACAGCAGATCGAGCGCATCCATTTGAGCGAAGCAATCCGGTATCGCGGTCTTGATCGCAAGATGGGGTGAGGGCGTTTGACCACGCTGCCCGTCGGTGGTCACCGCAGGTCTGCTGATTTTTTCGTGACACCCCGCGATGCCTCAGCCAGTGAGCGCTGACCAGGGTTGCACGGCTATTGCGCCGCGCTGCGGCACTCTTTCATCCTCAAGGGGGGGACTTATGAACAAGATTCCACAGATAACCGTTTACGCCCGTAAGGCCGGGGTTGCCATCGGGCCCCACGAACGTCGCAGCGAAGGCCGGGCGACGGAAGGGCGCGTCGTGCTGCGCTTCTTCCGCCTGGAGAGCGGCAGCAGCGCGATCCGCTTCATCGTTGAACCCTTTGAAGCGTTCGCCCTGTACGGCAAGATGCACAGGATCGTCCGCGACGGCGGCCAGGAGAGCCTCAACCACGCTTTCGCCGGGCCCGAGGGAGAGGTCCAGACGCGCTTGACGGTTGAGCGCTGGGCGCGCGACGGCAAGAGCGGCTATGCCCTCACGGTGCAACGTGGCGAGGAGAAGCTCAACGTACCGGTCCAGCCTGAGCAGTTTCTCTATGTCGCCGAATTCCTGCGCCACCTGTCATTGCAGCAGGCGTGGGTCGAAGAGCCGGAGCGTGCGGCAGGGTAAGCAGAGGCAGGTGCCCTGGCTGGTCGCGCAGGGATGGCATATTGGCGATCAGCCAGGGTTTCGGCCGGTACGGGTACAGCTCCAGGTTCCAGCGCCTGCTCCAACGGCGCAGCATGGGGAAACAGGTTGGTCAGCCGCTGCGAACCATGGACATGACACTGCCCACATTGAGAGTTGTGACCGCTGCGCCTCTTTTCTTCAGGGTGATGGCTTCTTTGACGATACCGCCTGCCGTGCGCTGGCACTGGCAAGGGACCGGCGCAGCTCCGCTTCGAGCGTTTCGAGTTGAGCCTGTGCCTCGACGCGTTTCCTGCGTCCTTCATCGGCGATACGCAGGCTCTCTTCGATGGTATCGATCAGTGCGGCATTGGCCTGCTTGACCGCCTCGATGTCAAACACCCCGCGTTCGATTTCATGGCGTGCCTCGGCGTTGCCCTGCTTGAGATTCTCGGCATTCGCCTTGAGCAATTCGTTGGTGAGGTCGCTGGCTGAACGTATGCTGCCGGCCGCTTCGCGCGAGCGGTGGATCGTCAGCGCCTGGGCCAGTTGCTGGCGCCACAACGGCAAGGTATTGGCGGTGGTCGAGACGATCTTGTTGATCAGCCCCTTGTTGTTTTCCTGGACCAGGCGAATGCTGGGCAGGCTCTGCATGGCGACCTGACGGGTCAGCTTGAGATCATGCACCCGGCGCTCCAGAACATCACGGTTGGCGCGCATATCACGCAACTGCTGGACATCGATCAGCGCCTCGCTGGCGCTCACCTCGCGTTCCTTGGCCGGAATGATCTCCGCATCGAGCCGCCGCAGTTTCTCCTCGCCGGCGACGATGTAGCGTTCCAGTTCATGAAAATAGTCCAGATTCGCTGCATAAAGACGGTCGAGGGAGACGATGTCGGTGAGCAGTTCGGTTTTATGCCGTTCGAGGTCATCGCCGATGGCGTCGATCTGGTCGCGGACTTCCTCGTAGCGCTGGACAAACCGGGCAACCGGTCTGGCTTTGCCGAACAGGCGATCGAAAACGCCGGGCTTGTGCCTGGGATCAAGAGTCCCCAGGTCGAATTTTCGCAGCGTGCCGACCATCTGGTTGAGGGCCTCTCCGGCCGCTCCCGTGTCCTTGTTGCGCACCCCTTCAAGCATGTCATCGGAAATACTGGCTAACTGCTGCTGGGCCGAGGCGCCGAAATAGAGGAGAGAGTGGCTGTCGTTGAGGTCGATTTCTTCCAGCAGTGCATCGATCGCCGCTCGTTCGGCGGCATCCGCCTGCTGGTAACTCAGCGGTGGTTTGCCCTGCAGCACATCGGTTTCAATGGTTGTGTGTTCCGTCTTGTTCGGCATCGTTTCAGTTCCTCCAGGGGTCCGGGATCAATGCAATCCTTCGCGTTTGAGCTGGGTCTCCAGCACCTCCATCTGCACATCGAGATCGCGCAGGTCGTTTTCCAGCAAACGCCGGTATTGCAGCTCGAAGACCTCTTCGATGGTAACCAGAACCCGGCGGAAGTTTGCTTCCAGCGGTTGGGCCCGGTCATTGGCGTGGGCCTCGGCATAGCCGCTGACGACGCGCTGAGCGCCATCCAGGTAGGTGTTAAGAAACTTGCGCGCCCGCTGGAGATCGCGGGGATCACGGGCAATCTGGGCCAAAATATCACGTGCCAGAGCGCTGATGTTGGTCAGTCGTTGTTTCAGCTCCGGCTGATCGAGGCGGCCACTGGCCTGTTCGATGATCAGGATCTTCTGCTCCGCCAGCTGCAATGCCGCGCTGACGCGCTGGACATCTGTCTCCCGGCCCTGCGCCACAACTGCTTGCCGGCGCGGATCGAGGCCGTAGAGCAGCACGAAGGCGACAAAGGCCCCGGCGCCAAAAGTCAGGGCGACGGGCAGACCGTGCCCGGCTCCGGCCCAGGCGGTCAGGGCTGTCGCCAGGGCGACTGTCGCGCCACCCAGGGCTTTCAATGGCCAGCGATAAGATGTCTGGAAGCGTTGACGCTGCAGGTTCACCTCCTGTAAAAACCCGCGGCGGGCAAGCATGGCGCCAACCACAAACAGGCTGTAGGCACCGGCGTTGGCCAGAAAAGCCCTTAATTGGCCGCCACTCAAAGCAATCACCGCCGCCGGAAGCAACGGCAGGGGCAGCAGCCACAGGAGCCGGGCCTTGCGCGGGACCAACGCCGCGGCCTGGCGGCGGCGCTGACGATATTCCGTTACCAGCTTTTCCGACTGGCGCGCCCGCTTTTCCAGTTCGGCTGCTGCTTTAGGAAAACTACGGGAAACCAGGTCATCTCCCTGGCGCAGGAGGGACGTCAATCTCGAACGCCAGGTCTGATAGGTCCGCCTGGTCATGGTCATAACGCCAGCAGCGCCTGCCAGCAGGCAACACCGACGGTTGCGAACAGCAGGGTCAGACCGATCAGTTTCCGGAGAATTTTTGGCATGCGGATAAGCCTTTCTGACAATCGTGAGAGCAAAACATGTTCAGGCGGTTCGCCCGGATCATTCTGCCGCTCCTATTGTACACGTCTTTCAACCAGTTTGCGCATTGCGCGGTCAACTCTGGTTGAATCACAGGATGAAATTGCCGGCAGCCAAAGGGATGCAGTGGCCTGCCCCGTTTTACAGGTTGCGGGGCAAAGCCTGTTGCGGTACCCAAGAAACGCGCCGGTTCCCACGTCTCCACGCGTAGCTGCGATCATCTATTTTTCCCTGCCGGCTTCTTTCTGCTCCAGGCGCCTGAGCTGTTCCAGCCACAGGGCTATCTGTCTGGAGTGCGCTCCCTGCCAGTAGATTTTTCCGCAGTCCCGGCACCGCCAGAAGTCCTGGCACATCTTTCTGGTCATCGGTTCCAGCAGGTCAGAGATGGTTTCTTTTACGACCCTTTCCAACAGGCCGTTGCAGGTGATGCAGCGGGCCAGCGGGTCGATCAGATCCCACAGAAGGTAGCGGTTCAGAACCTGGGCGGCCTGCCTGAGGGTTTCTGCCTCCCGGATCAAAAGACCTGAACGGATCCTGGCGTACTTGAGCAGCCCCCGATCCCGGGTCAATATGGTGCGCCGATCGGTCATCGCCAACGCGGCTATCTCACGATCATCATAATTGTTGCGGTACAGACAGTCGAAACCCAGCAGGCGCAGTTTCCTGGCCAGCTTGCCAAGATGGACATCAAGGATAAAGCGCGGCTGCTCGAGCTGCTGTTCCGCCAGCCACTGGTTCTGCGGCACCTCCGTGGGGTACCGGGGCGGCAGAACCGTCACCCTGTCACCCGCCTGGAGGAGATAACGGAAGGTGACCGGCTGTTTGTTCACCAGGATGACATTGACTTCCGTGTGCGGTACCCCGCACGCCTCGATGGCATCCTTGA
>JAWOIX010000079.1:0-5493 GCA_046484405.1 Pelovirga sp.
ATCATCACAAAACCATTCGATTAACCCGCATTATTCATCAGGGCCTTTATTTTAAAAATTTGCACAAGATTTTTGCCGGGACATGGATTTTTGTAAGGGATTTTGGTTTTTATGGGTAAGATATTCCTCGTTTATGGGTAAAATGTGCCCTGTTTTATGCGTCAAAAATCGAGGAAATCCTATTTTTTCACGACAAGACATACCAATCCCATGAATGCCTCATTTAGCACTATCGGCTAATAGCATCTGCTTGCCGGCAAGGAGTGGAAGGGGGAGATGCTCAACAAGCACAAGGATGGGCATCTGTTCTGGGAGCATGCCCAGATTTGCCCCCTGCGCGATACCGCGGGAGGCATCACCCATTACATCGGAATTAAAAAAGATATCTCTGTTCAAAAAAAATACGAGCAGCAACTCGAACGGCAGGCGACACACGATCCCCTGACCGGCCTGGCCAATCGTATTCTGCTGAAGGACCGTCTGGAACAGGCCATTTCCCACGCCTTGCGCTCCGGTCTTGCGGTGGCGGTGCTGCTCCTTGACCTGGACCGTTTCAAAATCGTCAACGACAGCCTTGGTCATGCCTTCGGTGACGACCTTTTGTGCCAGGTCGCGCAGCGCTTGAGAGGGATTGTCCGGGAATGTGATACCATCGCCCGTTTTGGTGGTGACGAATTTGTCGTCGTCCTGACGGAGGTCGCCAGCCCTGATGTCGTCGCGAAAGTCGCTGCGAAAATTCTGTCTACGCTGAACCAGCCATTCCATCTTTCCAGCCGTGATGTCACTCTCACCGCCAGCCTCGGAATAAGCCTGGCGCCCACGGACAGTTGTGACGGTGCCACCCTGATTCGCTATGCGGATATCGCCATGTATCAATCCAAGCGCCGCAGAAGTGAGTATTCGTTTTTTACCGAGGAGATGAATCGCCACCTGTTGACCACCCTGGAGCTTGAAAGCGCCCTGCGGCAAGCTCTGGAGAACAAGGAGTTCCGTCTTTTTTATCAGCCCAAGGTCGACTTGAAAACCGGTCGGATTGACAGCTGTGAGGCCTTGCTGCGCTGGCAGCACCCGCAGCGGGGCATGGTGTCTCCGGGACAGTTTATCCCGCTGGCCGAGGAGACGGGGCTCATCGTCCCCATCGGGATCTGGGTTCTGGAAGAGGCGTGCCGACAGAATTTGAGCTGGCAACAGCGCGGAATGGCGCCAATTCAGACGGCGGTCAATATTTCGGCCCGGCAATTTCGCCAGGGGGATGTTGTGGAGATTGTCAGCAGGACCCTGGAGCGCAGCGGGCTCGATCCCGCCCTGCTCGATCTCGAATTAACCGAGAGCATGGTGATGGATAATCCGCACGCCGCCCACGACACCTTGCACGAACTGAAACGATTGGGAGTCGATCTGAGCCTGGATGATTTTGGTACCGGCTATTCGAGCCTCAACTATCTGCGCCGGTTTCCCGTTGATAACCTGAAAATCGATCAGACGTTTATCAGCGATGTGGCCGATGATGAATCTGCGGCGTCGGTGACGACCAGTATCATCGCCATCGCGCACAGTTTGAAGATGAGGGCCATCGCAGAAGGGGTGGAGACCCCCGAGCAGCTCGACTTTTTGATGTCCCGTGAGTGTGACGCAATGCAAGGGTATCTGTTCAGCAGGCCCCTCCCGGCAGAAACCTTTGCCGAGCTCCTCAAAGAGGGAAAAACGCTGCAACCGGTTCTGCTGAACAAGGCGACCCCGCTGCGTTCAAGCCGGGCGTTTTGACAGACTCATGTCGCTGACGGGTGTGGTTGGCCGGCCCTGGTTGCGGTGGCGCCGCCGGCCGGGAAAAGTGGCAGCATCACCTGCCAGGCGTGGCGGTGTTGTGCCTGATCGTTCACTGCCCGGTTGAACCCGCATCAAATTCAATGATGTGCGGAAACCGCTGAGGTTCGCCGGGAGTCGCCTGGTGATAAAGTGGGCTGTCCGCGCCGATCCTCCCCCCCATATTGTAGAGAAAGGAACGAACCGGCTGATGGCGCAACCAGTAACCGGTGAAGCTCGGGCCGCTGGCGCTGTAAGCAGAGTGAAAATGAACGAACTGGTCCTGCGGTTCCGGCCGCGCCTCTAACCATTCAGGGGGCGCCTCGGTGAAGAACACCGGCTCGATGCGGGCATCACTGCGTACCAGCGCCTGGACCTGCGGCAGCGAGCCGAGGATCGCCTCGCCTTCGAACAGCAGCGCATCAGCCGGCAGCTGGTCGGTATAGAACTGGCGCTCGTTATAGCAGCGGAACCTCAGCCGCGTCAGGTCGTCGCCACTTTCGGGCCGGAAATAATAGCCGACGAAGGGGCCGAAGGAGAGCTGCTGCCCCTGGTGGAGCAATTCCAGCTGCGGGTAATAGCCACGCGGAGTTTCCACTGCTGGCGCGACCGCCGGCAACCCCAGGCACACCAGCAGCACCAGTAACACCAGCCGCCGGATCATGCCTGCCGCTCCCAGAAGCGTCCGATCAGCAGGATCGCGCCGCCGAACAGCAGGAGCAGAAAACCGAGCGCCACACCGGGATGCCCGAACCAGTCGCTCAGGGTGACCTGGCCGATATTGGTTGGCATATAGAGTGCCGGGATCAGTGCCTCGTGCAGATGGGCAAAGGTCGCCGTACCGGCCAGCCCTCCGAGCAAGGCAAAGATGGCGTCCATGCGCCCCTCGCCGACGGCGGCCCAGCAGGTGCCGGGGCAGTAGCCGGTCAGGCCCCAGCCGACGCCGAAGATCACGCCGCCGAGTCCCGTCGCCACCAGGCTGGTCGGCAACACGCGGGTCGTCGCGGCGCCGGCGGCCTCCAGGGCAAACAGGCCAATGGCGGAAAAGATCACCACCAGCAGCATGAACTGCGGAATGTGGCGTTCCTGCATCAGATGCGCGAGCACCATTTTCTGCGGATTGGTCGCCCCGACGCGTTGAATCACGAAGCCGAAGGCGATTCCGGAAAAGAGTCCGATCCAGACATCAGTCATGATAATGACTCCTGTTCTTGTAGACGATGCGGGCGGTCAGCATTGCCACGGCAAAGATGACCGCACCGAAATACAGGCCGCTGATCGCCAGCTGGGTAGATCCGGAGAGGAACAGCCCGAGGGTGCAGCCACCGGCCAGGCGGGCGCCGAACAGAATCAGGAACCCACCCACAAAGGTGGTCAGGTAACGTTTGGCGCGGCTCGGACCGAAGCGTTTTTCCCAGGCGCTGGGCATGTCCGTAACCGGTTGGCCGAAGCTGCGACCGCCGATAAAGCCACCGGCTGCCATTCCCAGGACAAACGCCATCAGCCAGGAGCCGACTCCCGGCATCATCCGGTAGTGTTGTTTGTCAGCGGCGTAATCCGGCGCAACCTGCAGGAAAAAGCCTTTCAGCGTGGTGACGAAACCGCTCGAAGAGGCCGGCGGACCGAAGCTGGCAAAGATAAAGACCATGATCCCGGCGAGGGCGATGGCGCTCGGGAGGATCGGCCAGTAGGGTGCGTTTGACTTGCTCATGCCTAACCTCCACAGGAAATGTAACCCTTTTTCTGGCTACCCGATGACGGCTTCTGCGTTTCGCTCTGTTGCCTGGACGGTGCCTGACCACCGCCGTTACTGCCGGCAGCTGTCGCGCTTTGCTCGACCTGCGGCGGCGTCTGGCCGCTCAGGACATGGGCCGCAGTCTCGACCGGGTAGTAGCGATCCTCCCGGCCCCAGCCGAACCAGGAGTTGTCATAGAGCATGACGTCCTCGAAGCCGAGCAGGCGCAGGACGAAGTAGCCGAAGGACCCGCGCCGCGCCGAGTGGCAGTAGACGATCACCCCGGCAGTCGGATTCAGGCCACGGTACATGTCGGCCAGTTCGGCGTAACTCTTCAGCGCCTTGCTGTCGGTGTCGACCCAGTTGGTTTCATAGTTGATGTTGAACGCTCCCGGGATATGACCGGCCTTCAGCGGGCTGCCGTCGAGGCCGGTGTTGAGGTCTTTGCCCAGGTATTCGCCCTCGGAACGGACATCGAGAACCTGGTAGTAGCGATCGCCGAGGCGCGGATAGATAAACTCTTCGTCTACCCAGCGCCGCAGTTCGATCTCTTTGCCGGCCGCCTGGTAGAGCAGCGGCTCGCGCTGTTGCGGCTGGTTGACGACATCGCCGCCGGCAGCAATCCAGCCGTCGATGCCCTGGTCGAGGAGCGCCATCTTCTCATGACCAAGCAGGTCGAGCACCCAGAACAGGTAGGACGCGGTGGCGCCCCCATCGCTGGCAATGGAATCATAGAGGACGATCATGTCATTGCGGAACAGGCCGTGCTGGCCGAGAATCCGCTGCGCCTCGGCCGGCCCGACGAACAGGCCGCCCATGTTGCCGACCGGATCGTCACGGCGAAACTGACTCCACGGCAACCGGATCGCCCCCGGGATCAGCTTGCCGTCGAAGTCCTTATCCGTGCGCACGTCGACAATGACCAGCGGTTCCTGCTGCTGCCGTTCCATCAATTCGGCGGCATTGAGCAGGTACCCACCGTTCGGAAAAGCGTCACCCTCGGGGGCTGCCGAGGCCAGCGCCCACCAGACGCCGAGCAGCAGCACCAGGGCGATAACAGTCAAGCGGGCAAGAGAAGGTTTCTGCATAGCACATCTCCTTAGTGAAAAAGCATTGCCAGCGGTCTGGTTGCTGGCCAATAACACGGGTCGCAAAGGCTGTGATGACGCCAGCCAGTAACGCGAGCTGGTCCGACAGTCTCCAGGCAGAAGAGAACTGACGTTTTAATGGTCTGCCGAATCCGGCGCCGTCATGATCCCGACGTCGAACAAGGGGAAGGTAACGGCAGCTTCGATAAAAAAATGGCCGTTGCATCGATCCATCGCGACAACGTAAAACACAGAATCAGACTGACCACCTGCCATGAACAAAAGAAAGCCATTATCACAGTGATGCTCACAAGGATGTTCATTGCTCACGTGAGAAAACAGTTATTAGGAATTGCGGACATCATGTCTTTTTTATCCGATCTGAAAGTACAGTTCATAAAATCCGGCGCCCGCTTTTCCTTGGCGACTGAATAAACTCAGGATAAATAATATCTGCGTGGCTTGTCGCTGATGTCATTTAACAGTGCGTCCCTGGTCAAATTCGATTATCCACAAAAATAATTATATCGCCTGCTCGTGAAAGCGCAACGTTGCCAGGCAGCGGCAGATGACGGGAGATGATGACCGGTTGCGGGATCATGCCCCAGCGCCGGGGACCGTGGGTTGCCGGGAAAAGGCCTCCCTGCCTGCGCCCTGCGCCTTGTGCGGTGCGGACAGGCACCCTGTCATTGACACAGCGCTCAACGAACCCCTCTTCTGCGGTTTTTTTCGATTTCTGGCAAAAACATCAGTCCCTGCTATGATTTGACAATGCGCGTTATGCTCCTCTTCGGGGTGGCAAATGACTGCTGTCCAATGGGTACTGGCAGTAAATACTGCAGCACCATTCCTGTGACAGGAGATCGA
>JAWOIX010000055.1:0-4139 GCA_046484405.1 Pelovirga sp.
CAGACCTGTCTGAAGGACCGCCGTCCCGGTGACCGGGTGAACATTGAAACGGATCTTCTCGGACGCTATGTCGAACGTCTGCTCGGCGGTCGCGACGGGCAGGCGGCGGAAGGAAAACTCAGCCGCGAGTTTCTTGCTAAAAACGGTTTTCTGTGAGATAAAGCGGGACTGTTCCGCAACAACTGTGCAGGTTCTCCAACCCGTGAATGTAGCGGCTGGTCCGGCCGGGGCAAGGGTCGTCAGCCTCGCGGGATCTTGCCCTACCAGTAATAAGGATGTAGTAATGCCGGTCGCAAAAGTTGAAGCAGCACTTGAAGATATCCGCAGTGGCAGAATGGTGATCCTGGTCGATGACGAGGATCGTGAAAATGAAGGGGATCTGGTGGTGGCGGCCGAACATGCCACTGCTGAAGTGATCAATTTCATGGCCCGCCACGGCCGTGGTCTGATCTGCCTGTCGTTGACGGAAGACCGCGCCGATGCTCTCGATCTGCCGCTGATGGTCAACGACAACAGTTCTTCCTTCGGCACCGCTTTCACCATCTCCATCGAGGCGCGCAAAGGGGTGACTACCGGGATTTCCGCTGCCGATCGCGCGCGGACCATCCAGGTCGCCGTGGCGGACGAGACGACCGCCAGGGATCTCGCCCGACCCGGGCATATTTTCCCCTTACGGGCCAAGAAGGGTGGCGTCATGGTCCGCGCCGGCCAGACCGAAGGATCGGTCGACCTCGCCCGCCTTGCCGGTCTCAAGCCGGCCGGGGTCATCTGTGAGATCATGAACGAAGACGGCACCATGGCGCGGATGCCGCAACTGGAGATTTTCGCCGCCGAGCACAACCTGCGGATCATTTCCATCGCTGACATTGTCGCCTACCGGATGCGCAAGGAACTGCTCGTCCGGCGCGCCGCGGAGACCTGCCTGCCGACCCCCTTTGGCGGTCCCTTCAGGGCGATTATCTACGAAAATGATGTCGACAGCACCAACCATATTGCCCTGGTCAAGGGCGAGATCGACAGTGATCGGCCGGTGCTGGTGCGGGTGCACTCCGAGTGCCTCACCGGTGACGTCTTCGCCTCGGCGCGCTGTGATTGCGGCAGCCAGCTGCACACGGCGATGTCGCGCATCGGTGCGGAAGGGGTCGGGGTCATCCTCTATATGCGCCAGGAAGGTCGCGGCATTGGCCTGATCAACAAATTCAAGGCCTATGCCCTGCAGGACCAGGGGCATGACACGGTGGAGGCCAACAAGCTCCTCGGTTTCGCTGCCGATCTGCGTGATTACGGTATCGGTGCACAGATTCTCAGCGACCTGGGAGTCAGAAAAATTCGCCTGATGACCAACAATCCGAAAAAAATCGTCGGCCTGGAAGGCTATGGTCTGGAGGTGATTGAACGGGTTGAAATTGAAATTCCGCCGCAGGGATCCAATCTCAAGTACCTCACCACCAAGCGTGAAAAAATGGGACATCTGCTGGAGAATCTTTAGAACCTGGACAGAACGGGAGCACACCATGGCAAAAATCATTGAAGGAAAACTGGATGCCGGCAACTATCGCTTCGGTATCATTGTCAGTCGTTTCAACAGCTTTATTTCTGAACGTCTGCTGGAAGGGGCGATTGACACCCTGGTACGTCACGGAGCGGCCGATGAGCAGCTGACCGTAGTGCGGGTTCCCGGCGCCTTTGAAATTCCCCTGATGGCCCAGCACATGGCCGCTTCCAAGCGCTTTGACGCCCTGTTGTGCCTCGGTGCGGTGATTCGCGGCGGGACACCGCACTTTGAATATGTCAGCGCCGAAGTCACCAAGGGCGTGGCGATGGTCTCCCTTGACTCGGGACTGCCGGTGGCTTTCGGCATCCTGACCACCGACTCTGTCGAGCAGGCGATCGAGCGGGCTGGTACCAAGGCCGGAAACAAGGGTGCCGAGGCGGCGATGAGCGCCATTGAGATGGTCAATCTGCTGGGAGCATTTACCAGCGATGTCGAATAACCGCCGGATCGGGCGTGAATATGCTCTGAAAATTCTCTTTGCCCTGAAGTACGAGACAAACAGTGTCAGTGCCGACCGCATCCTTGAACAGTTCTGGAAGAACTTCCGTTTTTCCGATGATGTTCTCGGGGAACCCCTTGATGCTGATGCGCCGCCCCTGGCACAAACGGTCCGTCAGTTTACCGAACAGCTGGTGCGCGGTGTGCTTGAATATCGGCCACTGCTGGACAGGCATATAGGCGAAGCGGCGCAGAACTGGTCTCTGGCGCGCATGTCGGCGGTTGACCTGGCGCTGTTGCGCATCGCCACCTTCGAACTGCTGTTCCAGCCGGACATCCCGGTTGCCGTGACCCTGAACGAGGCAATCGAAATTGCCAAGCGCTATGGCACCAAGGATTCCCCCAATTTCATCAATGGACTGCTTGACAAGATTGCCCGCAACGCGGCTGTCGTCAAGGCGTAGATTGCGGCCGGTTTCTTTTTGCAGATGAACGGAGTACCTATGAACGGAATTCATGTCGGCCTGATTGGCTTCGGAACCATTGGCACCGGGGTCGTCAGGGTGTTGCAGCACAACGCGGAAATCATTGAACAGCGCCTCGGCGCCCCGATCCGGCTGCTCAAAATCGCCGATCTGGATATCACCAGCGATCGCGGTGTTGTCCTGCCGGACGGAATGCTCACCACAGATGTCGATGAGGTCATCAATAATCCTGATATCGACGTGGTGATTGAGCTGATCGGCGGCTATGAGCCGGCCAGAAGTTTTATCCTGAGCGCCATCGCCAACGGCAAGCATATCGTCACCGCCAACAAGGCCCTGATGGCGGTGCATGGCGAGGAGATCATTGCCGCGGCGGACAATGCCGGCGTCTCGGTGATGTACGAGGCGGCTGTCGGCGGTGGCATCCCGGTCATCTCGCCCATCAAGGAGAGCCTCTGTGCGAATCGCTTCAGCTCGGTGCTCGGCATTCTTAATGGCACCTGTAACTACATTCTTACCAAGATGACCGATGTGGGCAGCGATTTCGCCACGGTCCTGGCTGAGGCCCAGAAACTCGGCTATGCCGAGGCCGACCCGACCTTTGATATCGAAGGCGTGGATACGGGCCATAAAATCGCGCTGCTCAGTGCCCTGTGCTTCGGAACGACGGTCGACTTCAGCCAGGTGTACATGGAAGGAATCAGTAATATTGACGCCGTCGATATCCAGTTCGCCCGGCAGATGGGTTATAAAATCAAGCTCCTTGCCATCGGCAAGAACCACGGCGATAAAATCGAGGTGCGCGTGCATCCGACGATGATTCCCGCCAGCGATCAGCTCGCCGAGGTGTCCGGGGTATTCAATGCGGTGCGCCTGACCGGCGATTTTGTCGGGCCGACGCTGCTCTACGGCAGTGGTGCCGGCATGGACGCAACAGCCAGCGCGGTGATGGGGGATGTTATCGCCATCAGCCGCGATCAACTCAGCGGTGCCCATCTGCGCGTGCCGATCATGGGATACGCCCGCAAGGCGATTCAGTCCCTGCCGATTCAGCCGATGAGTGAAATCATCAGCCACTACTACCTGCACTTCAAGACTGTAGACCGTCCCGGTGTCCTCGCCCGGTTGGCCGGCTGTCTTGGTGCCTACAACATCAGCATCCAGTCGATGATTCAGCCCGAACACCATGACACCGATTGTGTCCCGATCGTGCTGATGACCCATGCGGCAAAGGAAGCTGATGTCATTGCCGCCCTCGGGGAGATCGCCAGCCTCGATATCACCTGCCAGCCCCCGCGCCTGATCCGCGTCGAGAATGACCTGGGGTGAGAGGGGGAGGCAGGCAGGAGGCAGAATCCAGAAGCCAGGAGCCAGAAAGGCTTTAACGCAGAGACGCAGGAGAAGCTGAGGCGGAGAGGGAAAAGCAGAATAAAGACGTTAGAATCCAGGAGCCAGAATTCAGAACTGCAGACATAATTGACCAATGACGGCCGCGACAGCGGCCTGACACGGCGCAGCCGTTGACGCCGCGTTAGCGGCTGACCGTCTTTGGCAACGGACCACGGACAGCCCTTAACCAATGACAGCCGCGTAGCAGCTATGACCCGGTGACAGTTCGCCAACCAAGGGAGTGCCAGCGTGCAAAGAATCGATCAGCTCAT
>JAWOIX010000121.1:0-45683 GCA_046484405.1 Pelovirga sp.
ATCGATCAGACCGAGACCCGTCTGCGTGAGCAGGATATCATTTTCAAACGGATCGAGCGCCGGCAGGGGGACCGTCTGGTGATTCAGGTCTATGACGAGGAAGAGGGTGCCAAGGTCGATGCCCTGATGACGGAAGAGTTTCCTGCACTGGAACCGGCGACACTGAGCGGTGCCGGCGGCTACATCGAGAAACACTTTCGCCTTGGTGACGATGAGATTGACAATATCAAGGACTATGCCGTGCGTCAGGCGCTGGAAACCATGCGCAACCGGGTCGATCAATTCGGCGTCAGCGAACCGACCCTGCAGCGCCAGGCCGGTAACCGCATCCTGATCCAGCTGCCTGGTGTCGATGATCCGGACCGGGCCATCTCCCTGCTCGGCAAGACGGCACGGCTGGAGTTCAAAATGGTCGATGAAGCGGCCAACATCCAGGAAGCCCTCGCAGGCAACCTGCCTGAAGGAACGCAGCTGCTCTATGAGCGGAACGTCAACCGGGCCACCGGGGTGGAATCGGAAACGCCCCTCGTGGTGATGAGCAAAACTGCCCTGACCGGCGATCTGCTGGCTGATGCCAATGTCCGGATCGACACCCGTTTTAACGAGCCCTATGTCTCCATCGATTTCAACGCGGTCGGGGCGCGGCGGTTTGATCAGATTACCGCCGCCAACGTCGGCAAGCGCATGGCGATCGTTCTGGATGATACGGTTTATTCTGCGCCCGTCATTCGTGAACGTATTTCCGGCGGCAGCGCCCAGATTTCCGGATCCTTCACCTCGCAGCAGGCAACCGATCTGGCCATCGTCCTGCGCGCCGGCTCCCTGCCGGCCCCGGTCGAGATCCTGGAAAACCGGACCGTCGGCCCTTCCCTTGGTCAGGATTCCATTGATCAGGGAATCCTGTCGATCTGGGTCGGAGCCGTTCTGGTTCTGCTGGTCATCATTGTCTATTACCAGCTGTCCGGGGTTGTTGCGATTTCCGCACTGATCCTCAACCTGTTCTTTATCGCCGCCATGCTGTCTCTGCTGGGCGCCACCCTGACCCTTCCCGGTCTGGCCGGTATCGTTCTGACCGTCGGTATGGCCGTTGATGCCAACGTCCTGATCTTCGAGCGGATTCGTGAGGAACTCGCGCTGGGCAGGGCACCGAAGCTGGCCATCGAGTCGGGCTACAGCAAGGCCTTTTCGACGATCATCGATGCCAACCTGACGACCCTGCTGGCGGCTCTGGTGCTGTTCCAGTTCGGCACAGGTCCGGTGCGCGGGTTTGCCGTCACACTCTCGATCGGGATTGTCGCGTCACTGTTTACCGCGATTTTTGTCTCCCGGTTTATCTTTGATTTTTTCTTGCAACGCCGCAACATCAAGCGGCTGAGTATATAGGAGACTGGCGGCATGCAGCTGATCAAGCCGGATATCAACATCGATTTTGTCGGTAAGCGCAAACTGGCGTTCATTTTCTCCCTGGTGCTGATTGTGATCGGGATAGTCTCCCTGATAGGCCATGGAGGTCCCCATTACGGCATTGATTTCGCCGGCGGAACCCTGGTCCAGGTACAGTTCAAGGAGTCGACGGATGCCAGGGAGATCAACCAGGCGCTGACCGATCTTGACCTCGGCACCCCGGTGGTACAGCGGTTTGGCGAGGAGACAAATGAGTTTCTCATCCGCGTTGAGCGGACGACCGGGGAATTGCAAGGGGTGTCGGTGCAGATAACCGAACGTCTCGAGGCCTCCTACGGTGACGGCATGGTCGAAGTCCGTCGGGTCGAGATGGTTGGGCCACAGGTCGGGAAGGATCTGCGCAACAAGGGAATCAAGGCGATCTTTTACGCCATGCTCGGGATTCTTGCCTACATCTCCTGGCGCTTTGAGTTCCGTTTTGCCGTTGGCGCGATCATTGCCCTGCTGCACGACGTGGTGATCACCCTGGGGATGTTCAGCATCTTCGGCAAGGAGATCGATCTGCCGATTATCGCCGCTTTCCTCGCGATCATCGGTTACTCGCTTAATGATACGATCATCGTCTATGACCGGATCCGTGAAAATCTCGGCAAGTATAATAAAGAAAGCTTCATGTACATTCTCAATCGCAGCATCAATGAAACCCTGTCACGCACGATTATCACCTCGGGGACAACCCTTCTTGTGGTCATGGCGCTGTTTGTTCTGGGCGGCGGGGTGATTCACAATTTCGCTTTCGCGATGCTGGTCGGGGTGCTGGTCGGCACCTATTCGTCAATCTTTGTCGCGAGTCCGCTGCTGCTGTTCTGGCAGAAAAAGGCGATCAAAACGGGTTGATCGTTGCCGGTCAACCCCTTGCTGGAGTTTTCGTGCCAATGAAAAAAGAAACGATTCTGCTGATTATCGTCGTACTGCTGGTTGGCGTGCTGGGCGGTGTCATCTATTCCAACTGGAAAAGTGACACCGTGCCATCATCCTCTTCCTCCTCGCCTGCTGCGGCCCCGGTTCCGGTGGTCAACTATCAGCAGCAGATTGCCACGCTCGAAGGGATCGTCGCCCGCGAGCCCGACAACCGCAATGCCTGGGTCCAGTTGGGCAACAATTTCTTCGGTGCCGATCAGCCGATGAAGGCGATTGATGCCTATGACAGAGCGTTACAGCTTGATGCGGACGATCCCAACGTGCTCACTGACCAGGGAACCATGTACCGGCGGGTCGGCTGGTACGATCGTGCCATCAGCAATTTTCAACGTGCTGCCGCACTTGATCCCAACCACCTGCAGAGCCGCTACAATATGGGCGTGGTCTATCGCTACGATCTGCAGGACTTTGCCAGTGCGGTGGAGGCCTGGGAGAGCTTTCTCGAGGTCAGTCCGCAGGGTGATGGGGCGCAGCAGATCCGTTCCGAGATTGAGTTCATGCGCAATCATCCGCCGGTTCCCCGGGCACCACTGCAGTAACCCTGGCCTTGAGTCCGGGCAGTGGACGCGCGCGAAACGCAGCGTTCGACGTTTGGCCTTAACCGCTCAGCGAGAGGCGTAGATGAGACCGGTACGCCAGCGACAGTGGCAATTGCGCGCCGCGCAACCGCCTCCACAGGTCGTCGGAGAACTGGCGGCAACGCTGCGGGTCAGCCGGATGCTGGCCCAGGTTCTCTGTTTGCGTGACTACGCGACACCGGATCGGGCAACGCGTTTTCTGCAGGACAACCTCGCCGCCTTGCCCGATCCGTTTTTGCTTCCGCAGATGACGGCCGCCTGTGCGCGCCTGCACCATGCCCTGATCAATGCCGAGCGGATTGCCGTTCACGGCGATTACGATGTCGACGGGATCAGCGGCTGCGCCCTGCTGGTTGAATCCCTGCGCAGTCTTGGTGCGGTGGTTGACTACCACATTCCCTTGCGCCTCAAGGATGGCTATGGTCTGTCCGCCGCGGCAATCCACCAGGCGGCGGCAGATGGCTGCAGCCTGATCATTTCCGTCGACTGTGGCGTCAGCGCCCACGCCGAGGCGCAACTGGCGTCCGGGCTCGGTCTTGACCTGATCATCACTGACCATCACCAACCGCCAGACGAACTGCCTGGTTGTGTTGCCCTGATTAATCCGCACCTGCCCACCAGCCGTTTTCCCTTTGCCGATCTCGCCGGGGTCGGAGTCGCCTTTTTTCTGCTGATCGGCTTGCGTCGTTATCTGCGTGAACAGGGCTATTTCGCGCAGCGCGAAGAACCTGATCTGCGCCAGAGCCTGGATCTTGTTGCCCTGGGCACGATTGCCGACATCGTTCCCTTGACGGATGTCAACCGCATCCTTGTGCGCGCCGGATTGCGTCTGCTTGAGTCTGGCCGGCGACCGGGAATCGCTGCCCTCAAGCGTGTTGCCGGGGTCAAACAGATGAACAGCGGCGTGGTCGGGTTTCGTCTTGCTCCGCGCCTCAATGCCGCCGGTCGGCTCGAAGATGCTGTCCTCGGGGTCAGGCTGCTGCTTGGCGACGTGGGAGAAGATGTCGATGACCTGGCACAGCGTCTTGACCGTTTCAATCGCGAGCGCCAGACCCTGGAGATAAGCACCCTGAACGAGGCCATTGCCCTGCTTGATGAACCACAGCGACCGCAGCGTTATTCCATCGTCCTTGCCAGCGCGGACTGGCATGCCGGGGTGATCGGCATTGTCGCCAGCCGCCTGGTGGAACGCTACTACCGGCCGACGGTACTGATTGCCCTGGATGGCGACGGTGGCAAGGGGTCTGCCCGCTCGGTGAAGGATTTTCACCTGTTTAAAGCGCTCACTGACTGTGCCGATCTGCTTGAGGGGTTCGGCGGCCACGCCATGGCCGCCGGCATGTCCCTGCGCGGGGAGCAGTTGGCGGCCTTTGTCGATCGTTTCGAAGCGGTGGCGGCAACCCGTTTGACAGATGAACAGCTGTGTCCGCAGCTTCTGCATGACGGGGAGATGCCCCTTTCGTGCTGGCAGCCTGCCACGGTTGAGGAACTTGACAGGATCGGTCCCTGTGGTGCCGGCAATCCGCAACCGGCATTTGTCAGCCGCCGTTGCCGGATTCACGGTTCACGTATCGTCCGGGAGCGCCATCTGCGCTTTGAGGCCGTGCAGGGGGAGAAGCGCTGCGCCGCCATTGCTTTCGGCCAGGCTGAGCGGATCAGTGAACTGACCGGGGAGGTCGATCTGCTGTATCGTCCGGGTCTCAATCACTGGCAGGGACGCACAAGCGTGCAGTTGCAGATTGTCGACTTTCGGCCGGCGGGGTTGCCATGAGTGTGGAACAAAAGATGTCGCAACGCCTGAGCCAGCTGGCGGCAGCCGATGTCGGCGCGACCCGTTTTGCCGAGCCCCTGGCGCATCACAGCAGCTGGCGGATCGGCGGGGTGGCGGATCTTTTTATTGAGCCGGAAAATGCTGCGCAGGTTGCGGCGGTGGTGCAGCTGACAAGAACCCTGGAGCTGCCGCTGGTGGTCATCGGGCAGGGAACCAACCTGCTGTTCGATGATCTCGGCGTGCGCGGGGTGGTGATGAAGATCGGCGCGCGCATGGCGCGGATCACCATCAGCGGTGAGACGGTCGTCGCTGAAGGGGGCGCCTGGGTGCCCCAATTGACGCGGATGACCATGCGTGCCGGACTGACCGGCCTGGAACACTGTATCGGCATCCCGGGGACGGTTGGTGGTCTGGTGGTCATGAACGGCGGCAGTCACCGCCACGGCATCGGCGAACAGGTGACCCGGGTCACGATCGTCGATCTGGACGGCGGCATCCGGCGCCTTGATGCCGCCGCCTGTCATTTTGACTACCGTTACAGCGCCCTGCAGGGCCGCGGGTGCGTGGTGGTCGAGGTGGAGTTAACCTGCCGTGCCGCTGAATTATCCCGGGTACGGCGTGAGATGCTTGACGACCTGCGCGTCCGCCGGGGCAAATTTCCCCGCAAACAGCCGAATTGCGGTTCGGTCTTTCTCAGCACTGCAGAGATGCACGCGACCATCGGGCCACCGGGGAAAATCATTGAAGAGGCCGGTCTTAAAGGGTTGCGCATCGGCCAGGCCGAGGTCTCGCGGCGCCATGCCAACTTTATCGTCAACCTGGGCAACGCCAGTTCCCGGGATGTTCTTGCCCTGATCGCCCGCATCCGCACGCTTGTACGGGAGCGCTTTGCCTTCGATCTGTGCTGTGAAGTCCGTTACGTCAGCCCGTCCGGGGACATCCTGCCGGCCCATCAGCGTGCCGACGGGCCGGCACCCGTCTGACCGGGAGTTGTCAGGTCCGGACCATCTCCAGGCTGTCCGCGAGCTTTTCCCAGGCCGGCAGACTTCTTTCGATCATCCGGTCGTCGACACAGTAGGCGATGCGGAAAAAGCCCGGCGCCCCGAAGCCGCTGCCGGGAACCAGCAGAATACCGAAGGTCTGGGCGCGGCGGATAAACTCCATCTCGTCGGCCAGCGGCGAGCGCGGAAAGAGATAGAAGCCGCCGCCCGGCTTGACCACATCGAAGCCCAGTTCCACCAGCTTGTTATACAGAAGATCCCGTTTGAAGCGGTATTTTTCGATGTCGACGCTGACACGCTGCAGGCCGGTGACCAGGCGCTGCATCAGTGCCGGAGCATTGACAAAGCCCAGGACCCGGTTGCAGAAAATCGCCCCCTGGATGAACAGGCCGGCATCCCTCAGCTGCGGCGAGGCGGCCAGGTAACCGATCCGTTCACCGGGCAGGGCCAGGTCCTTGGAGTGCGATGTGACAATGACGGAATTTTTGATCGCCGTAAAAATGCAGGGGACCGATTCGCCGTAGCTGATGCGGGCATAGGGCTCATCGGATATGGCGACGATGGTGGTGCCAAACTCCGCCTCCTTGTCCGCTAGCAGCTGTCCTAACCGTTTGAGTGTATCAACGGGGTAGATCACCCCGGTCGGGTTGTTGGGTGAGTTGATGATGATCGCCCGGGTTCTGTCGTTGATGGCTGCGGCGATGGCGGCAAGATCGGGCTGAAAATCCTCGCGCGTCGGAACCGTGACGGGAACGCCGCCGTGGTTGTCGATGTAGAAGTTGTACTCGACAAAGTAGGGGCGCAGAATGATGACCTCGTCACCGGGATTAAGGAGGGTCTTCATCACGACGTTGAGGGCGGCACCGGCACCGCAGGTCATGACCACGTGCGCGGCGGTGACCGGCAGATCACAGTTTTCCGCGATCACCCGGGCGACGGCGGCACGGGTCTCCTCGTAGCCCGCGTTGTTCATATAGCGGTGCATGCCCGGCAGCGGCTGGTTGGCAATGCGCTTGAGTTCGGCGTGCAAAGCGGCCGGCGGATCCATGGTCGGGTTGCCGAGGGAAAAGTCGAAGACGTTGTCGTCGCCAAGTTCTTTTCTTAACCGATCCCCCTCTTCGAACATTTTGCGAATCCACGAGGAATTTTCCAGACAGCCTTTGACTTTGGTTGCAACTGGCATCATGCACATCCTTGGTTGATTTGAGGTTGTTAAGTTGGTTGATACGCCCGGATAACGAGCGGAGTTTAGCCGCAGGGCTGCCGCGGGTCAAGACTGTTCGCCGGGGCTGCGCGGCGGGGAAATTGATTTATCCGGTGGATTAAGCTACATTGCCTGCTTGAATTTTTATCCATGTGGACGGGACAACGATGACAACCGACAAACTGCAAGCGCTGCGTGAACAGATCGACCGGATCGATGATCAACTGCTCGAATTGCTCAATCAACGTGCCCGCGTGGTAATCGAAGTAGGGCAGGTCAAGGAGCGCGACGACGGGTTGTTTTATGTGCCGAGCCGTGAGAAAAAAATCTATGAACGGCTGACCGGTCACAATTCCGGACCCTTCCCCAACGAGGCCGTGCGCAAGGTTTTCCGCGAAATTATTTCGGCGTCCCTGAACATGGAGCTGCCCCTCCAGGTTGCCTTTCTCGGCCCGCAGTCGACCTTTACCCATCAGGCGGCGATGCAGCAGTTCGGTCTGTCCGCCGCGCTGGTGCCGCTTAAAAGTATCCCCGCCGTCTTCGAGGAGGTTGAGCGTGGGCGGGCGCACTACGGTGTCATTCCGGTGGAGAACTCCACCGAGGGCGTGGTCAACCACACCCTTGATATGTTTATCGATTCCGACCTGAAGATCATCGCTGAAATCATGCTCGAGATTTCCCATAACCTGCTTTCCAAGTCGGGGCGCATCGAGCAGATCAGCAAAATCGTGTCGCATCCGCAGCCGCTCGCCCAGTGTCGCCACTGGCTTGAGACCAACCTGCCCGACATCCCGCTGATCGACGTCTCCAGTACTGCCGCGGCGGCGCAGATGGTCGCCGAAGACGACAGTGCAGCGGCCATTGCCAGCGCCGCGGCGGCGGTTCAGTACGATCTGCAGGTGGTCAAGGCACGGATCGAGGACAACCCGCATAATTTTACCCGCTTTCTTGTTGTCGGCAAGAAAGCCCCCGGCAAGGGGGATGACGACAAGACCTCGATCATGTTCAGTATCAAGGACGAGCCGGGTATTCTTTACCGCATGCTCGAGCCCTTCAGCAAGCGGCAGATCAACCTGACCAAGATCGAAAGCCGGCCGATGAAGCAGAAGGCCTGGGAATATATCTTTTTCCTCGACCTGATGGGACACAGTGATGACGAACAGATCGCTGCGGCGATCGCAGAGCTGCGCCCCCATTGCCACTTCCTCAAGATTCTCGGTTCCTATCCGCTGGCGAATTTTGCCGCGGCGCAATCAGAGGTGTAACCCATGGCTGCTGCTATTCTGATTCCGCGTCTGACGATTATCGGCGTCGGCCTGATCGGCGGGTCCCTGGCCCTGGCGCTCAAGGCGGCCGGCGTGGTCGGGGAGGTGGTCGGCTGCGGACGCGGGCGGCCGAACCTCGAAAAGGCGCTGCAACTGGGCATCATCGATCGCTACACGCGTGATCCTGCGGCGGCTGTCGCCGGTGCCGACCTGGTCTTTCTGGCGACGCCGGTCAAGACCCTGGCCAGGGTGGTTGAACAGTGTCTGCCGGCCCTCAAGCCGGGCGCGATCATCACCGATGGCGGCAGCGTCAAGGCGGAGGTGGTGCGGGCGATTGAACCCCTGCTGCCGGAGGGGATCAGCTTCGTGCCCGGCCATCCCATTGCCGGCACCGAACAGAGCGGCGCCGAGGCCGCTTTCGCCACCCTCTACCAGGACAAACGCTGCATCCTGACGCCGACGGATAAAACGGATCCGGTGGCCCTGGAGCTGGTTGAGCGGATGTGGCACATTGCCGGCAGCCGGGTGGTCTGCATGGCAATGGAAAAACACGACCGGATTCTGGCGGCGATCAGCCATCTGCCCCACATGGTTGCCTATTCACTGGTCAATGCGGTCGGGTCCTACGATCACTACGAGGAAAACATCCTTGAATATTCGGCCGGCGGATTCCGCGATTTCACCCGCATCGCATCCTCCGATCCGACCATGTGGCGCGACATCGCCGAAACCAATCGCGCAGCCCTGCTCGAAATGATCGAACAGTTTGAGCAGTCCCTCGCCGAGCTCAAGGGCGAGATTGCGGCCGGCAACGGGGACAAGTTATTCGAATTTTTTCTGCGCTCGAAGCAGATGCGTGACGCCATTCTGTGATCCAGCGACCCTCAAAAGGACCGGTTATGACGGAAACGATACAAACCCGAACGCTCACTGCGGCACAACGGCTCGGCGGCGAGATCCATGTCCCGGGCGACAAGTCGATCTCCCACCGGGCACTGATGTTTGCGTCGCTGGCGCGTGGTACCAGCCGTATCAGCGGCCTGCTGCAGGGGGAAGACTGTCACGCCACCTTGCGTGCTTTCCGTGCCCTCGGTGTCACCATTGAGCAGACGGACGCCGATCAGCTTGAGGTGCAGGGGGTCGGTCTTGACGGGCTGACGGAGCCGTTCGATGTGATCGATTGCGGCAATTCCGGTACGACAATGCGGCTGATCAGCGGTATTCTCGCGGCACAGCCGTTTTTTTCCGTGCTGACCGGTGATCAATACCTGCGCCGGCGGCCGATGCAGCGGATTGTCGGACCCCTTGCGCAGATGGGCGCACAGATTTCCGGCCGTGAGGGCAACACCCGTGCGCCCCTGGCGATTACCGGCGGTTCACTGCGGCCCCTTGAATACCGGTCACCGATCGCCAGCGCCCAGGTGAAGTCGGCGCTGCTGCTGGCCGGCATGCAGACGGCCGGCACGACGACGGTGCATGAACCACATCTGTCGCGCGACCACAGTGAGCGGATGCTGCGTTATTTCGGCGCCGACCTGGTCTCCTTTCCCGGTGGAGCGCGGGTAACCGGGCCGGTTGAACTGGCCGCCCGCGATGTTGCCGTGCCGGGCGATATCTCCTCCGCAGCATTTTTTCTTGTCGCCGGACTGATCGTCCCCGGCTCCGAACTGCTGCTGAAAAATGTCGGCATCAATCCGACCCGCAGCGGTGTCATCGACATCCTGCAGCAGATGGGCGGCGCGATCAGTATCCTTAATCCGCGGGAACAGTCGGCCGAACCGGTCGCCGATCTGCTGGTCAAATCAAGTGATCTGACCGGTATCGAGATCGGCGGCGAGCTGGTGCCGCGCGCCATCGACGAACTTCCCGTCATCAGTGTTGCCGCGGCCTTTGCCAGCGGGGTGACAACCATCCGTGACGCTGCCGAGTTGCGGGTCAAGGAAACCGACCGGATTGCCGCCACCTGCAACAGCCTGGTCGCACTCGGGGGGCAGGCAGAGCCGCTTGCCGACGGTATGCGCATCACCGGCACGGGGCGCCTTGGCGGCGGCCGCATATCGTCCGCCGGTGATCACCGCATCGCCATGAGCATGGCGGTCGCCGCCCTGCGCGCGGACGCACCGGTGACGATTGTTGATACTGCCTGTACGGAAACCTCTTTTCCCGGTTTCTGGGAGCTGCTTGCCAGCATCCAGCAGAGGTGATGCCTTGAGCAGCCATACCATGCCGACGCCCGGCAGGCAAAAACTGATCGTCGCCATCGACGGACCCGCCGGGGCGGGCAAGAGCACGATCAGTACCCGCCTGGCCGAACGTCTCGGTTATCTCTATATCGACACCGGGGCCATGTATCGTGCCGTCGCCTACCTGGTCTGGAAAAACCGCATCGATCCGACTGACGAAGCGGCACTGGCTGAGCTGTGTCGCGATATCGCGATCGACCTGGTTCCCGCGGACGGTGCCTTGCGGGTGGTCGTGGCGGGGGAGGATGTCACCCGGCAGATCCGTACGCCGCAGATCAGCCAGCTGACCTCACAGGTTGCCGCCTCAAGCGCCGTGCGCTCCGCCATGCTGCGGCTGCAGCGCAGGCTTGGGCAGGCGGGAGCCGTTGTCCTCGAGGGGCGCGACATCGGCACGGTAGTGTTTCCGGCCGCGCAGGTGAAATTCTTTCTTGTCGCTTCGGCCGAGGAACGCGGCCGGCGCCGCTACGAGGAACTGCTGGCCAAAGGCTACAGCGCCGACCTCGATGAAACCATCGCCGCCGTTGTGGAGCGTGACCGCGCTGACATGAACAGGAGCGTCGCGCCGCTCAAACAGGCCGCCGACGCCATCGTTGTCGATTCCACGAAAATGACCATCGATGAGGTGCTGCAACTGATGCTGACAACGGTCAAAGACCGGGAAGCTGCCGTGGAACAGGGATAAAACAAGAATAACTGCCTGAAAAATATTGGTTTGTTTTTTTTCGAGTGCTGTGCTAACTTGCGCAGTCTCAAATTTGAGTCCGCCGTCGCGAGGCGTCGGAAAATTCGCAAGGGGGTCACAACTCCAATGGTAGAAGACAAAGACATGTTTGACGAAGAGGAAATGCAGGATCAGGATGGGGAGGAGAGTTTTGAAGAGCTGCTCAAGGATTACGAGCAGGGCGGCTTCGAACTCAAGCGCAATGACGTTGTTCAGGGAACGATTGTCCAGGTGACACCGGACGCCGTTGTCGTCGATGTCGGGTACAAATCGGAGGGAATGATCCCCCTGCGCGAGTTTGCTGACGAAAAAGGCAACATCAACGTCAAGGTTGGCGACGTTTACGATGTTCTGTTCGGCGGCGGAGAAAGTGACAGCGGTCTGATCGTGCTGTCCAAAGAGAAGGCCGATCGTCAGAAGATCTGGAATTCCCTTGAAGAGGGTGCCGTCGTGGAAGGTCGTATCGTCAGCCGCATCAAAGGCGGCCTGTCGGTCGATATCGGCGTTAACGCGTTCCTGCCCGGTTCCCAGGTGGACCTTCGCCCGGTGCGCAATCTCGACAAGGTGATTGGCCAGACCTTCGACTTCAAGATTATCAAGCTGAACAAGCGGCGCGGCAACATCGTCCTGTCGCGGCGGGTTCTGCTCGAAAACGAGCGTGAATCCCAGCGCGGTGAAACACTCAAGACCCTTGAGGAAAATCAGGTGGTCGAGGGCGTGGTGAAAAACCTGACAGATTACGGTGCCTTTATCGATCTGGGCGGTATTGACGGGTTGCTCCACATCACCGACATGTCCTGGGGACGGGTCAAGCATCCGTCGGATATCCTTGCCGTGGGTGACAAGATCAATGTCAAGGTCCTCAAGTTCGATCGTGACAAGGAACGCGTATCTCTTGGACTCAAGCAGATCGCTCCCGATCCATGGCTCGACGTCGAAGGCAAGTACCCGATCGGCACCAAGGTCGTCGGCAAGGTCGTCAGCCTGACCGATTACGGCGCATTCGTTGAGCTCGAGGAAGGGGTTGAAGGCCTGATCCATGTTTCCGAAATGAGCTGGACGAAGCGCATCAAGCATCCGAACAAGGTGCTGACCATCGGTGATGAGGTCGAGTCGATTGTGCTTGCCCTCGATTCCGAGAACCGTCGCATTTCACTGGGACTCAAGCAGATCGAACCCAACCCCTGGGAAGTGATCGGCGAAAAGTTCCCGATTGGCACCATCATCGAGGGACAGGTCAAGAACATTACCGATTTCGGCGTCTTTGTTGGTGTCGATGAGGGCATTGACGGGCTGGTGCATATTTCCGATCTGTCCTGGACCAAGCGCATCAAACATCCTTCCGACGCCTACAAAAAAGGCGACCTGGTCAGGGCGGTTGTGCTGAACATCGATCGTGAAAATGAGCGTTTTTCCCTCGGCATCAAGCAGCTCAGTGCCGATCCGTGGGAATCGGTCCCGGTGCGTTATGCCCGCGGCACCATCGTCAAGGGAAAAGTCACCTCGGTCACCGATTTCGGCATTTTCATCGAGCTGGAAGAGGGGATTGAAGGCCTGATCCATGTCTCCGAGCTGAGCAAAGAGAAGATTGACTCACCGAAGGATTTTGCTCAGGTCGGTGATGTTCTTGAAGCCGCAGTCCTGCAGGTTGACACGGTCGACAGAAAGATTGCCCTGTCCGTCAAGAACATCGATGAGCAGAAGGAAAAAGCTGAAGTCAATGAGTTTATGGGTGCGCAGAAAAAGGCGACCTCGAGCCTCGGAGCCCTGCTCCAGGGTGCCATGGATCGCAAATCCGATGACTGATTGATCTGTTGCGTCTAAAAAGGGCCCAGCGTCAGCCTGGGCCCTTTTTTATTGGAATCTATGAGAAAGCGCCCGTTTTTATTCGCATCGCTGCTGTTCGGCGGGATTTTCCTGTTTTTTCTGCTCGTTCTCTTTGCTGCCGGCATGCTGCGCACAGGCTCACTGCTGCGCGGCCCTGACCGGCAGATCGGCGTGCTCGAGATCCAGGGAGCAATCGACAACGAACGGCTGGTCCTTCGGCAGATCGATGAACTGCTCACCAGCGACGCTGTCGTAGCTGTTGTTTTGCGCATCGATTCACCCGGTGGTGCGGTCGGGCCTTCCCAGGAGATTCATTCCGAGCTGCAGCGCCTGGCGCAGAGCAAGCCACTGATCGTCTCATTTGGCTCTGTTGTTGCTTCCGGTGGTTACTACCTGGCCGTGGCTGGAGAACGGCTGTTTGCCAGCCCCGGCACGATCACCGGCAGTATCGGCGTGATCATGAGTTTCCCTGATTACCAGGAACTGATGGGCAAGGTGGGGGTCCGCACTGAGGTTATCAAAAGCGGGCCTTACAAAGATATCGGCTCGGCGACGCGTGGTATGACCGAGCGGGATCGTCAACTGCTCAACGAACTGATCGCCGATGTTCACCAGCAGTTTGTCGAGGCGGTGAGTGCGGGGCGTTCCATGTCCGTCGAGGAACTGACACCGTACGTCGATGGCCGGATTTTTACCGGTCGACAGGCATTGCAGATTGGCCTGATTGACGAACTGGGGACCTTCAACGATGCGGTCGATTATGCGGCGCAGCAGGCGGGCATCAGTGGGAAACCGGACCTTGTCTTTCCTGCACCGGAAAAAACCGGTTTGATCCAGCGTTATCTGAATATTCTGGCTGGCCGTTTTATCGGCGTTGAGCTCGATGCTCACCGGACACCCGGACCGCACTATCTGTGGCCCGGATTCTAGTCCGATCTCTTTTTTTATTGCACTATGGAAGGTGAAACATGACGAAGAGCGAATTGATTGAAAAACTCTCGGATGAGCATGAACTGTTGAATAAAAAGGATGCCGAAGCGGTCATCAATGTCATCTTCGATGGAATCGGCTCCGCCCTGACCCAGGGCGATCGGGTGGAAATCCGCGGATTCGGTTCATTTTCGGTCCGCGAACGCGGTGCCCGTGAAGCAAGAAACCCCAAGAGCGGCGAGGTGGTTGAAATCCCCTCGCGGAAAACCCCCTTCTTCAAGACCGGCAAGGAGTTGCGGGAACGGGTCGACGCTCTGTGACCTGAACAGGAAAAAGCCCTGAACCAGTGTTCCAGGGCTTTTTCTGTATGACGGCTTCCGGGATGCCGGTACGGTCCTGAGTGAATGACCTGTTTTTTCAACATTGCCTGCGGCGGTTGCTTCAGGCGTCCGGCTCGAAGGTCGGCTTGCACACCACAACAGCACTTCAGGCGGGTCATTGTACAGCGTTGGTCAAAGACGCAGCTCCGTCTGCCGCGCATCCCAGAAATTTTGTTTCGCCTGACTTCATACTAGCATGCAAATGACATCTGTCAACGGAATTGCTGTTGGACGGGCTGCCAAACGGTAGCCGTGCACGGCGACATAACGACGGGACTGCCAATGACGTGGACCATTCACCGGGTCAGGGTTGCTGCGGAGCAGGCGGGCAGCCGTCTCGATCAGTATCTTGCAACCGCTGTCCCGGAGCTGTCGCGCACCCGCCTGCGCAGGATCATCGATCTTGGCGGTGTGCATATCAATGACCGGCGGACGCGCACCTGCTCGTATCGGCTTGCCGCTGCGGACCTGGTGGAAATCTACCTTGACAACCTGCCCCTCGAACCGTACCGGATTGCGGCAGCAGACCTGGTCTATCAGGATAAGTACCTGATCGTTCTCAACAAACCGGCGATGATCGAGACACAGCCGACCCATGCCCGGTATAAGGGCACCCTCTATGAAGCGCTGCAGGAGTATCTCAAGGACCCTTTTCGCCCGCAGCAAAAACCGCCAATCGGCATGATTCAACGCCTCGATCGCTCGACCTCCGGGCTGATTGTGTTTTCCACACACCCGGCGGCACACAAAAAAATGACGGAGATGTTTCACCTGCAGCGTATTGACAAGCACTACCTGGCCATCGTCGGCGGCGCACCCGCTAGTGCGGCGGGGGAAATACGCTCACAGCTCGCCCGTTCGCGCAAGGAGAACCGGGTACACAGCGTCACGGCCGGGGGAAAACTGGCAGTGACCCGTTACGCTGTACAGAAACGGCTCAATCACAGTACACTGATGAAGGTTCAGATTCTCACCGGACGCTCCCACCAGATTCGCGCGCACATGGCGGAGCAGGGCTGTCCACTGCTGGGCGATCAGCGTTACGGCGGTTTGACCGAAGTCGACGGAATGCCTGTGACCAGGCCTCTGTTGCATGCATGGAGGCTGGCCTTTCAACACCCGGTGACCGACCGTTTGTTACGTTTTTCGGTGCCGCTGCCGCATGATATGGTCGCTGCGCTGCGTCATTTACAGGAGAACCACTTATGACCCATTGGCAGATCGATCCGATTATCTTTGCGATCGGACCTGTTGCCGTGCGCTGGTACGGCATGATGTACCTGCTCAGTTTTATCGGTGCCTATTTCATGATGGTTCATGTCAGTCGTCTGCGCCGCTATCCCCAGCCGCGTGAGACGGTTGCCGATCTGCTCTTTTATGCGGTCATTGGTGTCGTTGCCGGAGGACGCCTGGGCTACACGCTGTTTTATAACCCGTCATACTATCTGCGCCATCCCCTTGAAATTCTGTATGTCTGGGAAGGGGGGATGAGTTTTCACGGCGGCCTGATCGGGGTTGTCCTGGTGTTGCTGTGGTTTGCCCTGAAGCGTGGCATTCCCCTGCTGCAGCTCGGCGATCTGACCGTCGCGGCCGTACCCATCGGACTGGGTCTGGGGCGGATCGGCAACTTTATCAATGGAGAGCTGTGGGGACGGCCGACCGATCTTCCCTGGGGGGTCATTTTCCCCGCCGGCGGGCCTGTTCCCCGCCACCCGAGTCAGCTGTATGAAGCCGGGCTGGAGGGACTGGTTCTGCTGCTGCTGATCTACCTGCTGCATCGTCTCGATGTCCGGCGCGGGATTCCGACATTCACATTTTTGCTGGGATACGGATGTTTTCGTTTTCTGGTGGAATTCGTGCGCGAACCCGACAGTCATCTGGGCTTTCTCTGGGGCGGGGCGACTATGGGACAACTGCTGTCACTGCCGATGATTCTTGCCGGCGGGGCCGGCCTGGTCTGGTTACTGCGGCGACCCCGGACATGAAGCACATCAATGCGCTGATTTTTGACTGCGACGGGGTTCTGTTCGAGAGTCGCGCCGCCAACCTTGCCTATTACAACCGCATTCTGGCCGCGTTCGCCTACCCGCCGGTGACCGCCGCGCAGCAGGAGATGGCACACCTGTGTCACACGGCCAGCTCGCCGCAGGTTCTGGCAGGCCTGATGCGTCAGGAAGATGTTCCTGCCGCCCTGGCATTCGCCGCCCAGCTCGATTATCGTGAGTTTATCCCGCTGCTGCAGCCGGAACCCCATCTGCATGCCGTACTCGATCTTCTCGCGCCGCATTACCCGCTGGCGGTCGCCACCAATCGCGGTTCCAGCGTCATTCCGTTGCTGCAGCATTTCGGCCTGCGGCAGTTTTTCTCCGTGATTGTCACCTGTCACGATGTCAAGCGGCCGAAACCGGCTCCGGATATGCTCCTGCTCGCTGCCCGGCAGCTCAACCGCCGCCCCGGGGATTGCCTGTTTATCGGTGACTCGGAAGTGGATCGGTCGGCGGCACAGGCAGGATCTTTTCACTTTGCCGGGTACGGCGCGGCATTTCATCAGGGAACGGTTCTGCGCCACCACCTTGACCTGCCGGTGTGTCTCGGCCTGCCGCTTCCGGACGTTATTTCAGAAGTTTCTTCATCTCCAGGATATTAATCCCTTTTTTGCGCGTGCAGTGAACATCGTCCATCAGCTTCATGATGATATTGACCCCGCGCCCGCCTTCGTCGCAGGGCAGGGGACTGATGTCGTGCCGCGCCGCAAGATCAAACCCTTTGCCCTGGTCGAAGACACGAATGACCAGGTCCTCCTCGGACGTGGAGATGGTGACGTGGACATACTTCTCCGGGTCCCCCTGGTTGCCGTGGCGGATCGCGTTGGTCAACGCCTCCGTCAGGACGAGGTTCAGGTGATAGGCCAGTTCCCGGCGGTTGCCATGAAAATTATGTAACGAGAAGGCCAGGCTTTCGCCGAGCTGACCGACCATGGCAAGGTAGCGGGTCTGATTGGGCACCCTGATATTGAGTTCAACCCGTTTCGACATAAAAACCTTCCCCTCGGGGATTCCCCCGGTGACTCAAGAGGGGGTGGCGAGCGCTTCGTCAAGGGTCGCGAAAATTTCAAAAACCCGATGCAGTCGGGTCAGCTCGAACATTGACCTGACCTGGGGCTGGAGGCAGCAGAGTTTGAGATTCCCATCACGGGCGCTGGCATTCTTGAATCCGGAAACCAGGGCCCCCAGGCCAGAAGAATCGATAAAGCGGACGCCGGTCAGATCAATTACCAGTTGACATTTGCCTTCGTCAAACAGTTGCAGCATGCGCTCCTTCAGGTGCCCGCTGTTGTGGGCATCCATCCGTTCGTCCTCGATGGTGATGATAACGGTTTCCTCTTTTTCAGTGATGTGCAATTGCATTTCAATGTTCTCCTTTGTCTGGATCTCTGGTGATCGTTCCTAACGAGTATACCCCAGATTGTCTTTCTGCCGCTTCCTTTTGTTGACCTATTTCAGCACCCGCATCACCACCATGGTGACATCGTCGTTGAAATGGCGATAGCCGGTGAACAGCCGGACCTGGGTGAGGATCTGGTCGATCAGCTGGTCTGCCGGGGCCTGTTCCCCTTCGGCAAGGAGCTTCTTCAACCGTTCGAAACCGAACTGCTGCTGCTGGTTGTCTTCCGCTTCGATAATGCCGTCGGTATAGAGCAGCAGGGTGTCGCCCGGTTCGAGGGTGGTGCCATTCTGCTCAAAGAGGATATCTTTTTTGATGCCGAAGATCAGCCCTTCCGCGTCGAGAACCTCCATGCGCTGATCCTTGCGCCGCCACAACAGCGGCTTGTTATGCCCGGCATTGCTGTAGTTTAACTGACGGGTCTTAAGGTTATACTGGAGGTAGAACATGGTCACAAACAGATCGGAGCGGTCAAGGTCCTTGAGGAAATAGGCGTTCAGGGCATGGAGCATGGCAGCCGGTTCCTCGATGCTGTAAATGCGCGAATGGATAAACGTGCGGGTCTCCGCCATGATCAGCGCCGAACCGATGTTGTGGCCGGAGACATCGGCGATGACCATGTCGCAGCGCTGATCTTCGCGCATGATAAAATCGTAGTAATCTCCCCCAACCTGGTGCGCGGGAACACACAGGCCGGCGATGTCAATTTCCTCCATGGCCGGCAGCGCCGCGGGCAGCAGGCCCATCTGGATTTCCTTGGCGATCTGCATCTCACGTTCGTGCTCGCGGACCAGCAGCAGGCGGTCAAGCTGCTGCTCGTTGCGCCAGGCGACCCCGACCTGACCGGCGATGTTCTCCAGCAGGGCAACAAATTCTGCGGTGAAGATCCCCTTCCCGGAGCGCGAAAAAGCGGAGAGGATACCGATCGGTTCCCCTTCCAGGGTAATCGGAGTGTGGGCGAAGCAGGTGATTCCTTCTTCTTCGATGATGGCGGCCGATGCCGGTTTGTCGAGGGTGTCGCAGTCGTTGACCACGGTGGTGACGTTGGAGAGAAATGCCTGGCCGATATAGGTGTCCGTACTCAGGTTGCGTTCTGACTGGCCAAAGTGCTTGAAGGTGTCGCCGACCAGGCTCTTGACCAGGAGGGTTTTTGTCTTTGGCTCAAGAAACCGGATGACACAGAGGTCAAAGCGGAACTGTTCAGCCAGCAATCGAAGAATATTGTCGAGTTTTTCCTGGAAGCTGGAGCTGCTTGAGACAAACTGCGAGACTTCATAGAGGACGCTCAGATGCTCGCGGCTGGCGGCTCCGCTGATGGTGACCGTGCCAAAAATGTCAAAGACGTTTTCCATTTCACTGCCGCGCGCCGCCAGGTAGTTTTCCAGAATGATGCGTGCCGGGGCGGCACCGACATGGCCGGCCAGGGTCCGTTCGGTGAAGCTTTTCAGCTGGGGAATTTCATGGTCGGCCAGTCCGCCGCGGTGATCGATTTCCTTGTCGGTCAAAAATTCCGCGATGGCATTCTGGGCATGCCGCTCGCCAATGAATTTGGACATCAGGTCAACAAATTCGATAATCGTCGGGGCCTTGCTCAGACGGGTCAGCGGTTCGCCCGGGTGTCCCTGCACGACGAAAACATCGACGAATTGTGCGGCCCTGGTCCGCTCCGAGTCACCCTGGGCGGTCAGCAGCGATATCGCCAGGTAGGAGCCCAGATTGAACATCAGGCTCCAGAAAAGGGAATGGGTGTACATGTCAAAACCGCTCAGGCCGAACAGCTCGAGGGGCTTGAGCAGCTTGATGCCGAACAGCCCGTGTTCGAGCAGTTCGTCGGCTAGCCAGCCGGAACGGACAAAGGAGGGGATCAGCAGGGTGTAAATCCAGATGCCGAAGCCGGAACCGATGGACCAGATGGCGGCATGCTTGTTGGCGCGCTTCCAGTAGAGGCCGCCGATCATCGCGGGGGCGAACTGGACCGTGGCCATGAAAGAGATCAGGCCGATATTGACCAGGGCGTAGGATTCGCCGATCAGGATGAAATAAAGGTACCCGAGAAATATCACCCCGACAATGCCAAGGCGCTTGATGTTGATCAGAATCCCCGACATGTCCTGGGTTTGCATTTTCAGCTTCAGGATGATCGGCATGACCAGGTGGTTGAGAATCATCGTCGCCAGGGTGACCGAGGAGACCATGACCATGCCGGCAGCGGCCGACAGCCCGCCGATAAAGACCAGCAGCGCGAGCCACGGATGGCCGCTGGTCAGCGGGAGGGTGAGGACGAAATAGTCAGCCTGGGCCGTGTTTCCGCCATTGACCAAAAGACCGGCCATGGCAATGGGGAAGACAAACAGGTTGATGAGGAACAGATAAGCAGGAAAGCGCCACATCGCGTGCTTGATGTGCTGCTCGTCGGAGTTCTCCGTCACCATGATGTGAAACTGCCGCGGCAGGAACATGACCGCCGCCATCGACATGACAATCAGGCTGAACCATTTGGTGTAGGGTGTCTGCTCCGTACCGATGGCAAACAGGTACTCACGCTCGGGAAAGCGCGTGATGAAGCGCTCGAAAATATCACTGAAACCATCAAACAGGCCGTAAGTGACGAAGATCCCCACGGCGAAAAAGGCGATCAGCTTGACCAGGGATTCAAAGGCAACGGCGACGACCAGTCCCTCGTGGCGTTCCGAGGAGTCAAGGTGCCGCGCGCCGAACAGGATGCCGAAAAGTGCCAGCAACAGAGCGATGAGCAGGGAACTGTTGAACGGCATGGGCAGGTAACGGAAAAACGCCGGTGTACTGATGTAGGGGTTGCTCAGCGGCAGGTAAAGGATTTCGAGGGTCTCAGCGATTGCCTTGAGTTGCAGGGCAATGTAGGGGGTCGTTCCGAACACGGCGAACAGGGTGACGACGGCGCCCAGAATCGCTGAACGGTCATAGCGGCTCGAAAGAAAATCGGCGATGCTGGTGATATTCTGTTCCTTGCTGATACGGACCATTTTACGCAGCAGGAACCACCAGCCAAAGGCCACCAGGGTTGGCCCGAGGTAGATGGGAAGAAACTCCAGGCCACTGGTTGCGGCCTTGCCGACACTGCCGTAGAAGGTCCAGCTGGTGCAATAGATTGCCAGGGAGAGGGTATAGATGTGGGGGTTTTTGAGCAGGCTGCGGCCGCTCGCACGACGGCGGTCGGCATAGTAGGCGACAACAAAAATCAGGGCAAAGTAGGCCAGGGCAATGGCGATGATGGCTGCTGCCGGGATGACCGACATGAAATAGATCGACTTGGCCGAAATCATGGTGCCTCGGAGTCCGTAGAGTCATCCTGGTGACGATGATTCTCCTTCTCCAGTTGGCGGACAAACAGCCAGATAACCGCAATGGACAAGGGCCAGCCCACACCAAAATAGAGGACGATCAGAGGGATCGAGAAAAACCAGTCATCACCGGCAAAAATATGGATGAAGGGGAAGTTGATCATGACCATCCCCAGGATCAGGCAGAGGATCCAGGCTTCACGCATAGAGCTTCTGGGGTTGTCTTTCATGCCCATCCCTTTGGCACGTCCACCGGCTTCTGCAAATGGCCTGCTGTTGCTTGGAATTGTTATGTTAAAGACTAATCCCCAATGTGCACAATTACAACCAGAATGACACATTTCCCGTGTAGTGGCCGACACTGACGCCGGACCGTGGCAGGAGGTGGCCGACTGAGCCCCTGGTGGCTGGCGCCCGTGCCGTCGGAGGGCCCTGGGTGGCAGCTCCTGCAGGGTGTGTCCTTGTTGTTTTAAGCCTTTTGCAAAACAGCTGACTATGTTATTTTCAGCGCATCCTGATTCGTCCAGAACCTGTGTAATAAAGGGTTTTTTTTGATTAGCAACGTACCTGGAAGCCTGCTCGGAGTCCTCACCTATCCGCTTTGTCTGCTGATCCTGCTGTCCGGCTGTGTCCCTGCGGTACCGGAAGGCCGCGGCCGGGCCCTGGTCACGGACCGGATTGCCGCAGCGGGAGAGTTCGCCGATCCCGGCAGCGATCCCGCGGCACAGGCCCTGTTGGCCTTTGCCCAGTTCCGCCTGCTTGCTGCCGATGACCGGTGGGATGATGCCGTCGCCGCGTTGCAGCGCGCCCGCTCCGCCGATCCCGCCTCCCTTTACCTGATCCTTCTCCAGGCCCGTGTCTATCTGCATCGGGAAGAGCCGCTGCCGGCGATCAGCCTGCTCAATGCTCTGCTTGCTGAGGAGCCGGATACCCTCGAAGCCCACCTGCTGCTTGGTGATATTTTCATCATGCAACAGCAGAGTGACGCCGCATTGCGGCATTTCCACCAGGCGGTGGCATTGGCCCCCGCGGATGAATCGCTGCACCTGCGCCTGGCGATGGCGTTTGTTCAGCTTGACCGTGTCGAGGAGGCCCTTGCCGCCCTTGAACAGTTGCTGCAGCGCCAGCCCGACGCTCACCAGGCGCTTCTGTCCCTGGCGCGCATCTATCGGGATAACGGTCAGCCGGCAGATGCCGTCAGGGTTTATCGCCGCTATCTCGAGGTTCGCCCCGGTTATCCGCCGGCGATTGTCGAACTGGGGCGGTTGCTCGAACAGCAGGATCGCCCGGCGGCGCTGGATCTCTACCTGGAAGCGATTGCCGCAGATCCTTATGCTCCGACAGTCCGCCAGCAGCTTGCCCAGTTCTATCTGGCGATGGATCGGCCGGAGGCGGCCCTGGAGCAACTGCTCGTCGTCCGGCAACAGTCCCCGATCATGCAGGCCGGCAGTCAGATCGGTCTGGTTTACCTGCATCTGCAACAGTGGCAGCAGGCGGAAAAGGAGTTCCGGGATCTGCTCGATGCCGGACAGCAAAGCGGCAGAAATCGTTATTACCTGGCCCTGGCGTTGATCGGCCAGGATCAGCCGGACGCGGCCATGAAGCAATTGAACCGGATTGAACCCGGCGACGATGTCTACCGCGATGCCATGCTCCAGCTTGCCTACCTGCTCCAGCAGCAGGACAATCTCAGTGCCGCGCTGGTCCTGCTCGACCGGCTGCTGGACCAGGGTTACCGGGAGCCGGAAGTCTATTATTATCTGGTGGCTTTTCACCAGGAGCAGGATCACCTTGGCGACGCCCTCGCCGTATCCCGGGATGCCACAACCCTTTACCCCGACGATGTGCGGCTGCTGTACCAGCTGGGAATGCTCTACGAGGCAGCGGCGGACCACCAGCGCGCGCTGGAGATGATGGAAACTATCCTGCTGATTGATGATAACCATGCCGATGCCCTTAATTTTCTTGCCTATTCCCAGGCGGAATCAGGCACGGATCTGCCGCTGGCCCTCAATCGCGCGCAGCAGGCACTGCGTTTCAAAGAGGCGGGGTACATTGAGGACACCCTCGGCTGGGTCTATTTCAAACTCGGCCGTTATACCGAAAGCCGTATTCATCTTGAGCGTGCCAATGCCCTGCAGCCGGACGATCCGGTGATTCTCGAGCATCTTGGTGATCTGTACCGCGCCATGAACCTCCACGCCGAAGCGCTACAGGCCTATCGGGAGGTGCTTGATCTTGATCCCGGGGCGGCCGGCGTAGCGGACAAACTGCAGACCCTGCGGGAAGAAAAACGATGACGAGATGCGTACTGATTGTGCTGTTGCTGCTGCTCGGTGCCTGCGCCCGCCCGCCGCAACCGGTCTGGACTGACATCCCGGATGCCGCAGAACTGCTGGCACAGCTGCGTGGCCGCACCCCGGTGGTTCAGGGTCTCGATGCCGAGGCGTCGGTGTCGATCGAGCATGCAGGGCGGAATGTCTCGAGCCAGCAGTTTCTGCTGTTGCAGCAACCCGACCTGTTGCGCGTCGATGCGTTAAGTGGTTTTGGCCAGCTGCTGCTGCAACTGGCCAGTGATGGTGAACTCCTCACGGTGTTTCTCAACACGACGGTTCCGCCGCGTTTTTTCCGCGGTTCTGCCAGTGAGGAAAACATTTCACGCTTTGTGCAGCTGTCATTGCCGCCGGACCTGCTGGTGTCACTGCTGCTCTATGACCCCCCCCTGCTTGATCATCGGCGCCAGCGGGTCACTGAAGAGGACAATCAGCTGATCCTGTTCCTCGATGACGGGCGGTTTGCGCAGAAATACTACTTTGATGCCGGGCTGCGACTGGTTGGCTGCGATTACCTCGAAGCACGGGAGTTGCTGCTCTCTGTGAGATATTCGCGCATTTCTGCGGAGGATGGATTTCCCCGTCGTATCGAACTGGAGATGCCCCCGAGACAAACGCGGCTGGCGCTGCGGTTCACCGATCTGCAACTTGATCCGGATCTCGAGCTGACCCGGTTCCGGCTGCAGCCGCCGGACAATGTCGATGTCGAACTGCTCGATTAACGGAAAGATGACGTCTATGCTGCGTTGGTTTCTCAGCCTGGTCCTGCTGCTGTTCCTGTCAGCCTGTCAATCTGACGACAAATCCCCCCCTCCGGGGCTCACCGAGGTGCTGATCCCCGAATACGGTGATACCTTTATCGAAGCGTCCATCGGTGATGCCAGCACGCTGCTGCCGGTGCTGGCCTCCGATTCGGCCTCCAGCGCGATCAATGGACTGGTTTACAGCGGCCTGCTCCGCTATGACAAAAACCTGTTCCTCGAAGGAGAACTGGCCGAACGCTGGGATGTCTCCGAAGATAACCGCACCCTGACATTCTATCTGCGGCAGGGGGTGCAGTGGCACGACGGGACGCCGTTCACCTCGGCGGATGTCAAATTCACCTACGAACTCTACATCGATCCCGAGATTCCAACCGCCTACGCTGAGGCTTTCAGCCAGGTGTCGAGGGTCGAGACGCCCGATCCCTATACCTTCGTCGTCCACTATGAAACGCCTTACGCCCCCGCGCTGGTGAGCTGGGCCACGGCGATCCACCCACGTCATCTGCTCGAAGGAACCGATATCAGCCGCAGTCCCCTGGCGCGGCGACCGGTCGGCACCGGTCCTTACCGTTTTGTCGAGTGGATCAGCGGCGAGAAAATCGTTCTTGAGGCCAACCCTGATTATTTTGAGGGTCCTCCCTATATCCGGCGGGTCGTTTATCGGATCATTCCCGACATCTCAACCCAGTTTCTTGAGTTACAGACCGGCAGTCTCGATTTTATGGGCCTTTCGCCGCTGCAGTTCGACCGCCAGACCGATACTCCGGCATTCCGGCGCAATTTCAACAAGTATCGCTATCTGGCCTTCGGTTATACCTACCTGGGATACAACCTGCGCCGGCCCATGTTCCAGGACAAGCGGGTGCGGCAGGCCCTTGCCTATGCCATTGACGAGCAGGAACTGATCGACGGGGTGCTCCTCGGTTATGGCGCCATCGCGACCGGTCCGTACAAGCCGGACACCTGGGTTTATAACCCCCGGGTACAGCGCTATGATTACAATCCGGCCAGGGCGCGCGAACTGCTCGCCGAAGCCGGCTGGCACGACAGCGCCGGTGATGGTATTCTGCGCCGCAACGGTGAGAAACTCTCCTTTACCATTGTCACCAACCAGGGCAACGAGCTGCGCATCAAGACCGGAGAGATCATTCAGCGCCGTTTCCGGGAAGTCGGGGTCGACGTGCGATTGCGGGTCATCGAGTGGGCGACCTTTCTGAAGGAATTTATCAATCCCGGAAATTTCGATGCCACGATCCTCGGCTGGAGCGGCGGCCCTGAACCGGACCAGTACAATATCTGGCACTCAAGCAAAACCGCCCCGGGCCAGCTGAACTTTATCGGTTTTGAACATGCCGAGGTGGATCTCCTGCTCGAGCAGGGACGACGGGTTTTTGACGAACCGCAGCGCAAGGAGTACTATGACCGCTTTCAGGAGATTCTGGCGGACGAGCAGCCCTATACCTTCTTGTACGTATCAGAAGCCCTGCCGGCGGTCTCGCGGCGCTTTCGCGGGGTAGAAGCGGCGCCGGCCGGCATCCGCTACAATTTCAACCGGTGGTTTGTCCCCCGGGCAGAACAGAAATATCTGCGCTAGGAAGCCATGCTGACATATATCCTCCGACGTCTGCTGTTGCTGCTCCCCCTGCTGCTGGGGATCACCCTGATTTCGTTTATCGTGATCCACCTGGCCCCCGGCGAGCCGACCGATCTGCAGACCCAGCTCAATCCGCAGGCGAGTTCCGAACTGCAGGAACGCCTGCGCCGCCAGTACGGCCTGGATCAACCCCTGCACGTGCAGTACGGTCAGTGGCTGACACGCCTGGTGCAGCTTGATTTCGGAGATTCCTTTGCCGGTGATCGCCGCCCGGTGCTCGACAAGATTCTCGAACGCCTGCCTGTCACCATTCTGATCAACCTGTTATCGATATTCCTGATTCTGGCGGTATCCATCCCCCTGGGGGTGCTGTCGGCGGTGCGGCGCAATTCCCCCTTTGACCGGGTGACCACGATCCTGGTCTTTACCGGCTTTGCCATGCCGTCCTTCTGGCTTGCCCTGCTGCTGATGGACTGGTTCGGGGTGCGTCTCGGGGTTCTGCCGGTCTCCGGGCTCAAATCCCTTGGTTATGAATACTTGAGTTTCGGTGCCCAGATCCTCGACCGCATCAGTCACCTCATCCTGCCGGTGTTTGTTTCGGCCATCGGCGGTCTGGCCGGGTTTTCACGCTACATGCGTTCCAACATGCTCGAAGTGATCCGTCAGGATTATATCCTCACCGCGCGCGCCAAAGGCCTGTCGGAAAGGACGGTCATCTACAAGCATGCGCTGCGCAATGCCCTGCTGCCGGTGATTACGATTCTCGGACTGTCGGTCCCCGGCCTGATCGGCGGCAGTGTCATTTTTGAAACGATTTTCGCCATTCCGGGGATGGGAAAGCTGTTTTTTGACGGCGTCATGATGCGCGACTATCCCCTGATCATGGGCATTCTGGTGATGGGCGCCTTTTTGACATTGCTCGGCAATCTTCTTGCCGATATCAGTTATGCCCTGGCCGATCCACGCATCCGTCATGGTCAGCAGAGGACAGGGAACTGATGCCTACCAGTGATTGTATCGAAAGCGGGTTAAATCATGGAATTTAAATCAAATCGCCTCGGCGAAATGTTGCTGGATGCCGGCCTGATCGACCATTTTCAGCTTGAGTCGGCGCTCTCCATGCAACGCAACCTGGGTGGCCAGATCGGTGCAGCCCTGGTCAAGCTGGGTTATCTGCCCGAAGAGACGATCCTTGAATTTCTCGAATCACAGCAGCTTTATACGCGGGTCAAACTGAGCGATCTGGACATCGGCGAGGAGCTGATGAGTCTGCTGCCCCTTGAGCGGATGATGAAATGCAAGGTGATTCCGGTCGAACTGCGCAGGCAGGGGAATGAAAAACTGCTGCGCCTGGCGATGACCGATCCGACGGATGTGCGCCTGATCGACGATCTGCAGTTCTCCACCGGCTGTAAAATCCTCCCTTTGCTGGCGACGGAGGAGGATGTCCTGCAGGCCATCGAGAGCAACCGCTCGCAGGCCCAGCTTGACCAGACCCTGCAGGAGACGGTCGAGGAACTGGAACTCGTGTTCAGCGGCAGCTTTGATGATCTCGAGCCGGGCTGTGACCCCTGCCTTGAACGTTTGCTCCACATCCTGCGGGACAAAGGGGTGCTCAGCGCCGCCGAAGTGGACCGGGTGAAGAACACCCCATGACCGGCATACCGCGCAGCAGTTTTCTCCGGGACGTCGTCTGGCAGCGTTTTCGCCGTAACCGCATGGCGTTGATCGGCGCGGCGATTGTCCTGTTCATGTTCGTCATGGCCGGCGCGGCAACCCTTACCCGCATCGACCCGGCGGCCATCGATATCAGCAAAAGTCTCCTGCCGCCGAGCTGGTCCCATCCCCTGGGTACGGACGACCTTGGCCGCGAAGTGCTGGTGCGGATGCTCTATGGCGCCAGGATCTCCCTGCTGGTGGGTTTCGTTGCTGTCGGCATCTCGACGCTGATCGGCATTCTCTGTGGCGCTCTGGCGGGTTATTACGGCGGCTGGATCGATGCGGTGATCATGCGCTTTGTTGATATCATGCTGTGTTTTCCGACCTTTTTTCTGATTCTTGCCGTGATTGCGTTTCTCGATCCGTCGATCTGGAATATCATGATCGTCATCGGGCTGACCAGCTGGATGGGGGTGGCGCGGCTGGTGCGCGCTGAATTTCTGAGCTTGCGCCAACGTGATTTTGTGCTGGCGGCACGGGCACTGGGCGCCTCTGACCTGCGCCTGATCTTCCGTCATATCCTGCCCAACGCTCTGTCCCCGGTGCTGGTGTCTGCGACCCTCGGCATCGCCGGCGCGATCCTGACGGAAAGTGCCCTGTCTTTCCTTGGCATCGGCGTGCAGCCGCCAACCCCCTCATGGGGGAATATGCTGATCATCGGCAAGCAGACCCTGGGCAGTGCCTGGTGGCTCTCGGTTTTTCCCGGCCTTGCCATTCTGATCACCGTCCTTGGTTACAATCTGCTTGGTGAAGGAATTCGTGATGCGCTCGATCCAAGGGTGAAGGAATGACGCCTCTGGACTGTCTGCAAGAGCGGTTCGCTGCTCTCGAGCGGGGAGATTACCCGGCGGTGTTCTCCAGTTACCATGCCGAATCCCCCTTTCGCCGGCAATTCCCGCGCCTGGCCGGTTACCTCGCTTTTGCCCGTGAACATCTTGCCGGGATCCTTGTCCACTCATGGTCCTGCCTTAAGACGCGCCGCTCAGGGACAGACGAGGTCGAGTGTCTGCTGCGGGTCGACATGAGCGTCGGCGGCGTCAGCTGCACGATGATCGAACTGGCCACCCTGATCAGGACCGAGCAGGGCTGGCGTTATCACTCCGCGGCAAAACTGGATCCGCAGCAGTGTGCGCGCCTGTCGGCCACGCCGGAAGCTCTGGACTTCTCCCTGTTTGACCGCAATCCGGTCAAGGTGCGGTTTTAGCATGCCTGAACTGCCCGAAGTGGAAACCGTCTGCCGCGGTCTTGCCCCGCATATCCGCGGGAAGACCGTACTCGAACTGATTTTGCGGGCCGCGAAACTGCGCCAGCCCCTCGACCGCGAACTCTGCCGCATTCTTCCTGGACAGGTTATCGTCAAGGTCGAACGGCGCGCGAAATACCTGATTCTCCATTGCGAGCGCGGCGGCCTGCTTATTCACCTGGGGATGTCCGGGGTCCTGCGTCTCGTTCCCGCCGGAACGACGGAGCAGAAACATGATCATATCGACCTGATTTTTACCGATGGCAGCTGTCTGCGGATGACTGATCCACGCCGTTTCGGTCAGTTTATCTATTGCCCCGAAGATCCGCTGCAGCATCCGCTGCTGCACCACCTCGGGCCGGAGCCGCTGGCTGACGACTTCGACGGCGCGTACCTCTACCGCCGCTCGCGCGGCCGACAGCAGGCGGTGAAGACCTTTCTGATGGATCAGCGGATCGTTGTCGGTGTCGGGAATATCTACGCCAGCGAGGCACTGTTTCGTGCCGGCATCCACCCGGCGCGCCCGGCCGGCAGGGTCGGCCGGGAACGTTATGAGCGCCTGGTGCAGATGGTCAGGGATGTCCTGGTCGCCGCTATCGCTGCCGGTGGTACGACCATCAGCGATTTTCGCAGCAGCGCGGGGCGCCCCGGTTATTTCCGTCAGGAGCTGCTCGTCTATGGTCGTGCCGGCGCACCCTGCTGCCGCTGCGGCACCGCGCTGCGCTCGCAGCGTCTTGGACAGCGTTCGACGTTTTACTGCAGCCACTGTCAGAGGTAGACCCCATGGTTGACTTTCCCTTCATCTTTTCGTCCCGGGTCGGCGTCGCAGACATCAATTACGGCGGCCATGTCAGCAATGCAGCGGTGCTGACCTTTTTCCAGGATGCCCGCATGGCCTATCTTGCCAGTCTCGGACCCTACACGGAAATGGATGTCGGCGGCTGCGGCCTGATCATGGCGGAGGCTCATGTCTATTATCGCCAGGAGATGTTTCACGGTGACAGTCTGCGCACCGGTGTCCGTGTCGCGGCGCTGAAGCGGTCCGGCTTTGTTCTGGAATATCGTATCGAGTCGCGCTCCGGGGTGACCGCCGAGGGGACAACGCCGCTGGTCTGCTACGATTATGACAAGAGGAAAGCCTGCAGGATTCCGCCGGCTTTTCGGCAGATCCTCGAACAGCAGGCAGGCGCACCCCCGGGCAAGTGAGCAGATGTCCGGCCCTGCACAGCGGGATGCAACGCCGGGCGGTGGCCGGTTCCGGCGTGATCCCCTTTCGCTCTTGACGGGGCGTGGATACCGGGGTTATCGTGCGTCTCTTAATTTCCGCTCCAAAAGGACACCAACGATGGAAGAAATGAACGACCTGCTCGCGCAGCGGCGCGCCAAGATTGCCAGCTACCAGGCTGCCGGCGTGAACCCCTTTTCCAACGATTTCAAGGTGCTGCACACCGCAGCGCAAATCAGTGCGACCCACGCAGGCGATTCGCGCGAGGCTCTTGCCGGGATGACTGCGACCTACAGCTTTGCCGGCCGGATCATGGCCCGGCGTGATTTCGGCAAAGCGGCTTTTCTGCAGTTACAGGACGGCAGTGGCCAGGTCCAGGTTTATGTTGCACGCAAGGAACTCGGCGAGGACGTTTTCGACCTGTTCAAAAAGTTTGACATCGGCGATATCATTGGTGTCAGCGGCGTTCCGTTCCGCACCCAGACGGACGAACTGTCGATCCGTGCCACCGCCCTCCAGCTGTTGACCAAATCATTGTTGCCGCTGCCGGAAAAATGGCACGGACTGACCGATGTGGAGACACGCTACCGCCAGCGTTATCTCGACCTGATGGTCAACCCCGAGGTCCGTGAGGTGTTTCGCAAACGTAGCCGGATCATCAACCTGATCCGCGAATTCATGCTCAATCGCGATTACCTCGAGGTGGAAACGCCGATGATGCATCAGATCGCCGGTGGTGCCACGGCGAAACCTTTTGTCACTCATCACAACACTCTGAAAATGGATCTGTTCTTGCGGATTGCTCCGGAGCTCTATCTCAAGCGGCTGGTGGTCGGCGGATTTGACCGGGTGTTCGAGATCAACCGTAATTTCCGCAATGAAGGGATCTCCATTCAGCACAACCCGGAATTTACCATGATGGAGTTCTATCAGGCCTTTGCCACCTACGAGGATCTGATGGACGTCACCGAACAGCTGATCTGCCATGTCGCCGAGCAGGTCTGCGGCACCCTGATCATCCCCTACGGTGGCAAGACGGTCGATTTGACCCCGCCCTGGGAGCGCCTGACCCTGAAGGACGCCATCGTCAAGTACGCCGCCGTTGACCCTGCGTTGCTGGACGACCGTGAGCGCGCCTACGCCTACGCCAGGCAGACCCTCGGGCTGGAGCTCGACGCGCAGATCGGCCACGGCAAGCTGCTCGCGGAAATTTTCGATGAGGTGGTGGAACCCTGCCTCTGGCAGCCGGTTTTCATCACCCAGTACCCGACGGAAATTTCCCCCCTGTCACGCAAGAACGACGCCGATCCGGAGGTCGTTGATCGTTTTGAGCTCTTCATTGTCGGCCGCGAGCTGGCCAATGCCTTTTCCGAGTTGAACAACCCCCTGGACCAGAAGGAGCGTTTTCTTGCCCAGCTGGTAGAGAAAGCGGCCGGAGACGAGGAAGCCCACGCCATGGATGAGGATTATATCCGCGCGCTCGAGTATGGTTTGCCGCCGACGGCGGGGGAGGGGATCGGCATCGATCGACTGGTGATGCTGTTGACCGATTCCGCCTCGATTCGCGACGTGATTCTGTTTCCGCAGATGCGTCCGGAATCCGTTTGAAACGGTACTTTTGATGTCCTATGAATGGTTCGTCAGCCTGCGCTATCTGCGTGCGAAACGTAAACAGACCTTTATCTCGGTCATTTCCTTCATCTCCATCGCCGGTGTCACCCTTGGGGTCGCCGCGCTGATCCTGGTGCAGGCGGTGATGACCGGATTTACCGAAGGGGTGCGCCAGCAGATTCTCGGCAACGTGCCCCACGTGCTGATCCAGCGCTTCGGCGACGGTATCGACAATCCGCGCGAACTGGTTGAAGCAGCTAGAAAAATCTCCCACGTCGTCGCCGCCACCCCCTACGTCTCACGTGAAGCGATGCTGCTGGCAGGGGGAAATGTTGCGGCGGTTAACATCAAGGGAATCGATGAGGATCACAAGATCCTCGACCAGCCACTGCAGACGAAAAGCGGCGCCGGGGTGCAGGAAGTGTTTTTTTCAACCGCTGACCGGCCGGGAATTATCCTTGGCGTCGACACGGCAACGACCCTCGAAATAGGTATCGGTGACCTGGTCAACGTCATCCCGCCACTGTTTACCGTCACGCCGTTCGGCATGATGCCAAAGATGAAGCCGTTTCAAGTCGTTGCCATCTTTGACAAGCAGAGCAGCCTGGTCGACAGTTTCTATGCCTATATCCCGCTCCCCGTCGCCCAGGTTTTTTTCGAATCGGAGGGACTGGTCAGCGGCATAGAGATCGAGGTCGACCGTTACGAACGGGCGCCTGACGTCGCCGAACAGCTGGGCCGCGAGTTTGCCTTTCCTGTCGTCGTGCGTCCCTGGCAGAGCCTCTACGGGTCCTTTCTTTCTGCCCTGAAACTGGAAAAACTCGGACTCTTCATTGTTCTTGCCATCATCGTGCTGGTGGCGGCGTTCAACATCGCCACGACATTGATCATGGTCGTGATGGAAAAAACCCGTGATATCGCGATTCTGCGTGCCATGGGGGCGAATGCGCGCAGCATCATGAAAATATTCCTCATCGAGGGGCTGGTGATCGGCACCCTTGGGACGGTCCTTGGCACCAGCCTCGGGGTCACCCTGGCCTACTACGCTGACGCCCTGATCAAGGGGATTGAGGGGCGCCTCGGGATACAGATTTTTGATCAGGCGGTTTACGGCATGGAGCAGTTTCCGGCTGAGATTCTTGCCAGTGACGTGATCGCGGTGATCGTCATGGCGATGAGCATTTCGCTGCTGGCGACGGTCTATCCGGCCTGGCGCGCCTCACGTATGGATCCTGCCGAGGCACTGCGCTATGACTGAGGCCCTGATGATTGAAGTGCGGCAGCTGCGCAAGGAGTTTGTCACCGCCGGCGGGGTGATCGAGGTGCTGCGCGGCATCGATCTGAATATCCGGCGCAGCGAACGGGTTGCGGTGGTCGGAACCTCGGGTGCCGGTAAAACCACCTTGATGCATATTCTCGGCGGCCTCGACTATCCGACCTCCGGCACGATTGCCTTTCAGGGGACCAACCTGTTTTCCCTGAAAGGCAGCGCCCTCGATGCCTTTCGCAACCGTGCCGTCGGTTTTGTCTTCCAGTTTCATCAGCTGCTGCCTGAGTTCACTGCCCTGGAAAATGTCATGATGCCGCGCCTGATTGCCGGTGAACGGCGCTTTGATGCGGCCGCGCGGGCGACACAACTGCTCGTCGAGGTTGGCTTGGAGCACCGTCTGACCCATAAGCCGGGGGCGCTGTCCGGTGGCGAACAGCAACGGGTGGCCATCGCCCGGGCGCTGGTCAATGAGCCGCAGCTGCTGCTCGCGGATGAACCGACGGGCAATCTCGACAGTGGCACCTCCGATGACATTATGCAGCTGCTCAACCAGATGCACCGCAGCCGTGGGCTGACGATGGTCATCGTTACCCACAATATGCCGCTGGCCGGTGGTCTTGATCGCACCTTGAGGATTGAGGACGGTCTGCTCGCCGGGGATCTTTTGAATTGATGTTATCCGTTGTGTCACCTATAATTTCACACTTTGTCCGCGCCTCTTCAGTGCAAGGAAATGTGATGGCAAGAACCCTGCTTGTGGCCCTGGCCCTGCTGTTGGCAACAACGGCATTTGGCGCCGTCGAGGAGTTCCGGGTCGCGGAAGTTCAGATCGAAGGTAATCAGCGGATCGCGACAACCGCGATTCGCACCGCCATTGCTATCAATCCCGGGGATGTTGTCACCCTGGGGGAGGTGGACAGCGCCCTGTTGCGGGTTTTTGCCCTGGGCAGTTTTGACGACATAAGCGTGCGCCTGGAGCAACTGCAGCAGAGCAACATCCTGGTTTTTCAGGTGACAGAGCTTCCCCTGATCAGGGAGGTCCGTTTCAGCGGCAATAAAAAACTCTCCGACACCAAACTGCAGGAGACGCTTGGCCTGCGGACGCCGCTGATCTACAGCCGCTCCCGGGTCAGGGACAGTGTCGCGAATCTCACAGCGGCCTACATAAAAGATGGCTATCACGCCGTTGACATCGACACCGAGCTGACAACGAACGACCGGGGAGAAGCAACCCTGACCTACCGGATCGACGAAGGGAAAAAGGTCAGGATCAGCGATATCACCTTTACCGGCAATGAGGTTCTGAGCAAGAAGACCCTGATCAGGCAGATGGAGACCAAGGAACGCTGGTTTCTCTCGTGGCTGACCGGCAGGGGAACCTACCAGGAAGAGATCATGGAACTCGATGTCGAGCGGATCAAGCTGGCCTACCATGACATCGGTTATCAGGATGTCATTGTCAAGCAGCCACAGGTGAGCCTGCTTGACAACAGGTCGCTGGCCGTTGAGATCGAGATCGATGAGGGCCGGCAGTACCGCGTCGGGCGCCTGTCCGTCAGTGGCGATCTGCTGCTTTCCGAAGACCAGCTGCTCGAACTGGTCACCCTGAAACCGGGAGACGTCTTCAGCCGTAGCGAGTTGCGTACCAGTATCCTCGCGCTGACGGATCTTTACAGTGACAATGGTTACGCCAACGTCAATGTCGTCCCTTTAACCAGCAAAGACACTGACAATCTCACCTATGATCTGAATCTGGAAATCGAGCAGGGTATCCAGGTCTATATCGAACGCATCGATATCAGCGGCAACACCAAGACGCGCGACAAGGTGATTCGTCGGGAAATTCCCTTGATTGAGGGGGACCTGTTCAGCTCCAGCAAGATTCGCGAAGCCAACCGCCGGGTGCGCAATCTCGGTTTCTTCGAGGACGTGCAGATTTCCGACTCCCCCGGCTCGGCGGAGGACAAGGGGGTGCTGGATGTCGTGGTGGAAGAACGTCCGACCGGCACCTTCTCTATCGGTCTTGGCTACTCCTCGGTCGACAAGCTGATGGTCCAGGGATCCTTGAGCCAGGACAATTTTCTCGGGCGCGGTTTGAGTCTCAATCTGAGTGCCTCTTTAGGGAGCAAAAGCAATACCTACTCCCTGGCGGTCACGGATCCCTATTTTCTCGATACCGACTGGACCCTGGGCGGAGAGGTCTACAGGTCGGAGCGCGAATACAGCGATTATGACGATCACCGGACCGGCGGGGCGATCCGCGCCGGACATCCGGTCAGTTTGAACTCCAAGGTCTTTTTGACCTATCGTTATGAAGAGAAGGAAATTCTCAATGTCGATCCCGCTGTCACCAGTCCGCTGATCCTCGATGCCGAGGGAAAGTCAACGCTCTCTTCGGTGACCGTGCAGTGGGTGCACAATAACACCGACTATTTTGATAATCCCAGTCGCGGCGGGATCACCAGGCTGAGTCTTGAATACGCCGGCCTGGGCGGCTCGGAAAACTTCCTGCGGCCGATTGCCCAGCATCGTCATTTCTTCCCGTTGTTCTGGGGGACGGTCTTCTCCATCAACGGCGAGATCGGTTATATCCGCTCGACCACCTCCGATGAGGTGCCCCTTGGGGAGAAATTCTTTCTCGGAGGAATCCGGACCATGCGGGGATTCAAGACGCGCGAGGTCGGGCCGACGGAAAATGGTGAGTTTATCGGCGGGGAACGCATGGCCTATTTGAATTTTGAATACCTCTTCCCCATTAACCGCAGTCTTGGCCTGCAGGGGGTGTTGTTTTACGATACCGGTAATGCCTGGCGTGATGATGAAAATTATTTCAGCAGCATGCGCAACAGTGTTGGTGCCGGTATCCGCTGGCGCAGCCCGTTAGGGCCGCTGCGGTTTGAATGGGGCTACAACCTTGATCCCCGTGATGATGAAAGACAGACCGTGTTCGAGTTTACTATCGGAAGGCCATTCTAGGGCCTCTTAAAAAGGAGAAAATATGAAAAAGATCAGTGTTGTCGTGCTCGCCCTGCTGGTTCTTGCCATACCGGCTTTTGCTCAGAAAATCGGTTACGTTGACCTGCAGCGGGCGTTGAACAATTCGGCAGCGGGCGCCGCCGCCAAGCAGTTGATGAGTGAGCAGGTCAAAAAGTATGAGGCGGAATTCACCCAGAAACAGGACGAGGTGATGCGCATGAAAACGGACCTGGAAAAACAGGCATCGCTGCTTTCGGATACCGCCCGGGCGGAACGGGAGCGGGACTATCAGAGACGGGTGACCGATCTGCAGCGTTTTCAGAAAGATATCCAGGAAGAATTGCAGCTCAAGGACAGCGAGTACACCAGCCGTATCATCAACGAGCTGTTTGATGTCCTCCAGCAGATCGGCAAAGATGAGGGATACACCATGGTGATCGAAAAAAACGAGGGCGCGGTGATTTTTGCCGATCCCAGTGCCGACCTGACCGATGCATTGATCAAGGCCTACGACGCCCTCCAGTAAACCTTTAAGCGGCAGGAGCTTTTCATGGCAACCTTAGCCTCTCTGGCAGAGTTGGTACAGGGGCGGCTGGTCGGCAACCCTGAGCTGGACATTGTGCGGGTGGCTCCCATAGACCAGGCAGGACCGGGGGAAATCACCTTCATCGCCAACCCGAAGTATCTGGCCCGGTTGAAAGACTGTCAGGCTTCTGCAGTGATAGCCGCCCCGGGCGTGGCTGTCCCGATCCCTGATCAGATTATTACCGCCAATCCCTATCTGGCGTTTGCACGGATTCTGACGTTTTTCCACAGCCGGCCGGCAGCTGCCAGGGGCATTCTCCCCGGTTCCCAGGTGGCAGAGTCGGCACGCATCGATCCCGGGGCAACCATTCATCCCGGCTGCGTCATTGGCGAGGGCGTCAGTATCGGTGCAGGAACAGTCGTGTATCCCGGGGTCTGCCTGTATGACGAGGTAACCATTGGCGCTGATTGCTGTCTCCATGCCCAGGTCGTGGTCAGGGAGCGCTGCCGGCTGGGGGATCGGGTGATCCTGCAACCGCACGCCGTGATCGGATCCGATGGTTTCGGTTTTGCTCCTGATGGCCGTCGTTATTACAAAATTCCCCAGGTCGGCATCGTGGTTCTGGAGGATGATGTGGAAATCGGTGCCGGCAGCTGTGTGGATCGGGCCACCCTGGGTGAGACGCGCATCCGGCGCGGCACCAAGCTGGATAACCTGGTTCAGATCGGCCATAATGTCGAAATTGGCGAGGATTGCATCCTGGTTGCCCAGGGAGGGTTTTCCGGCAGCAGCACAATCGGCAACCACTGTGTCTTCGGCGGGCAAGCGGCTGTCGCCGGTCACCTGCGTGTCGGTGACAATGTGACAGTCGGAGCGCGCGGCGGCGCCAGCGGCGATGTCGCCCCCAACCAGGTTCTTTCCGGCGTGCCGCTGATGCCTCACAAGGAATGGCTGCGGGCGACCATGACCTTTCCCAAGCTGCCGGCAATGCGCAAAGAAATACTGCAGCTGCAAAAACGCCTGGAAGAACTCGAATCGGTATTGAAGGAGAATGGACGTGCTTGAATTGAATATACAGCAGATTATGGAGATTCTTCCCCACCGCTATCCTTTTTTACTGATAGATCGCCTGGTAGAGGTGGAGGAGGGGAAGAAGGTGAACGGTTATAAAAACGTCACTTTCAATGAGCCTTTTTTCCAGGGGCATTTTCCCGGGCACCCGATCATGCCCGGGGTCTTGATTGTCGAAGCGATGGCTCAGGTCGGCGGGGCCTATGTGACCGTGATCGATAACATCGGCAGGGACCGTCTGACGTATTTTGTCGGCATTGACAAGGCACGCTTCCGCAAGCCGGTGCTGCCGGGGGATGTTTTGCGGATGGAGCTGGAGCTGCTGTCGAAGCGTCGCGGGATCTATCAGTTCATGGGCAAAGCCTACGTCGGCGATACCCTGGTGGCCGAGGCTGAACTCAAAGCAACCTTTGCGAAAAAATAATCCGTTATGGAGACGTCTATGATCCACCCTACGGCGATCATCGCCCCCGGCGCCAACCTGCATCCAACGGTCAGTGTCGGTCCCTACACCCTGATCGGTGAACACGTCAGCATCGGTGCCGGAACCACCGTCGCCGGTCACGTGGTGATTGAGGGCTATACGGAGATTGGCAGTGACAACCAGATTTTCCAGTTTGCGTCGATCGGCGCGGTTCCCCAGGACCTGAAGTTCCAGGGGGAAGTCAGCTCCCTGAAAATCGGGGATCGCAATCGCATTCGTGAATTTGTGACCATTCATCTCGGCACTGCTGACGGTGGTGGCGTCACGACGATCGGCAACGATGCTTTGCTGATGGCCTACGCTCACGTAGCCCATGACTGTGTCGTCGGCAATCATGTGATCCTCGCCAATGCCGCGACCCTGGCCGGCCATGTTGAGGTCGACGATTATGCCATTCTCGGCGGCCTGAGTGCCGTCCACCAGTTTACCCGCATCGGCGCCCACGTGATGGCCAGTGGTGGCTCGATGATTGCCCAGGATGTTGCTCCTTTTTCGATCGTGCAGGGGGATCGGGCCAAAACCGTCGGTCTGAACACCACGGGACTGAAGCGTCGCGGCTTCGACGAGGCCGCCCTGGCGCGCATCAAGAACCTCTACAAGCTGGTGTTCCGTTCCAATCTCAAGCTGGAAGAGGCCATCAAGCGGATCGAAAAGGAGTTCGACACAGCGGCTCCGGAAGTCGCCATGTATCTGAAATTCCTCAAGTCCAGTGAGCGTGGTTTGGCGCGCTAAGAGCTTTGTTTGCAGCCGGACAAGCAGAAGTCGCGGGAGCCGTCTGGCGGTTCTCGCCTTTTGTTTTTCAGGCAAAGGATCGTGAGAAGAGTTGTCAACAGAGCGCCATATACTTATTGTTGCGGGAGAATCCTCCGGGGATCTGCACGGCAGTCATCTCATCAGCGCCACCCTGGAGCGTTACCCGGAGGTCCGTTTTGCCGGTGTGGGCGGACAGCGCATGAAGCAGGCCGGTTGTCGCATCCTCTTCCCGGCGGAAGAACTGTCGGTGATGGGAGTGGTCGAGGTGGTCCGTCATCTGCCCCGGATGTTTCGGCGCTTTGCCCAGCTGAAAAAGGTTCTGGCGGCAGAGCAGCCCCCCGACCTCCTGGTGCTCATCGATTTTCCTGATTTCAACCTGCGCCTGGCGAAAGTGGCGAAGAAGTATGGTGTCGCCGTCCTTTACTACATCAGCCCCAAGGTCTGGGCGTGGCGACCCGGCCGGGCCAGGATGATCGCCGAGCGCGTCGACCGGCTGGCACTGATATTCCCCTTCGAGCCGCAGATTTACGCCCCTTTCAAGGTTCAGGCGGAGTACGTTGGCAACCCGCTGCTCGATGAATTTTCCGCCCGGCCACCGGCATGCCATCTGCGCTCCTCCCTCGGCCTTGGTGAGTCGTCTGAAATTATTGGTATTTTCCCGGGCAGCCGGCAGAGTGAGCTGCGCTATATTTTCGCGACACTGCGCGAAACGGCCGAGCGGCTGCACGCGCAACGCCCCGATGCGGTGTTTGTCATGCCGGTTGCGCCGTCGTTATCGCGCAGCGACCTGGAACAGCGCCTGGCAGGCGCCGCTTTGCCGCTGCACCTGATCGAGGGGAATATCTACGATGTCGCGGCGAGCTGTGATGCGGTTGTTACGGTCTCCGGCACGGTCACCCTGCAGCTCACCCTGACCGGAACACCGATGGCCATTGTCTACAAGGTGGCTCCGCTCAGTTATGCCATTGGCCGGAGACTGATCAGGATCCCCTTTGCCGGGTTGCCGAATATTGTTGCCGGACGCCAGATCGTCCGCGAGTTTATCCAGGACGCTGCCAATCCGCTCTCTCTGAGTGCCGAGATAGGCAGAATTCTCGACGATCCGGCTTACGCCGGGCAGATCCGTGCCGACCTTGCCGGGGTGTGCCGGCAGCTGGGCACGCCCGGTTGTTCGCTGCGGGTCGCGGAAATGATCGCCGAAATGACTGGTCTATCGCCCAGGAAGGAAGCTTCGTCGTGGTAACCGACTCACGCAAAAGCGTCTATCTGCGGCTGATCGCCTACGCTGCGCCGTATCGGTGGATCATTGCCCTGTCGATGCTCGCTTCGGTGGGTGTGGCCGGCTCCGATGCGGTGATCGCCTATCTGGTCAAGCCCTTTGTCGATGACCTGATTATTGCGGGAAATGTCGGACTGGCCAAGCTCGTCCCCTTTTTTGTTGTCGGTCTTGCGACCTTCAAGGGGCTGTCACGCTACGTCCAGGAATATTACATCAAGACGGCCGGCCAACGGGCCATCCAGGACATTCGCAATCAGCTGTTCACGCACAGCATGCGGTTGTCGATGCGTTACCATGACAACAAGTCCTCCGGCACCCTGATTTCCCGCATCCTCAACGATGTCAACGTGATGCAGGCAGCTCTGGGGGAGGTGCTGGTTACCCTTTTGCGTGAGAGCCTGACCCTGGTCGCCCTGACCGGCTACGCTTTTTACGCCGACTGGCGCATGGCCCTGGTCGCTTTCATTGTTATCCCGGCGGCTGCCTGGCCGGCCGCCGCCATCGGCCAACGGATCAAGCGTTACTCGCGACGCGGCCAGGAAGAGATGGGCAACCTCACCGCTGTGCTGGAACAAAGCTTTTCCGGTATCAAGGTGGTCAAGGCGTTTGGCACCGAAGACCATGAAGTGAGTAAATTCGTCCGGGTCAACGCCGGTTTTTACGCCTTTATCCGCAAAACCATCCGTTATGCCGCAGCAACGTCGCCGGTGATGGAAATCATGACCTCCTTCGGCGTTGCTTTTGTCCTCTGGTATGGGCTGAACCGGGTGATGCTGGAGGCGATGACCAAGGGCGAGCTGTTCTCCATCCTGGCAGCGATCCTGCTCATGTATACCCCGCTTAAGCGCCTGACCAAAGTCAACAACGATATTCAGAAGGCGATCGGCGCCGCCGAGCGGGTCTTTGAGGTCCTCGACAGCGATATTGAAGTCGTCGATGCAGCAGACGCGGTGCCGCTGGCGGAGTGCCAGGGTTATGTTGTTTTTGACCGGGTCACCTTTGCTTATGATGAAGAACCGGTTCTCATTGATTTCAGCGTCTCTGCGGCGCCCGGCGAAGTGGTTGCCCTGGTGGGCCAGAGTGGCGCCGGCAAAAGTACCTTTATCGGCTTGCTCAGCCGCTATTATGATCCGCAGCAGGGGCGCATTCTGGTCGATAACCATGATATCCGCAATATAAGCCAGCAAAGTCTCCATGATCACCTGGCCCTGGTCGATCAGGACACCTTTTTGTTCAACGACACCCTGCTTAACAATCTCCGGTATGGTCGTCCCGAGGCAGATTTTGCCGCGGTCGTGGCCGCCGCCAGCCAGGCCCAGGCCGATGATTTCATCCGCCAGTTGCCCGATGGCTACGAGACGATGATCGGCGACCGCGGCGTGCGGCTGTCGGGTGGGCAGCGCCAGCGCATCTGCATTGCACGGGCGTTGCTGCGCGATGCGCCGATCCTGCTCCTTGATGAAGCCACCAGCGCCCTCGACACCGAGAGTGAAGGGCTGGTTCAGCAGGCCCTGGTCAACCTGATGAAGAACCGCACGACCTTTGTCATTGCCCATCGTCTTTCGACGATCATGCATGCCGACCGGATTCTCGTGCTGGACCAGGGACGGATTGCAGAAACCGGCAGCCACCAGGAGCTGCTGCAACGGCAGGGGCTCTATGCTCGCCTTTACGAGGCCCAGTTCCGGGGGAATGACTGATGCGCCTGCGGGACAAGCTGCTGCTCACCCTGGTTCCCTGGCTCGGAGCCAAACTGATCCGCATATTGTATTTTCTGCAGCGCACAGAGATTCTCGGCGAAGAATTGCTACAGGATCTCCGGCGTGACGGGCAGCGCCTGATACTCTCTTTCTGGCACGATCAGCTGCTGCTGATGATCATGGGCTACCGTGGTCCCGGAGCAAGGATCCTTATCAGTCCGTCCCGGGACGGTGAACTGATCGCCCGCACCATGCACTACTTCGGCCAGGAAGCCGTGCGCGGTTCCTCGTCACGCGGTGGCCGCGAGGCTTTCCGTGAACTGATGAGCCTGGCGACCCTGGATGTTGACCTGGTGGTGACCCCGGACGGTCCGAAAGGGCCCAGGCATCAGCTTAAAGATGGCATTCTGCAGCTGGCGCGTCTCAGCGGCCGGCCGGTCGTACCGCTGGCCTACGCCAGCAGTCGTGGTCACCGTTTTCAGTCGTGGGATCGCTTTCTTTTTCCTTATCCCTTTGCCCGCGGGGTGTATTCCTACGGCCATCCCCTCTTTTTCAGCCGGCAGGAACCCCTCGACCAGTGTCGTGAGCGTCTGAGCACGGCCATGGCCGAAAATCAACAGCGGGCAGAGAGACGATTGGAGGGTTACGGTGTATCTGCTGTATAACCTGCTGCTGTTACTGTCCGGTCTTTTCCTGGTGCCCTTCTACCAGTTTCACGGCTGGCGCCATGGCAAGAGCCATCGCGGTATTCGTGAGCGCCTCGGCGCCTATACGGTGGAGCAGAAGCAGCGGCTGCAGGAGGCGCAGGTCATCTGGATCCACGCGGTCTCCGTCGGTGAAACCCGGGCCGCCATACCACTGATCAGTGCACTGCGCCGCAGCTATCCCGACCATCTGATCCTGGTGACCAGCGTCACCGAAACCGGGCACGCCATCGCCATGGAAAACTCCCAGGTTGATCTGTGCCTGTTTTTTCCTTTTGATTTTTCCTGGACGGTCCGCAAGGTCTTGCGCCTGATCAATCCGGCCATCGTCATCATCGTTGAAACGGAGATCTGGCCGAATTTCTGCAGACAGGCCAAGGGGCTGAATATTCCCCTGGTTCTGATCAACGGGCGCATTTCGGATCGCTCGTATCCACGCTACCGGCTGGTCAGGGTGTTCCTCGCGCCCCTGCTTGAGTCCTTCTGCGCCTTCTGTATGCAATCGCAGACAGATGTCGAGCGCATTATTGCCCTTGGTGCGCCGCCGCAGCGGGTAGAGAATTCCGGCAACCTGAAGTTTGACCGTCAGTTGCAGATTGCGACAACAGAGGAGGTCCTGCGGAAAAAATCTGTTTACCGGTTGCCGCAGGATGCCGCCATTATGGTTGCCGGCAGTACCCGCTCCGGTGAGGAGCGCCTGCTGGTAGAGGCCTACCGGAAGATTGCTGACCGGATCGACCGGCCGTTGCTCCTGGTATTGATCCCGCGTCATCCGGAGCGCTGCCGTGAGGTACAGGGGTTGCTCAAAGACATGGGGGCCTCCTATCGCCTGCGCAGCCTGCTCACGCCGAACGATCAGCTCCTCGCGGCGGGAGAGATTCTCATTGGTGACACCCTTGGCGAAGTGATGACTCTTTACAGTGTCGCTGACCTGGTCTTCGTCGGTGGCAGCCTGGTGCCGATTGGTGGTCACAATCTCCTCGAAGCCGCGCTGGTCGGCAAGCCGGTCCTGTTTGGTCCTTACATGGAAAATTTCAAGGAAATCTCTGCCAAGCTGGTTCGCGCCGGGGCTGGCCTGCAGGTACAGGATGGCAGCGACCTGGAACGGCAGAGCATCATACTGCTCAACGACCCGGCCCGTTGCCGGGCCATGGGTGAGGCCGGCCAAGTCCTCATCAAGGAAAATGCCGGTGCGGTGGAACGAACCATGGCAGAAATAGATCAGTGCTTGGTCGCCCGTGCTTAGCCTGTCGGGATATTACGGTAAAAAACAGAGTTTTTTATCTTTGGAGAGGTCGTGCGCCGTAACCGACAGGGGGGTTCCCCGGAATGTGCCCGTGTCTGACCGGTTGTTTATAAAGGGCAGGATCTCATGACCTCTTTGCATTCACGTTTTCAGCCAATTGCCGGGTATGTTTTTGTGGCTCTCACCTTCCTTTTTCCAATTGGAATGGGAATCGTTCAGCACTGGGGTTCAGCCCTTTTTATCGTCATGGCCGTGATCTCTGTGCTGGTTCTTGGAAAAGATTGGCGCTGTTACGATAAAAATATCAAATTGTTATACGCGGCAATGGGATTGTTTGTCGTCGTGTCCGCACTGGGACTGGTGAATACGGAAAACTTTTCTTCCGGTTTGAGTCGGCTGGAAAAACTGTTGTTTCTTGTGCTGGCTTACCCGTTAGCCGTCGCAATCCGACGTCTTGATCTGAACCTGTTTCTTCCCTTTCTCTATGGTTTGTTAGTCTCCGGGCCAGTTTATGCTTTTGCCGCCTACTATTATAATCATTACGTCAATATCTCCAGAGCGACGGGATTTTATTCTTCGATCATCTTTGGGACTGCGGCCATGACCGTGGCACTGCTAGTGGCGGCCGGCCAGTTCGGAGCAGGCAGTCCAAAGTGCAGTCGGTTGATTATATTGTTTTCTTTTATTTGTGCGGTTATTGCCGCAATTGCTTCCGGCACCAGAGGCGTGTGGCTCGCTTTTCCTGTGGTGTTGACTTTATGGATGGTTGTTTCGTTGCGATCGTTGACTCTGAAAAAAGCAACGGTTCTGTTTGTTCTCATTTTTTCTGTTGTCCTGGTCTTTTCGCAGAACGAATATGCCCACGTTCGGGTCCAACAGGTTTTCTCAGACCTGCAAAGCTTCCGCTCCGGGGAAAAGGTCAACACCTCGGTGGGTGTCAGACTGATGTTATGGGAAGAGGCCGTTTCTATCTGGCATGACAATCCGTTTTTGGGGACCGGCCCGGGTGATTTCCGTTTCGATATTAAAAATCGAATAGATTCCAACCAGACACCCCTGCAAAAGGGTTATACCCATGCTCACAACATCTTTTTACACGCTTTGGCGACCACGGGAGTTGTTGGTTGCGCCGGACTGATTGTATTTGTCTTTGTCGTTCCGGGTCTAGTTTTCGTTCGCATGGGCTACGATAAGTTAAGCCGGAACTTATCGGCACAATCTGTGATGGGTTTAACATTGCTCCTCGCTTTTGCTGTTTTTGGTTTAACCGAAGGATGGACGATTCATACGCCGATGGTGTCATCGTTCAGTTTTATGCTTTTAATTCTTGTAACAAGCCAGTTATCTTCTCCGGAGTAAGTGGAATTCCGGTGTGAGGTTTTTTATCTTTTCATTTTATGGGTCTTCACCTGTATGCTTCGATTTTGACGGGACACTGCTCGTTCGCCAGATCAATAAAACCCGATGAGCCAGATTGTGATCAATACGCATAAAAAAATTGCAATGTTTGGCCCAAAAGGGCTGGCCGAGCAGCTGTGTTTTGTTCTGCTTGTGCCGTTGTCCCTGTTGTACGGCTGCATCATCTGGATTCGTAACAAAGCTTACAACTTAGATTTTTTTACGGCTTACCGGTCAGCGATTCCAGTGATCTCTGTCGGCAACCTGGCGGTTGGCGGAACAGGCAAAACGCCATGCGTTGATTGGCTGGTGAAACGCTTTCAACAGTCAGGACGCTGTCCGGCGATTGTCAGTCGTGGTTACGGGGGACAGTTCTCTGGTCGTGTCGGTGTCGTTTCACTGGGAAAAGGGGTGTTGATGGGTGCTGCGGAGGCCGGCGATGAACCGGTGCTGCTGGCGCGGCGCAATCCCGCGTGTCCGGTCCTGATCGGCCGTAAAAGGCGGGATGTGGTGCGCTATATTGAGGAGACCGGCTGTGCGGATCTGATCATTCTTGACGATGGCTTCCAGCACCGTGCTGTCGCGCGTGATATCGACCTGGACAAGTCACTGCCACTCCGCTGCCTGCCTCAAAATACAGCAATGGTGATCTGGCCTTGTTGTCCAATGGAGTCAGAGGAGCAAACGACTTTAAAGTGCACTGGCTGGGCTGGGAGGC
>JAWOIX010000150.1:0-14944 GCA_046484405.1 Pelovirga sp.
GAGATCGGCTACAACCCGCAGGTGATTCTGGCGGGTCGGCGCATCAACGACGGCATGGCCAAGCATGTCGCCGAGATGACGGTCAAGAACCTGATCCACGCCGACAAGGCGGTCAAGGGCGCGCGGGTGCTGGTGCTGGGTCTGACCTTCAAGGAGAATGTCCCCGATATCCGCAATTCCAAGGTCGCGGATATCCTCAGCGAGCTGCAGGAATATGACGTCAATGTCCTCGTTCACGACCCGGTGGCCGATGCCGACGCGGCACTGCACGAGTACGGCGTCACCCTGATCAGTCTGGCCGCAGCCGGCCAGGTCGACGCGGTCATCTGGGCGGTCGCCCACGACCAGTTCCAGGCCATCGGCCCGCACAAGCTGCAGGAGCTGTGTGACAACGGCAACGGCCGTGGTGTGGTGATGGATGTCAAGAGCGTCCTTGAGCGCGACGCCGTCGAGGCGGTGGGGTTGCGTTACTGGAGTCTGTAAGGAGCGGCGCAGCCTCTGCGCCGGGTCAGGCCGCTGCGCGGCCGTCAGGGCGCTAAAGCGCCCGTCATTGGTTAAAGGCGGTCAGCCGCTTTGCGGCGTCAACGGCTAACGCCGTGTCAGGCCGCTACGCGGCCGTCATTGGTTAAAGGCTGTCCGTGGTCCGTGGTCCGTTGTAAAAGGCGGTCAGCCGCTCCGCGGCGTCAACGGCTGCGCCGTGTCATAGCTGCTACGCAGCTGTCATTGGTCAGTCGTCACTTGCGTCTGCCTTCTGCCTTCTGCCTTCTGGCTCCTGGCTTCTGGCTCCTGAATTCTGCTTTTCTCTCCGCCTCAGCTTCTCCTGCGTCTCTGCGTTAAAGCTGTTCTGGATTCTGACTTCTTGCTCCTGGATTCTGCTTTTCCCTCTCCGCCTCTACCTCTCCAGCCCGGTGAAAAAAGCGCGGCCGAACGGCCTATTGTGCTTGCCTTAAAGGGGTGTTTGATGACAAAATATTCGATTTGTTAGGCTGTCTGCAGCGAGGGGGCGAGACAGGATTTTTATTCGCCGGCACCGGAAAATCCCGCCAGCCGGTGTCCGGAGGACAGAGGGCTCATGGAATTTGTTCGTGCCAGAAGTGCCGGTTTCTGTATGGGTGTCAGCCTGGCATTGCGCAAGCTGGACGAAATTATCAGCAAAAATCCGTGCGCTGGCAATATCTTCATCCTCGGGTCGATCATTCATAACCCGCAGGTGGTCAGCGAATATGGCGCAAAAGGTGTTATCTCGGTCGATTCGCCCGATCAGATTCCGGCAGGTGCAACCGTCGTTGTGCGCGCTCATGGCATCCCCAAAACGATCCAGGAGTCGCTCTGCGCTCGCGGTATCCACGTGATCGATGCCACCTGTCCCAAGGTCAAAGAGGCCTGCCTGCTGATTGAACGCAACACCGCCGCCGGTCGCATATTATTACTCTACGGTGAGCAGACCCATCCTGAAGTCAAATGCCTGCTCAGCTACGCCGCCGCCGGATCCTTGGTTTTTGACAGCTTCGACCAGTTGCGCACCGAACAGCTTGATCCGCACAAAAAGTACTGCCTGGCCGCCCAGACCACCCAGGATCGTGGACTGTTCGATGCGATCAGCAGCTCATTGTCCAGCCGTGACGATCTCGACCTGGTGGTCCTGCATACCATCTGCGACGCGACGAAAAGACGCCAGGGGGAAGCGATCCGCATTGCCGCCGAGGTTGACTTCATGATCGTCGCCGGTGGTTTTGACAGCAGCAACACGCGCCGCCTGGCGCAGGTCATCGAGTCCCACGGCACCCGTGCCCTGCACGTGGAAACCGCAGCCGAGTTACCTCTTGAGGAATTGCGCCAGTATCGCAGAATCGGTTTGACGGCCGGTGCGTCCACCCCGAAAAAAATTGTCGATGAGATTCAGTCGGCCCTCGAATCTCTGTAGGAGTCAAACCCGTGAGCACAACCAGCGCCACCCTGTCCGGCAGGACGGAACCGAGTCCGCAGTCCTTTGCTATCGCGCCCGCAGATCTGCCCGCCGCCTTGCGGCAGATCCGCCAGCCATTGTTTCTGGTTGACGCAGCGCAAGAGATCAGGGTGATGACGGCCGCGGCTCTCGCCGGGCAGGACGTGCCAATCTCAGCATGTGTCGGGATGATCCCGGCGCTGCCGCTGGAACACCTCGGCAGCCGTGCCTTCTGTCGCGACCATCAGCTCGCTTACGCCTACGTCGGCGGCTCGATGGCCAAGGGAATCAGTTCGATTGCCATGGTCAGGGCCTTGGGGGAGGCAGGGATGCTTGGTTTCTTCGGCGCGGCCGGGCAGCCGCTTGACGAGGTTGAGCGTGCGATCGCCACCCTGGAGCAGGTGACGCCGGCAATTCCCTACGGCATCAACCTGATTCACAGCCCTTCCGAACCGGAGCTGGAAAAGGCCCTGGTTGACCTCTACCTGCGGCGCGGCGTCCGCCTGATCGAGGCCTCGGCCTTTCTTGGTCTGACCCTGCCCCTGGTCCGTTTCCGCACGCACGGCATTCATCGCAATGCGCAGGGTGACATCGTGACCCCCAACCGGATCATCGCCAAGGTGTCCCGCGAGGAGGTTGCCGCACGGTTTTTCGCCCCGCCCCCGGACAAATTTCTCCGCCAACTGGTCGAATCAGGCGCGTTGACGGAAGATCAGGCCCACCTCGCCGCTGCCATCCCGATGGCCCAGGACGTGACCGCCGAAGCCGACTCCGGTGGCCATACCGACAACCGTCCGGCACTGTCCCTGTTCCCAACCCTGCTGTCACAGAAGGAACAGTTCCAGCGCGAGCATGCCTACCGGCAAGCCCTGCGTCTTGGCCTCGGTGGCGGGATCGCCACCCCGGCAGCAGCGGCGGCCGCCTTTGCCATGGGCGCTGACTACCTTGTCACCGGGACCGTCAACCAGGCCTGCATCGAGTCGGGTACCAGCGACACGGTGCGCCAACTCCTCGCTGAAACGCGCCAGGCGGATATCACCATGGCACCCTCCGGTGATATGTTCGAGATGGGGGTCAAGGTGCAGGTGGTCAAGCGCGGTACCATGTTCGCGATCCGTGCACAGAAGCTGTTCGATCTCTACCGGCGTTATGACAGTATTGAAGCACTGCCGGCAGAGGAGCGGGACAAGCTGGAAAAGACCTTTTTCAAGGCGCCGCTGACGCAGATCTGGGAACAGACGCGGGCCTATTTCAATGTCCGCGATCCGCGCCAGATTGACAAGGCGCTGGCCGACCCGAAATACCTGATGGCGCTGGTGTTCCGCTGGTACCTGGGGCAGTCGCCGGTGTGGGCCAACCGTGGTGATGCGTCACGCAGGATCGACTATCAGATCTGGTGCGGCCCGGCCATGGGTGCGTTCAATGAATGGGTGCGGGGAAGTTTCCTCGAACCTCCCGGCGCCCGGCGGGTGGTGACCGTTGCCAGCAATATCCTCTTCGGTGCCGCGGTGCTGCAGCGCACCCGGCTGTTGCAGCAGCAGTGGAACGATGTCCCTCTGCCATCCGCTATCGATGTTCCCTTGCCGCTTGATCAGATCAAGGAGTTTCTCCGTTGAAAAACGTTCACGCAGAACCTGAAGTGACGACCTCTGCCTTTACCCCCCTGGCGATTGTTGGGATCGGCTGCATGTTTCCCGAGGCCGACAATCCGCGTCAGTTCTGGACCAATATCAAGACCGGGGTTGACAGCATCACCGAAGTGCCCGAGTCCCACTGGCGCGCGGCGGATTATTTCGATCCCGATCCAAAGGCGAGGGACAAGGTTTACGCCAGGTTTGGTGGCTTTCTCTCACCGGTACAGTTCAACCCGATGGATTACGGCATCCTGCCCAACGCCCTCGAGGCGATTGATACGTCCCAGCTCCTCGGCCTGCTGGCAGTCGAGCAGGCTCTCAATGATGCCGGTTACGGTGCTGGCAGGCAGTTTGACCGCGATCGCGTCAGTGTCATCCTCGGGGTGACCGGAACGCTGGAGCTGGTGATCCCCTTAGGGGCGCGACTCGGTCACCCGCACTGGAAAAAGGCGCTGCAGGACGCCGGCGTTGAGGATGCCGTGGCCCAGGATGTGATGGAACGTATTGCCGCATCCTATGTCCCGTGGCAGGAAAATTCCTTTCCCGGCCTGCTCGGCAATGTGGTCGCCGGGCGGATCAGCAAGCACTTTGATTTCGGCGGCACCAACTGTGTGGTTGATGCCGCCTGTGCCAGTTCTTTGAGTGCGTTAAGTCTGGCTGCTCTGGAACTGGCCGCCGGCCGCTCCGACATGGCCATTGCCGGCGGTGTCGACACCTTCAACGATATCTTCATGTACACCTGTTTCAGCAAGACACCGGCCCTTTCTCCCTCGGGGCATGCGCGCCCCTATGCGGAGAACGCCGATGGCACCACCCTTGGCGAAGGGCTTGGAATTGTCGTTCTCAAGCGCCTCGCCGACGCAGAACGTGATGGCGACCGGATCTACGCCCAGATCAAGGGCATCGGTGCCTCCAGTGACGGGCGCGGTGCAGCGATCTATGAACCCAGCGCCGACGGCCAGTGCAAGGCGTTGCGGCGCGCCTACGAGCAGGCCCGGGTAACCCCCGACACCATCGAACTGATCGAAGGACACGGCACCGGTACCCGCGTTGGCGATGCGATTGAAGTCAAGGCCCTGCGCCAGGTCTTTGGTGAAGCCGCACAGCCCTGGTGTGCCCTCGGTTCGATCAAATCGCAGATCGGTCACACCAAAGCCGCCGCCGGCGCCGCCGGACTGATCAAGGCGGCCCTGGCCCTGTACCACAAGGTGCTGCCGCCGACGATCAAGGTCGAACAGCCGCCGGCCAGTCTGCTTGAGGAAAAATCTCCCTTTTATGTCAACAACCAGTGCCGTCCCTGGTTTCCGGCCGCCGGCCATCCGCGCCGCGCCGGGGTCAGCGCCCTGGGTTTCGGCGGCAGCAATTTCCATTGTCTGCTGGAGGAATACCAGAGCGCGAAACAACAGGTCGACTGGAACGGTGATGTCCAGATCGTGCCTTTTTCCGCCGCCACGGTGGCGGAACTGGACCAGCAGCTGGCCGATCTCCCGGTTGACAACGACTGGTCGCAGCTGCGCCGCCGTGCTGCAGATGCGCGGCGCAGTTATGATCGCCGGGCGTCCTGTCGTCTCGTGCTGGTCATCGAAAAAGGACTAACTGACCGGTCCGCGCAGACGGCCAAGGCCCGCGCGCTGCTTGACAACCAGGAACAGTCCTGGCGTGAGACCCCGGACGGCATCTGGCTGGCCCTGCAGGAGGGGATCGAGGAGGTCGCATTCCTGTTCCCCGGCCAGGGCGCCCAGTATCCCGGCATGCTGAAAAATCTCGCCCTCCAGTTCCCTGAATTTCTCGACACGCTGGCAGACGCTGACCGCGCCTTTGCCGCCGCGGCACAAATGCCGCAGCGCAGCCTGACGCGGCTGATCTACCCGCACCCCTTTACCGCCGCTGCAAGGGCTGAATCCGCCGACCCGGCGTTGCGGGCCACCGACGTCGCCCAGCCTGCCCTGGGTGCGGTGAGCCTGGCGGCCACTGCAACCCTGAAACGTTTTGCCCTGAAGCCGGCGGCCTGTGCCGGCCACAGCTACGGAGAGTTGGTGGCGCTGTGCGTCGCCGGAGTTCTTTCTGCCGCGGATCTGCATCGTCTCTCGCGCCTGCGTGGTGAGTTGATGGCCGGGCAGGGGGGCGATCGTGGAACCATGCTGGCCGTGTCGGCGCCACTGGCGGACATCGCCGCCTTCTTGAGCGACGCTGATCTCGACCTGGTGCTTGCCAACCGCAACACCCCGCAGCAGGGTGTCCTCTCCGGTTCGCGCAGCGAGATCGAGCGTGCCCGGACCCTGTTGCAGGAGCGCGGCATTGCCGCGACCCCCTTGAGTGTTTCCGCGGCCTTCCACAGTCCCCTGGTCGCTGCGGCGGCGGCACCTTTTGCAGACAGTCTTGAGACGGTTGACTGCGCTGCGCCACAGGTTCCGGTTTACAGCAATACGACGGCCGGACGTTATCCCCAGGAGGCCCGTGAGATCAAGCGTCTGCTCGCCCGCCAGCTTGCAGAACCCGTGGATTTCGTCAATGAAATCAAAGCGATCCGGGAGGCAGGCACGAAGATCTTTGTCGAGGTGGGCCCCGGTGCGCGACTTGGAGCTATGGTGAAGGCGATTCTCGCCGACCAGCCGGTTCATGTTGTCGCCCTGGATGCATCCAACGGCAAGCGCTGTGCCATCAGTGACCTGGCGCGGCTGCTGGGCAAGCTTTCCGCGCTCGGTGTGCCCGTCGACCTGAGCGCCTGGGATGAGGCTGGCGCCGCACTCAGTGAGCCGGCCCAGCCGGCGAAGAAAGGGCTGCGTGTCACCCTGACCGGTGCCAATTACTTCAACCCCCCTGCGGCGCGTCCGCCACGCCGGCCGCATGCGTCACCAGCCCCGGTGCAGGCTCCCGCAGAGGCACCTGCCGTGCCGCAACAACAGCGCAGGCAGGATAATGGGCCTGGGGTTTCTCCTTCTTCCCCTGCGGCTGCGGTACCCGCGGTGAATGATGCCGCTCTTGCCGCAGCGTTGCAGGTGACCCAGCAGAATATCGCCGCCCTGCAGGCCCTGCAGCAGCAGACCGCCAGACTGCATCAGCAGTTCCTTGAAGGGCAGCAGTTGGCGACGCGTTCCTTCATGAACCTGGTGGAACAACAGGGACAGCTGCTTGGTGGTGCCGCTGCTGCAGCGCCTTCTGTCGCTGCAGAGCCGCTTGCCGTCCCTACGGCAAGTACGCCGTCGCAGTCATTGCCGCCACTCGCTGCTGCGCCCGCCACATATGCACCGCAACCCGCCACACCGGCACCACAACCTGTAACACCGGCTGCCGTGACCCCGGTCACGACCGGTCCAGCGGTTGCCGACGACCAGATCAGCGCTGCGCTGCTCGCGGTGATCGCCGAGAAGACCGGTTACCCGGTCGAGATGCTCGAACTGGAGATGAGCCTCGACAGCGACCTGGGTATCGACTCGATCAAGCGGGTGGAGATTCTCTCCGCCCTGCAGGAGAAGCTGCCGGAGCTGCCGGCGGTGCGCCCGGAAGATCTCGGCGTGCTGCAGACCCTCGGCCAGATCGTCGATCACCTGCAGCAAGGTCACAGCGGGACGCCTGACTCCGCGACGGCGGCAGTACCCGTTGCTGCCGCGGTGAGTGGTCCGGCCATGGCCGCCGAGCAGATCAGCGCTGCGCTGCTCGCGGTGATCGCCGAGAAGACCGGTTACCCGGTCGAGATGCTTGAACTGGAGATGAGCCTCGACAGCGATCTGGGGATCGACTCGATCAAGCGGGTGGAGATTCTCTCCGCCCTGCAGGAGAAGCTGCCGGAGCTGCCGGCGGTGCGTCCGGAAGATCTCGGCGTGCTGCAGACCCTCGGCCAGATCGTCGATCACCTGCAGCAGGGTCACAGCGGGGCGGCTGACTCCGCGACGGCGGCAGTACCTGTCGCTGCGGCGGCAAGTGGCCCGGACATGGCAGCTGCTACGGTCAGCGCTGCGCTGCTCGCGGTGATCGCCGAGAAGACCGGTTACCCGGTCGAGATGCTCGAACTGGAGATGAGCCTTGACAGCGATCTGGGGATCGACTCGATCAAGCGGGTGGAGATTCTCTCCGCCCTGCAGGAAAAACTTCCAGCCGCGCCGGCGATCAAGCCGGAACACCTTGGAACCCTGCAGACAATTGCCCAGATTGTTGATTTTCTCACCAGCGTCAGTGGTTCTGAGCGGTCGGAACCCGCCACCGCCATATTGTCATCCCCGTCACCGGCAACGGTTACGCGTCAGGTCCTCGAGCTGGTTCCGCTGGCCAAGAAACGCCCACGTCAGCACTTTGCGTTTGCTCCGGGGGCAGAGGTCTGGCTCACCGATGACGGCTCCTCCCTGGTCGATGCCCTGTGCAGCGCATTGACCGGGCAGCACTTGATCCCGCGGCGCATCCTGATGGATCAGGCCCCTGCCGTCGTGCCTGCAACCCTGGCCGGCCTGCTGATCGTCGCGCCCCTCAAGGGGACTGACGATCGCTTCCTCAGCACAGCGTTCGATCTGTTGCACAAACTCGCCCCGGCGTTGCTCAAGGGCGCTGAATCGGGCGGTGCTTTCTTTGCCACGGTGTCGCGCCTCAACGGCTGTTTCGGACTGCCGGCGCGGACGCGTTTCAACGATCCGCTGTCGGGCGGCCTGGCCGGATTGAGCAAGACCGCCGCGCTCGAGTGGCCAACGGTCCACTGCAAGGCCCTCGACCTGGCGATGGGAATGGAAGTCGCGCCGACCGCCAGGGTGCTGGTGGAGGAGATTTTCACTGTGGCGCCCCTCGAAATCGGCGTCACATCGACCGGTCTGCAGGCCCTCGAGCTGCGCACCGAACCGCTCTCCCCCGCAGCAACCGAGCCACTCCTTGATCCCGGTGAGCTGGTGGTTGTCAGTGGCGGTGCGCGCGGGGTGACCGCCGCCGTTGCCATTGCCCTGGCGCAGCGCTGCCGGCCAACCCTGGTGCTGCTCGGTCGCAGTCCGCTACCGGAGACGGAACCCGACTGGTTGCAGCCACTGAAAAGCGCAGCGGAGATCAAGAAAGCACTGCATGCCCGGGCCGGCAGCAAACTGTCGCCGCGGCAGTTGCAGCAGGACTGCGACGGGATCATCGCCGCCCGCGAAATCCGCAGCACCCTGGACCAGATTCTTCAGGCCGGAGCAACACCGATCTACCGCTCCGTTGACCTGCGAGACGGCGCCGGCGTTGCCGCGCTGATGAAAGAGCTGCAGGAACAGTATGGCGCGATCAGGGGGGTCATCCATGGTGCCGGTGTGCTGGCGGACAAACTGATTGTCGACAAGACGCCGGAACAGTTCCGCCAGGTCTACGACACCAAGGTCGCCGGCTGCCGCCATCTTCTTGCCGCGGTCGATGCACAGCAACTCGCTTTTCTGGTCATGTTTTCTTCTTCGACGGGGCGTTTCGGCCGGGTTGGCCAGGTCGACTACGCCGTTGCCAACGAGGTTCTCAACAAGATCGCCCAGCACCATGCCCAGAACCATCCGCAGACCCGCGTGCTCTCTCTCAACTGGGGCCCCTGGGACGGCGGCATGGTGACTACGGCACTGAAGAAGGTCTTTGCCCGCGAGGGGATCGATGTGATCGAACTCGCTGCCGGGGCACAGTATCTCCTTGATGAGCTTGACAACCACGCTGCCGCAGCGGTCGAACTGGTGATCAGCGGCGGTGGACAGCCTTCGGCCACTGCCACGGCAACGGAGTCCTTTCAGAATCTTTACGTCTCCAACGCCTTCGACCTCGATCTGTCGATCGAACAGTTTCCTTTCCTGACCTCCCACGTTATCGACGGCAAGGCGGTGCTGCCACTGGCGGTGATGGTGGAATGGCTCGCCCATGCGGCGATCCACAATAACCCGGGGCTGAAGTTCCAGGGGCTGAACGACCTGCGCGTCCTCAAAGGGGTCATTCTTGAGCCGGGACAGACCTACAACCTCCAGGCAATGACCGGCAAGGCGATCAAGAGCGACGGCCTGCATGTCGTGCCGGTCGAACTGTCCGGCAGGGATGCCGCGGGGAAGCAGATTGCCCATGCCCGCGCGCGGGTGGTCCTCGCCGCCCGCTACGCGGCGCCACGCCCGGCCATGGCCAGGGCGGAACTGCCGGCCTGGCCGCATCCGGCGACGGCCATCTACTCGCCGGAGCGACTCTTTCACGGGGCTGCCTTCCAGGGTATCAGCACGGTGACCGGTTGCGCACCAGAGGGGATCACGGCATTGGCCAATCCGGCTCCGGCGCCGCAGCAGTGGATTGCACAACCGCTGCGCAACAGCTGGTTTGCCGATCCCCTGGTGCTGGACAGCAGCTTCCAGTTGCTGATCCTGTGGAGTTTTGAGCAGTTCCGGGCTGGCTCGCTGCCGGTATTCGTCGGCCGCTATCGGCAGTTTCAGGAGCGTTTTCCTGCGACCGAAGTCGAGATTCGCTGCCGCATTATCGGTACCAGTGGTCAGCGGGCAACGGCCGATATCGATTTTGTTGATGCGGCACAGGGGACCCTGATCGCGCGGCTGGAAAATTACGAGTGCGTCATCGATGCCTCCCTCAACGCCACCTTCGCGCGCAATAAGCTGATCGGAGTCGCCTGACGATGGCTTACGGAAAGTCGGTTGCCATTGTCGGGATCAGCGGACTGTTTCCCGGTGCGGCAACCCTGGCCGAGTACTGGCAGGGAATCCTGGCTAAAAAGCACCAGTCGCGCCAACCGCCTGCCGGGCGCTGGTTGCTGCCTGCCGACCAGGTTCACAATCCACGCGTCGGTACGCCCGACTGTGTCTATTCCGACCGCGCCTGCTTTCTGGACGCTGACAGCGATTCTGCGGAGATTCCCGGTCTCGACCTGGATCCCGACTGGCTTGCCCGGCTTGACCCGATGTTCCGCCTGCTTTTGCGTGTCGGCCAGCAGACCATGGCTGATGCCGGCGACGTCAGTTTTGACCGTTCCCGCGCCGGGGTCATCATCGGCAACCTGGCGCTGCCCGGCGACCAGTCCTCGGCCCTGAGCCGCCAGTTGCTCGGGCGCGCCTTTGCTGAACAGCTCACCACCACGCCGCTGTCCCTGGATCAGACCGCTGTCGCACCGATGAATCAGTATGTGGCAGGAATGCCTGCTGCGCTGCTGGCCCGTGCCCTGAAATTTTCCGGTACCTGCTTTACCCTCGACGCCGCCTGTGCCTCCTCCCTTTATGCCGTCAAGCTGGCCGTCGACGAGCTGCTCTCCGGGCGTGCCGACGCGATGCTGGCCGGTGGCCTGTCACGACCGGACTCCCTCTACACGCAGATGGGTTTTTCGCAGCTGCGCGCCCTCTCACCGACAGGCATCTGTGCACCCTTTGCGCGTTCCGGCAACGGCCTGGTGGTCGGCGAGGGGTGCGGTCTGCTGCTGCTCAAGCGGACCCGTGACGCCGTCCGCGACGGCGATCGCATCTATGCCGTGATCCGCGGGATTGGCCTGTCCAACGATCAGCAGGGCAACCTCCTCGCGCCCGCCTCCGAGGGGCAACTGCGCGCCATGCGCGCCGCCTATCGCCAGGCCGGCTGGCAACCGACCGATGTCGACCTGATCGAATGTCACGCCACCGGTACCCCGGTGGGTGACGCGGTGGAATTTGCCAGTCTGCGCAGTCTCTGGCCGGAAAGCGGCTGGCGGCCGGGGCAGTGTGTCATCGGCTCGGTCAAGGGGAACATCGGGCACCTGCTCACCGCCGCCGGCGCCGCGGCGCTGATCAAGACGCTCCTGGCGCTGCAGCACAACACCCTGCCGCCCCTCGCCAACTTCGATGAAGCGGCCCCCGGTATCGATCTGGAAACCAGTCCTTTTCGCATTCTGCAACAACCCCGGCCGTGGGAGCCGCGCAGCCAGCAGGTGCCACGCCGCGCCGCGGTCAGCGCCTTCGGTTTCGGCGGCATCAACGCCCACCTGCTGCTTGAGGAATGGCTGCCGGCGGCGGCGAACCGCAAAAAGGTGACCCTGCATCCTACCTTCAGTCAGAAGCCGCAGCCGATCGCCGTGGTCGGAATGGCGGCGCACTTCGGCCCCTGGGACGACACCGACCAGCTGTTGCGCCGTATCGGCGGCGGCGACGCGGCGGTCACTCCGCAGCGGCCGCAGCACTGGTGGGGCGCGCAGGACAGCGCCTGGCTGCGCCAGCGTTTTGGCGGCAATTTGCCGCGCGGCCACTTTGTTCCGGCGGTCACCGCGACGGCAGGGGAGTTCCGCATTCCCCCGACGGAACAGGCGGAGATGCTGCCGCGCCAGCTGCTCATGCTCAAGGTTGCCGCTGCCGCTCTCGCCGATGCCGGTGCGACCGCGGAGGATCATCTGTTCAGCGGCGTTTTTATCGGCTGTGGCCTGGATCTGCAGGCGACGAACTTCAGTTTCCGCTGGGGCCTCGCCGAACGCGCGACGGTCTGGGCGCAGGAACTGGGTCTCGAGCTTGATAACGCCGAACTCAGCGCGTGGATTGCGACCCTGCGCGATGCCGCCGGACCGCCGTTGACGGCCAATCGCACCATGGGGGCGCTCGGCAGTATCGTTGCCAGCCGCATCGCCAAGGAATTTTCTGTCGGCGGACCGAGTTTCACCATCTCCAGCGAAGAAAACTCCGCCCTGCGCGCCCTTGAAACCGGAATCCACCTGCTCCAGGAGGGATCTATCAATCGCGCCATTGTCGGCGCCGTCGATCTCGCCGGCGATCTGCGCGCGGCGGTCTGTCGGCAGCAGATCACCCCGTTTTCTCCGGACGGAGAATGCCGCCCGCTCGACCCTGCCACCAACGGTCTGCTGATCGGCGAAGGGGCCGGGGCCCTGGTGCTCAAACGTCTGGAAGACGCGCGCCAGGACGGCGACCGGATCCATGCCGTGATCAGCGGCATCGGCACTGCCGTTGGCGGCGCACCTTCGTCTTTCCATCCAACCACTGCGGCTTACGCGCAGGCGATGCAGCAGGCCTGTGCGGGCCTCTCTGGTGACATCGGGCGGATTGATTATATCGAAACGGACGGCAGCGGCGATTCGTACCGCGATGGTCTGGAGGCCGCCGCCCTGAATGATTTTTTTGCGGCGCAGCAGACATCGGCGTCGTGCTGGATCGGTTCAGTCAAAGGGGATATCGGCCACGCCGGCGGTGCGGCGGGGATGGCCGGGATGATCAAAACGATCCTCTGTCTCAAACAACGGTTGCTGCCGCCGATTCGCCGGATGCAGCAGCTTGCCCCTGCCTGGAATGCCGGCAAACAGCATTTCCAGGTTCCGGAGGCACCCCAGTACTGGCTCAACAACCGCAGCAAGGGTCCACGCCGGGCGCTGGTCAACGGCAGCGGCTACGACGGAACCTGTTCCAGCGTACTGCTTGAAGAATATCCTGGCGATCTGCCATTGAATGGCGTCCGTCGCCCTCTCGGCAAGCTTGGCTGCGGACTCTTTGTCTTCGAAGGTGCCAGCCGGGCACAGATCAGCGCAAAAATCGCGCTCCTCGAGGAGCGCCTCCAGGACCCGGCAGCAACCGCCATCGACGATCTTGCGCAGCGCTGGTACCGCCAGTCTCCAGCAGCTCCTGGCGCAGAGCTCTGTCTCGCCATTGTCGCCGCTGACAGCATGGAACTGGCCGGGCATCTGCGTTGTGCCGCGGATCTGTTGCGCCACCATGACAGTGTGGATTTTACCGCCAATCTTCCGGTTGCCCAGCGCGATCGCGTCTTCTTCACAAGTACGGCGCTCGGACGCAGCGGCAGAATCGCCTTTGTCTTCCCTGGTTCGGGCAATCATTTCGCCGCCATGGGACGCGATCTGTCAGCCCTCTGGCCGGAAATCTACGCCGCCCAGGAACAGGCCAGCGGCCGTCTTGCCGACCAGTACCTGCCGACCCTGTTCTGGAACGGTGCCCTGCCTGAATCGATTCACGACAACCACAACGCCCTGGTGATTTCCCATGTCGCCGTCTGCACGGCACTGCACGATCTGCTGCGCCGGTTTGGCCTGAGACCGCAGCTGATCAGCGGCTACAGCCTGGGGGAATCAGCCGGCCTCTTTTCCAGCGGCGCCTGGCAGGAACGTGATGCCATGGTGCAGCGGCTGACCGACTCCCCTCTGTTCACCCGTGAACTGGCCGGAGAATGCCGTGCTGCGCGGCGGGTCTGGGGACTGCCGCCGGCCGCAGCGGTGGACTGGCTGCTGGGCATTGTCAACCGCTCCGCCGACCAGGTGAAGAGGGCACTGGCAGGCAAGAAGCGGGTCTACCTGCTGATCATCAACTCCTACCGTGAGGTGGTGATTGGCGGCCAGCGCTGTGAAGTTGAAGCGGTTGTCAAGGACCTGGATTGCCACTTTATCCCGCTGCGCGGCGTCACCACGGTGCACTGCGAAGTCACCCGGGCCGTCGCTGACGCCTACCGCAACCTCCACCTGTTCCGCGTCACCCCACCGCGTGGAATCGACTTTTACAGTTGTGCCCTGGCCCGCAAATATCCGCTGACATCTGCCAATGCCGCTGATGCGATCCTCGCCCAGGCCCTCGACACGATCGATTACCCGCAGGTGGTCGAGCAGCTCTACGCCGATGGAGCACGGATTTTTCTCGAAGTGGGCCCCGGTTCCTCCTGCAGCCGCATGATCGGCAGCATCCTCGCGGACCGTCCCCACCTGGCCCGTTCCTTCTGCAATCCCGGCCAGGATGCCACCCTGCAGCTGTTGCGTCTGCTTGCCCACTGCCTTGCCGAACGTGTCGCGGTCGACCTTGCCCCGCTCTACAGCAGCGCAGAACCGCCAGCAGCCGTGAGCAGCGACCGCCGCCGGATTCACACCAGCATCGGCGGGACCGGTTTTGCGGCCACACTGCCGGAACAGCGCGCCAAGGCGGCAACTCAAGCCTCCGGCCAGCGTGGCAACGGCCAGGAGGCCAGACCGGAGCCGCTAGCCGACCCGCCAGCTGTGCCGCGGTCGTCCAGTGGCTTAGCGGAGGGCACGCCGCCACCAGGGGCGGGCGATGCCAGCGGTTTTCAGGCCGCGCTGAGCGCCAGCGCTGACGCTCACGCCGCCTACCTGAGCCTGGCGACAACCCTGGAGCAGTCGATCAGCCGGACCATCGCCCGCCAGTTCGCGCTGCTGCGCCAGGGCGCCGCTTTTGCTCCCGCCGCAGGACAGGAGCAGGGCAGGGGAGCGCTTGCACCACCCCCCGTTGCGCCTGCCGCAAAGGCCACGCCGCCGTCCACCGCGGTGGTTTTTGACCGTTCCATGTGCCTTGAATTCGCCGTCGGTTCCGTCGCTGCGATGCTCGGCGCCGCATTCGCCGAGGTCGACAGCTTTCCGACCCGGGTACGTCTGCCCGACGAGCCGCTGATGCTCGTCGACCGGATTGTCGCC
>JAWOIX010000106.1:0-13359 GCA_046484405.1 Pelovirga sp.
ACAAAAGAGAGAAGCCGGCCCAGCGGCACGTATTCACCGAAGGGGACCAGGTGCACCTTGTCCGAACGCCCGCGGATCACGCCATCGGTGTCGAGCAGAAACGCGCTGTTATGGTAGAGGAGGCGGCCATCGGCGGCAGGCGCATAGGCCGGGCTGCCGACCAGCAGGGGCACCCCGCTGTTCTGCGGCAGCTGGAAGACCCGCGCGGCGGGTCCGGTACGATCCTGCAGATAAAAGGGCGTCGCCGCCTCGGGCCAGATGAACAGGTCAGGGTCATCCGCCAGGGTCCGGGCAGAGAGCGCCAGGTAGCGTGTGACCGTCGCCTGTTGCAGTGCCGGATCCCACTTCTGCGATTGTTCGAAGTTGCCCTGGATCAAAGCGACGTTCAGGTGAACATCGCGCTGGTTTTCGACCTGCCCGCTGCGCCAGGCGCCGTAGCCGAAATGACTGACACAGAGCAGGACCACCGCGAGGGTGGCAAAACGGGTAAAGCGCTGCCGCGGCGCAGCAATCATCTGGGCGATCAGGGCGTTGACCGTCACCAGCAGCAGGCTGACACCATAGACCCCGGTGACATCGGCGCTCTGGATTGCGAGGCTGAAATTCTGTTGCGAATAGCCCAGCAGCGCCCAGGGAAAACCGGTCAGCAGCCATCCCCGGACAAATTCCAGTGCCACCCAGATGATCGGCAGACTGAGCAACACCGGCACGCGCAGCCGCTGCTGCAGGCGCCAGGCCAGCCAGGTGGAAGCCGCAAAGAAGAGAGCCAGGTAGCTGACCAGCAGCAGGTAGGCGAACAGCGAAGAAAAAGGATCGAGGCCGCCATAGGTGGTCATGACGAGATTGAGCCAGTAGAGCACCGCGCCAAAAAACACCAGGCCGGCGCAGAAACCGCTGGCAAAGGGCCGTTTATGCATGACCAGCAACAGTGGCACCAGGCCGATCCAGGCGAGGACAAAGAGATCGGGGCGGGGAAAACTCAATGCCAGCAGACCGCCCGAACCTGCCGCAATCAGCAGGGTCCGGTCAATCTTCGGCATCATTCACAGCCTGGGCGCTTTGCGGAAAAATCCGGATCTGGCGAATCGCCCGCTGGTCCCCTTTCTCGATCAGCATATCAAACAGGCCCACCCTGATTTTTTCACCCACGGCAGGCACGCGGCCGAACTGTTCAATCACGTAGCCCCCGACCGTGTCGAACTTTTCCCGTGCCACCTCGATATCGAAATACTCTTCAAACTCTTCGATATTCAAACGGCCGTTAACCACCACGGTGCCATCGGCATCCTCGATCAGCCAGTCCTCCTCCAGGTCGTATTCGTCCTGGATGTCGCCGACAATCTCCTCGATCAGATCCTCGATGGTCACCAGCCCCGCCGTCCCGCCATATTCATCGATAACGATGGCAATATGCACCCGGGTTTCGCGGAATTCGCGCAGCAGGGCACTGACCTGTTTCGATTCCGGCACGAGAAAGGGCGGCCGCAGCACCTCATCAAGAGAGATGTCGTCAAGGGACTGTCCCCAGAAAGGCAGCAGGTCCTTGGCGTAAACCAGGCCAATAATATTGTCGACATTCCCCTTGAAGACAGGAATCCGCGAGTGTCCGGACTGGAGGATGGCATCAAGCACGCCGCTCAGCGGCGCCGCCGCATCGACACAGACCATATCGGTGCGCGGCACCATGATCTCACGCAGAAAGGTTTCATCGAGCTCCAGGATCGACTGGAGCATGTCCCCCTCCTGCTCATCAATAATCCCCCGTTGTTCCGACGCATCAATCAACAGCTGCAGTTCTTCTTCACTGTTGGCCGGGGAGGTGCCTTTCAATATATGCATAAGGCGGCTGAACCACCCCTGCGACCCCTGTCCATTGTCTCGTTCCACTGCTTTGTTGCTCTCCTTTGTCTGTTCGGTTGATAAACCTGGTAAAAAAGGCGGCTGCCCGCGCGAAGGCCGTGCAGGGTGGAGGTCAATCCGGCGCCAGGGGAAATTCCCTGACCAGCTGCGCGAATATGTCCCGTTCCCGTTGTTCCATGGTCCTGGCCTGCTGCACGCTGCCACGCTCATGGTCATAACCGAGCAGATGGAGAATGCCGTGGACCAGCAGAAACCAGAGTTCGTGTTCAAAGGGAATCTGCGCCGCCGCTGCGTCGCTCGCGGTCCGCTCGGCCGAGATCACCACGTCGCCCAGCAACAGGGGCTGGATGCCCGTACCCTCCCCTTCCTGCATCGCAAAGGAGATCACATTGGTCGGCCGGTCACGCTGGAGAAAATCCCGATTCAACGCCTGAATGGCGGCGTTGTCGAGAATCAGGATGGACAGCTGTGCGTCAGGCTTCCCGCAAATGTCCAGAATCCTGCGGGCGACTTTGCGCAGTGGCCGTTTGCGGATCTTTTGTTTGCGCTGGCGGTTTTCTATCTGGATTCGCATGTTTGGTTTTGACCTTTACGCGTGCTGCCGGGATCTCGGTACTTTCCGCCCGGGCCTTGACGATATGCACCGGCTCCGGATAATCGACCCGGTGGTGAAAAGAACTGGAAAGAACCCGGGTAAAGCTCTTGGCAATCTGGTTGAGGTCGCGCAGGGTCAGATCGCATTCGTTGAGCTGGCCATCAATGAAGATATTGTTGATCAGCTTCTTGACCATCCCCTGAATCCGCGCCGGGGTCGGATCGATCAAGGTGCGACTGGCCGCTTCGACGGCATCGGCGAGCATGATCAGCGCCGCTTCGCGGGTCTGCGGTTTGGGCCCGTGGTAGCGGTAGTCGCGTTCGTCGACCTGCTGCACGCCGGGGTCGGCAAGGGTCTTCGCCCGATCGTAGAAAAACTTGATCAGGGCGGTCCCGTGGTGCTGCTGAATGATGTCAATCAACTCCGAGCCGAGCTTGTTCTCGCGCGCCAGGTCAACCCCGTCCTTGACGTGGGAGGTGAGGATCAGTGCACTCATCGACGGCGCCAGCTTGTCATGCTTGTTCCGCTGCCCACCGGTATTCTCGATAAAATAAAGAGGTTTGCGGATCTTACCGATATCATGATAGTAGGCCGCCACGCGTGCGAGCAGGGGGTTGGCGCGTATCGATTCGGCTGCCGACTCCGCCAGGTTGCCGACCAGGATGGAATGATGATAGGTTCCCGGCGCGTGGATCATCAGCTGCCGCAAAACCGGGGCGTTCATGTTCGCCAGTTCGAGCAGCTTGATGTCGGTGGTATATTTGAACAGCGACTCAACCAGGGGGATCGTTCCGGTGACAATCAGCGCACTGACCAGCCCGCCGGCAAAACCGAAACCAAGCTTGTAAAAAAACTGCAGATCAAAGCCGCGTCCGGCAAGCATGTGCAGACCGATGATCAGGGCGACATTCGTCAGTCCGATCCAGAGACCGGCCCGGTAGAGAGAGGTGCGCTGTTGACAGTAGCGCACACCGTGGGCACCGACGATACTACCGACCAAGGCGTAGAGGGCGACCCAGAGGCTGTTGCCGAACAGCACCCCGGCCAGGATCGCGCAGCAGATCGCGACGACGAAGGCGGTCTCCGAATTCAGCACGATGCGCACCAGCATGGCGGCCAGGGCGAACGGAATGGCGTAGTAGTAGGTCGTCGTGTCGATGGAGGAAATCACCGCCCCCATGCCGGCGGACATAACAATCGCAACCTTGATAAGAACAAACAGGGCAACCAGGACACTGGCGAGAAACAGCAGATCGCGGCGATCGGGATTGAACTTGCTGATGTTCCCCTGGGCGAAAACAAAACCGACAAAGAGCAGCAGCAAAATACAGACCAGCAGTCCCAGCGCTGACTGGATATTGTGCCCGCCCCGGCCGGTGTCACGGATCGCCTGGAGCTTGAGAATCTGATCAGCCGTCATCCGCTCCCCCTCACGGACAACCATTTCCCCTTTTTTTACCTGGAACAGCACCGGTGTCACCTGGCTGCTCGCCACCTCGCGACGCTTCTCGGTTTCCTCTTGTTCATAAACCAGGTTCGGGCGCAGCTGTTGCTGGACGAGCTTGAGCAGAACCTGCTGCTGGGCCAGGGTGAGCGACTCCAGACTGGCCAGGGCACGCTCCACGTCGTGCAGCGCCTCATTCAGGCCGACTACCCGCTCGAACCACTGCGCGGGGGGGTCGATCTCCGTCTCGCGCTCGAGGACGCGGATTCCCTGCTTGAGGTCTTCCTGCAGGCTCTGCAGACTGGCGACGATCGGCCGATCAAACAACGGCTGCAGCAGACCGGTGATCCGTTGCACCAGCTCCGCATCGAGGGGCAGGCTGAGGAGCGGTTTGTAGTCATCGCCGGTCAAAGGCACGCCAAAATCGGCTTCGAGGCGGGGCAGCAGGTCTTCGATGGCGTACAGATCGGCGTCGCCGAGTCGTTGCGAGAGAAAGTTGAGCCCGCGTTCAAGCCGGGTGACCGCCCCGGCGCCGGCGGCCGGGTCGAAACGGTAGAAAGGCGGGATGTCGCGCGCGGCGGTCTCGCGCTTGGCACGGGTCAGCTGGACATCTTCAACGAACAGTTCTCGGGGCGATTTGATATCGCGTGACGCCACATCGCCAGGAGCGTAGGCGTCGGGGATCAGTCCCCCCTTGGGAACGATGATCAGCGCCAGCAGCACGGCGACGCCAAGCAGCAGACACCGGCGTACCTGGACCGGACTGCGCCAGAAACTGCCTTCCCCCCCGTCAGAGGGCCGGCTGCGGCCCACCGAAGATTTCTGTTTTTTGTCTTTTGTCATGAATCCTCAATCGGATGTGCTGGTTGCGTCGGGGTGGCGGATCGGTTCACTGGAGCGCTGGTCCGCACGCTGGTAGGCCTGGACAATCGCCTGCACAATGGGATGACGGACCACATCGCGGTCGCTGAAGTAGGTAAACCCGATATCCGGCACCTGGTGCAGGACATCGACGGCATGGAGCAGGCCGGAGCGGGTACCGCGCGGCAGGTCGATCTGGGTGACGTCACCGGTAATCACGGCGCGGCTGCCGAAGCCGATCCGCGTCAGGAACATCTTCATCTGTTCCGAGGTGGTATTCTGTGCCTCATCGAGAATGACAAAGGCATCGTTGAGGGTGCGGCCGCGCATGAAGGCCAGCGGAGCCACCTCAACCACACCGCTGTCGACCAGTCCGCGCGCCTTTTCGAGTTCAAGCATGTCGTAAAGGGCGTCGTACAGCGGGCGCAGATAGGGGTTCACCTTCTCCGCCAGATCGCCGGGCAGAAACCCGAGTTTTTCGCCAGCCTCAACCGCCGGGCGCACCAGCATGATCCGGCTGACTTCCTTGCGCAGCAGGGCCGCCACGCCCATGGCCATGGCCAGGTAGGTTTTGCCGGTGCCCGCCGGGCCGATGCCGAAGATCACCGTGTGGCTGCGAATCTGGTCGATGTAACTTTTCTGCGCCAGGCTCTTCGGGGTGATCAGCTTGTTACGCGCCGACACAAAGACCGTGTCATAAAAAATATCACGCAGGCAGGTTGAGGAATCCGTGGTCAGAATGCGGATGGCATAATCGATATCGGTCGCGTAGAGGGGCATCTCATCGCGCAACAGGGCGCAGAGCTCCTCGAACAGGCGGTAACCAACCTGAACCTGGGCCGGTTCACCGGAGAGGTGGAGCGTCGTCCCCTGACTGCCGATGCGGATGGCGAGTTTTTTTTCAATCAGCTTGAGATTTTGATTCTGCTGACCGAACAACTGCGCCGCCAGGGCGGCATCGCCGACATCAAAAGACTTGCTGGGGCTCATATATCATCGGTTGCATGGAATGTCGATTTATCACGCGGAAAATCTAGCACCAAAGAAAGCACAATGCAAGAGCTCTGAAGAGCGCCACTCCTGCTCGGAAAAAAGGAACAGAACCTGCTATAATGACGGCGCTTTTTGAGGCAGCAGCGCCACCCGCGACAGGCCGTCAAAAGGCAAAAGCCACGGCAGCGGACGGCGCCCCCCTTGCGACGCTCTGCCCTTCTGCTATATAGTCGCCAATCTGTCCGCCGGCCACCAGCCGCGGGACTGGACCGCAAAACCTCTTTTTTCAGGGTACGCCAAAGGATTATCACGATGAGTGAAGATACGAAAAAAATCATCTATTCGATGATGCGCGTCAGCAAAAACTACAACAAGCAGCCCATCATCAAGGACATCTCGCTGTCCTATTATTACGGTGCAAAAATCGGCGTCCTCGGCCTTAACGGTTCGGGCAAATCGACCCTGCTGCGGATCATGGCCGGCGTCGACCAGGAGTACAACGGCGAGGCGGTCCTGTCGCCCGGCTACAGCGTCGGCTACCTGGAACAGGAGCCCCAGCTCGACGACAGCAAGACCGTCCGTGAAATCGTTCAGGAAGGGGTGCAGGAGATTGTCGACCTGCTCGCCGAGTTCGAAGAGATCAACAACGCCTTTGCCGATCCTGACTGTGACATGGACAAGCTCCTCGCCCGCCAGGCCGAGGTCCAGGACCGGCTCGACGCCGCTGACGCCTGGGAACTTGACTCCCGCCTCGAGCTGGCGGAAGAGGCGTTGCGCTGCCCACCGCCGGAGACGCCGATCAAGGTTCTTTCCGGCGGCGAAAAACGCCGCGTCGCCCTCTGTCGCCTGCTGCTGCGCAAACCCGACATCCTGCTCCTCGATGAACCGACCAACCATCTCGACGCCGAAACCGTCGGCTGGCTGGAACAGCATCTGCAGCGCTATCCGGGCACGGTCATCGCGGTGACCCACGACCGTTACTTCCTCGACAACGTCGCCGGCTGGATTCTGGAACTCGATCGTGGCCACGGCATCCCCTGGAAAGGCAACTATTCCAGCTGGCTCGAACAGAAGCAGGAACGGCTGCGGCGCGAGGAAAAATCGGAAAGCCGGCGGCAGCAGACACTGCAGCGCGAGCTTGAGTGGATCCGCATGTCCCCCAAGGGGCGCCAGGCCAAATCCCGGGCGCGCATCAGCTCCTATGAAAAACTTCTTGGCAACGCCGGCCTTGAAAAGGAGAAACAGCTGGAGCTCTATATTCCGCCGGGCCCGCGTCTCGGCGGTGTCGTGGTCGAAGCCGACCAGCTCTGCAAGGGCTTTGGCGAGCGCCTGCTCATCGACAACCTGAGTTTCCGCCTCCCCCCCGGTGGTATCGTCGGGGTCATCGGTCCCAACGGTGCCGGCAAATCGACCCTGTTCAGGATGATCAACGGCGAGGAGCAGCCGGACAGCGGCAGCATCCGGGTCGGAGACACCGTCCGCCTCGGCTATGTCGATCAGGGACGCATCCTGGATGGCGACAAAACCATCTGGGAGGAAATCTGCGGCGGCCAGGACATCCTCCAGATGGGAGGACAGTCGGTCAATTCCCGGGCCTACGTGGCGCGCTTCAATTTCTCCGGTTCCGATCAGCAGAAAAAGGTCGGGGTGCTCTCCGGCGGCGAGCGCAACCGCGTGCACCTGGCCAAGATGCTGCGCGAGGAGGCCAATGTTCTGCTCCTTGACGAGCCGACCAACGATCTTGACGTCAACACCCTGCGGGCGCTGGAGGAAGGCCTGGAAAATTTCGGCGGCTGTGCGGTGATCATCAGCCACGATCGCTGGTTCCTCGACCGCATCGCGACCCATATCCTCGCCTTTGAGGGGGACTCACAGGTGGTCTGGTTCGAAGGGAATTATTCCGACTACGAAGCGGATCGCAAACGCCGCCTCGGCAAGGAGGCTGACCAGCCCCACCGGATCCGTTATCGCGCACTGACCCGGCAGTAACGGTGCGCCCACCCTCGCGTGCCCAGGATGGTTCGTTCCAGCAATTCCTTCTGGTGCTCCTGGCCGCGGGCCGTGGGAACGGGCGATCAGGCGCCGGCCGCTCCCACGTCGCAAAGTCCGGCAATGCCGGCGTGCGCCGCGCTACGCAACCGCTCAACCTGCGGCGCTGGGTAGGGCCGTGGTGACCCATGCCCCCAGACCGGCGCGGGCCAGGCCGGGTCGCCGGGGCTGCGGCCGACGTGATGCAGATGCAGCTGGCTGACAACGTTGCCCAGGGCGGCGACATTGAGCTTGGCAAACGTAAAATACGTCTCCATCCATTCCGCCAGCAGCACCGATTCCTCCCACAGCTGGCGGCGATCCGTCTCTTCCAGATGATGAATTTCCCTGATCCCCTGGCGCTGCGGCACCAGAATCAACCAGGGATAGGTCGCATCGTTCATCAACAGCAGGCGGCACAGGGACAACGACCCGAAGTCGTGGGTGTCGCGTTGCAGTCGTGCATCCAGAACAAACATCCTCTCCTCCTGAAAAAAACCGCGCCCGGACACTACGGTGACCCGCCACCGGCCTGCGGGACGGTTACCCTGACGCCAGCGCCTCTTTGCTGAACGACCAGCATTGATGGATGCGCGGGTTGCGGGCAAAGTCAACAGGCAGGGTCGCGGCGCTCAGATCGGTTATCCTCACAGCCGCAAAGGCCTCCGTGGCCAGGCGGAACTTGCGCAGGTTGGTGGAAAAAATCAGGGTCCCTCCGGGTTCCAGCAGGCGCAGCGCCGCCTGGATCAGGCTGACGTGGTCACGCTGCACATCAAACACCTGGGTCATGCTGCTGGAGTTGGAGAAGGTCGGCGGATCGAGAAAAATCAGGTCGTATGAACCTGCTGCCTGATCCAGCCAGACCAGACAATCGGCCTGGATCAGCTCCTGGCGGCGGCTGTCAAAACCGTTCAACGCAAGATTCTGCTCCGCCCACTTCAGGTAGGTGCGCGACATATCCACCGTCGTGGTCCTGAGCGCCCCGCCCATAAGAGCGTGCACCGTCGCTGTGCCGGTATAACCGAACAGGTTGAGAAACCGCGTCCCCGCCGCCAGGGACTGAATGTGCTGACGGGTCAGGCGGTGGTCGAGAAACAGGCCGGTGTCAAGATAGTCGGTCAGGTTGACGAGGAACCTGCAGTTACCCTCGCGCACCTCCTTGAGGATACCGCGGGTGGCCTGCTTGTCATACTGGTCACTGCCTTTTTGCTGTTGCCTGACTTTCAGATGGATATGTTGTGCCGGGATCTCAAGCACCCGGGGCAGCGCCGCCACAACATCCCTGAGCCGTTCGGCCGCCTTGTCAGGATCGATCTGGCTGGGCGCACGGTACTCCTGCAGGTGGACTTCGTCGCCGTAGAGGTCGACCGCTACGGCATATTCCGGCAGATCGGCATCATAGAGTCGAAAGCAGTCGATGCCTTCCTGTGTCGCCCACTTGCGCAATTTCTTCAGATTCTTGCGCAGCCGGTTGGCGAACATCTCCGCGCCGGCGGAAAGCGGTTTCTGCAACGCCCGTCCAGCGCCCGCCGCCAGCGACTGCCAGTGGTTATCTTCCGTCAGGTCAAATTGCAGCAGCTGGCACTTGAGGGCCCCGTTGTAGAGGACATTGATCTTGCCGGCGCGCAGGCCGATACTGCGCCCCAGCTCCGTCTGCGAGGTGATGACCGCCGCCTTCCAGTTGCGGCAGTGCCGCGCCATCTGCTCGCCGAGCAGGTTATACAGTGCCGGCAGCTCCGCGGCATTCCCGATGCGCTCGCCGTAGGGCGGATTGGCGACCAGCAGACCACCGCCACCCCCGGCCGGGGGGACGAAATCGCGCAGAGAGCGCCGTTCGAAGTGCACCACCTTGTCCATCCCGGCGCTGCGCGCATGCTCCCAGGCCGCCCGGATTGCCCGGGGGTCAGCATCGTAACCGACAAGCGGTGTGCGCAACGCCGCAACCCCGGCCTGATGGCGCTGTTCGGCAGCAGCGAGCAATGTCTCCCAGAGGCCGGGTTCATGCCCGCGCCAGCCGCAAAACCCGTAATAGGGGCGCAGCAGTCCCGGGGCCGTATCGGTGGCAATCAGGGCCCCTTCGAGGATCAGGGTTCCCGATCCGCACAGGGGGTCGACCAGGGCGCCACCGGCGGCAAGAATCCGGGGCCAGCCGGCACGCAACAGGATGCCGGCAGCGAGATTTTCCTTGAGAGGCGCATGCACGCCGTCGTCACGGTAACCACGCCGGTGCAGGCTCTCGCCTGAGAGATCAAGGCTCAAGGTCGCCTGATCGCGATGCAGGTAAAGATTCAGGCGGACATCGGGCCGCTCCAGGGCCACCGAGGGACGCTCGCCACAGCGCACGCGGAACTGATCGACGATGGCGTCCTTGGTTTTCTGCGCCGCGTAGCGGGAATGACTCAGTGTCGACTTGCTTGTGGCACAGTCGACCGCCAGGGTCGCATCCGCACCCATATGCCGGGACCAGTCGACCGTCTGCACCCCGGCATAGAGGGCGTCCTGGTCGGCGGCGGCAAACTGCGCCAGGGGCAGCAACACGCGACTGGCCAGGCGCGACCAGAGACAGACCCGGTAAGCGTCGCCCAGGCTGCCGCGAAAACTGGCCCCCGCGCGCTCCTGCTCGACAGCAGCAAGACCGAGCCCGAGCAATTCCTCGCAGAGCAACGGCTCAAGACCCAGGGCAGCTGTTACAAAAAACTTCTGTTGATCCATCATCCATATGTCCCATGTCACCGCTTTGGAAACACAAATGCACCAGAACGGCAGGAGAAAAAAACCGCAAACACCGTGCGCCGCCGGGATGTCCCCGGACGGCACCAACATCCTGAGCCTGTCAGCCGGTCGTTCAGATACGCCGGATCAGCAGCGGCTGATCGATAAAGGTCTCATTGGCACGTTGCAGCGCGGCTTCGCCCGCCAGCACCGCCACCGCCGTCGCCCCTTCATGCAGATAACGCCGGGCCACCCTGATCAGCGCCGCACGATCAACCTTGAGCAGCTCCTGACGGTAGTGGTTGCGCATCTCGAGGCTGATGCCCCGGCGCAGGCAGGCGAACTCCTGCGCCCCGACACCGGCCGGCGACAGGGGCTTGTCCAGGTCGCTGAACACCGCGAGAATCGCTTCTTCGACGGAGACCGGGGTAAAATCGCCCGCCACCACCCAGTCGATCGCGTCATCGAAGACCTTCAGGGTCCGTTCCAGATGAGGATCCCGATAGGAGAGCAGGCTGAACACCCCGCCGCTGGAATTGTAGCCGGCCAGGCCACCGTAGGCGCCGCCTTTTTCGCGAATCTCGCGGTGGAGAAATTCAGCGCGCAGCAGTCGCGCCAGCACCGTCAGCGGAGCGCTGTCGGCGTGGGTATAGGGGACGGCACGAAACACCCGGGTGACGTACTGCACCGGGAGTGACCAGATCAATCCCTGGCGTTGCGGCGCGACGACAAAGGGTATAACCGGGCGGACGTCAGTCAACGGGACACAGACCAGTTGCGCCAGCAGGGCGTCGAGCGCAGTCCGGAACCTTGGGAAATGCGCTTCTTCAACGGTAATCGCGACCTGCAGCCGGGCCTGCTGAAACAGGTCATGGGCGATCGAATCCATCATCGCCGCCAACCCGGCGAGCTGGTCGACCGGTCTGGCCGCGAGTTCGCGCACCAGGGCAATCTGCGACAAACCCGACCATTGCTCACGCAGCTGGCCGGCGGGTGAGAGGCCGGCAGCGGCCATACGGGCGGCATAGGTATGACCCGACTGGGGAACGGAATTTTCCAGCGACACCTGCAGCTGGTTGAGAACCTTGTGCAGGCGCAGCAGATCGGAAAAATCGGGGGTCAGGAGAAAATCGCCGAGCAGTTCAAACAGTGGCCGGCAATTGCGCACCAAGGCCTTCCCCTTCAGCTCGAAACCGGCAGCGTACTGCTCGAGATCCGTCGGGTCGTCGACCAGGGACGTCCGCGCTGAAATTCCGCCGGTCACCGCCTCCAGCGCTTCCGCCGTCTGCAGATAATCGCGCCCGCCCGCACCGATCTGGGTCAGCAGGCTGCAGAACACCGGCAGGTAGGAGATCTGCTCCGCGCTCAGGCGCTCGATGGAAAAGTTCAGGATCACCGTACCGATGCCGTTGGTCGGCTGATCGAACCAGTAGCTCAGCACCTGCCCCTGTTCTGCCGTGCGCACCGCCACCGGGGGTTCCTGCGCCGGAATGTCGGCGAGGGTCAGGGTCGGCAGGCAGGAGAGATCTTCCGGCGCTTCCTGCGCCTGCTTCAGTTCCTGCGCCCGAGTCACCAGGTCTGCGCGCGCAGCAGGGGACAGTTTCTCCTCGATAGCGTCCAGCGTTGCCCGCACCGTAGCCTCCTGGCGCGGGCCGAGGTCCGGATCGGGCTGCAGCAGCAGGGTGAGGCGATGGGGGTTATCAAGCAGCCAGCGGCGAATCAGTCCTTCGAAGAAACCTCCCTTGGCAACATCCGCGCGCAAACGTGCCAGCTGATCGGCAAAGTTCAGCACATCCAGGGGATCACCGCCATGGAGCCAGGGACCGATCAGCCGCATCAGCAACAGCAAAGAATAGGGATAGCTGTCACCGGTGACCTCGCGGGCGGAGAACTCGAGACGGTGAATTGCCGCGTCGATACGCTCGGCGGCGAAGCCGCTGGCGGCCACCTCCTCGAGGGTCGCAAGGATCAGCTGCTCGATCGCATCGCAATGCTGCGGGTCGCTTCCCTGCAGGCCGACGGAGAAACAGGTGCTGCGATAATCGTCATGATACCCGGTCGCCGGGGTCAGGTTGGCCCCGAGGCCGGAATCCAGCAGCGCTTTATAAAGGGGTGCGGCCGGCGTGCCAAGCAGCAGCGACGACAGCAGAGTCATGGCGAGACGCTCGTAACTGTCGTTGATGTCGCAGGTCAGCCAGGCGAGCTGGACCATGGAACGCTTTTCAAGGGGTTCGCCGGCATCCAGGGGATAACTCTCGGTCACTCGCAGGGGCGCCGCAAGAGGCGTTTCCGGCGGGACCTCGCTGTCCGGCTCAATTGCGGTAAAATGCTGCAGCACGCGTTCTTCGACAAAATCAAGCAGCTGCGCCAGATCGAGATTGCCGTAACTGAAGAACCAGGCATTGCTCGGATGATAATAACGCCCATGAAAATCGCGCAGCTGCTGCCAGGTCAACAAGGGAATTTCTTCCGGTTCGCCGCCGGAATTGTGGCGGTAGGTCGTTGTCGGGTAGAGATGACGGGTCAACCGGCGTGACAGCAGCGAGGAGGGGTCAGACATCGCCCCTTTCATCTCGTTATAGACCACGCCCTTGTACTCCAGCGGGCTGGTCGGATCGTCAAACCCGGCGAACTCCAGCCGGTGTCCTTCCTGGCGGAAATCCCGCTCCAGCAGACGCGGGAAAAACGCCGCATCCAGGTAGATATCGAGCAGGTTGCGGAAGTCCTTGCGGTTCATGCTGGCGAAGGGGTAGAGGGTCCAGTCACTCGCGGTCATGGCATTCATGAAACTGTTGAGACTGCGCTTGAGCATGGAAAAGAAGGGATCACGTACCGGGAAACGCTGAGAGCCGCACAGCACCGTGTG
>JAWOIX010000131.1:0-10930 GCA_046484405.1 Pelovirga sp.
GGCCCATTGAGCTCAGCCAGGATGATGTCTTTTTCAACTGCACAGAAGGACGTTTTAAGCTTCGTATCCTGTCAGAAAACTGGGGAGAACTGATATTCTACCGGCGAGCCGATCAGCAGGGACCATCAGAATCAACTTATTTTATCTCACCCACGGACTCTCCCGGAACACTTTTCAAGGTCTTATCTGAAGCCTGTGGCTGTGTTGAGTGGGTCAGGAAAAAACGTATCCTGTATCACGTTGGACGTTCCCGCATTCACCTTGATCAGGTTGAAGCTCTCGGCAGTTTTTTGGAAATAGAAACGGTCCTGTCCGAAGAGGAAACAGTAGCGACCGGGATGCGTGAAATGAGTGACCTTCTTGATGTTTTAGGGATTCAAACTACCGATCTGATTGCAGGTTCCTATCTCGATCTGAAAAATCAAAAGGGCCGTCATCATGTCTGAGGTAAAACCATTAGAGACGAGATTTGCACCCATGAGACCACTGCTGAAGGAGTGGTTCCGTGGCCTTGAACGTCGCTATGAAGAACGTCCGCGACAATATTCACAACCCCCGGCGGTGATCAGAGGTTATTTCGATGATCTGTTTCAGGGAGGAGATGTCGTTTTTCTGTACGCACGTCCTCAAACCGGAGCAACCGCCCTGTTGTTGAAATTACTGCTGGAGTTTTATAAGGCTGAACGTCCTGTACTTTATGCTTCCAGCCGAGTGGCTCCGATGAATTTTATGACCCGGTTGATGGCCGCCGTGACCGGTGTTCCTCTCAGTCGTTTAGCGGTAGGGCAACTATTTCAGAGCGATTTTTGCGACCTGACGAAACGTGCTGCTGGTTTGACTGACAGCAACATTTATCATGCTGTCCATTATGAGATGGATCCTCTGGAAGTAAGTCAAAAAATGCGTCTGTGGCGTTATCAACAGAACAATCATCGCGGGCTTATGCTCTATGATGACTACGCTGACCAGTCCCATAAAGATTCTGTGGCTCTTGAACGGAATATTGACAGCCTGAAACTCCTAGCGCAACAGACACATACCCTGCTGGTGGTGCTGGTCAAGCTTGGGGACGTGCCTGTGGATTATGCTCTCGATCAACTCTTTTCTTTTGCAGAGTATCCGGGGGAGCAATTTGCGAAGAGGGTTGTCATGAAAAATCAAGAGGATGGGATGGCGGTCAGAATGATGTCCTGTCCGGACCAATCTGGATACGAACTCAGATTGGGCTTCAACCCGGAAACCGGCTCTCTCGAATATTTTCTCTGATTCAAAATAGGGTGTCATGAATATTCTCATTGTAGAAGATAACCAGGTCAGGTCTGATTTTTTCAGAAAGGCATTTTTGGAACATACGTGCATCTTTGTATCTACGTCCGCGGAAGCGATAGCCCAGCTAAGGGAAAAAGAGTTTGACTTTTTGTTTCTTGATCTCGACCTTGAGGATGGTTTCGAGCGGGGCCTGATGGTAGCCGAGCATATCGGCAGCCATCGACAGATCGAAGCTCAGGTTGTTATCCACTCAATGAACATTTCCACCGCGGCCACTGCAGTCAAGATACTCCCCGATGCCATCAGGGTTCCCTTCGCGCAGCTGCACAAGATGTTTCACTTAAACGCTGGGGCCGATTTTATTGAGCGGGTACTGGAGTGCTGAGTGAAGGATGAAAATCTGTCAGACTATCAATCAGACATCATTGTTGAATCATTGAATTCTTATGGTCGCTTCACCACTTTCTTATGAAAAGAGGAGTTTTGCGATGATTGACTATGAAAAGGAGGGGATACCAATAGGGACCTTTTGGGATGAATATGAACCATGCGACCCATATGAAGAAGATTGTGTCATGACAAGAATTCTCAATCAAGGAATTAAAAACGGTTTTCTCTACAATGTTTTAACTAACCAGGATACTGAAGACATTATCTCATCAGAGCGCTTTCTTAAATGTTTTTTTAAATTTGACGGAGTAATTACCTATTCAGACGGATCACAGCAAACCATTCTAGAGCATAGAATAGAGAAGATGAATGAATATGAGTTCCCGCAAGATTACTTAGAACAATTTCTCGATTAGTCTGTGAATGGCATTAAAAAGAGCGGCTTGTCGGAGGGGAAGCAAGCAGAGCCTATTGCAGCAATTTTTATAAAAAACGGCCTGTCACGCCGGAGGTCGCGGGTTCAAGTCCCGTCAGCGAGAGGGTTGCTGTGCCTGCGGGGAATTGCGGGGGTATGCTTAATCGACTCCAACGCCAAAATGCACCGGCTAAACCGGTGACTTTCACGCCAGGTGCCGCGCATGCAAAATCCGATCATTTACCGTCTGCTGGCGGACACCGTGCTGCTGACACACGCGGCCGTTGTGGTGTTTGTCGTTGGCGGACTGGTCCTGGTCATCGTCGGGAATCTGCAACATTGGCGCTGGGTCAATGCGCTCTTGTTGCGCGGTGCGCACCTGGTTGCTGTTGGCGTGGTTGTTGTCCAGGCCTGGCTCGGTGCACTCTGTCCACTGACCGTGCTGGAATCCTGGTTGCGCGAACAGGCGGGTGAAGTTCCGTATGCGGCCGGCTTCATCGAGCACTGGGTGCAGCGCCTGCTCTTCTACGAAGCGCCGTTCTGGGTCTTCACCCTCGTCTATACCCTGTTCGGCTTGCTGGTCGCCGCTACGTGGTGGTACTTCCCGCCCGCAAGGAAAGGGAAGCAGAGTCCTGCAACGGACGACTGACAACTGTTTCGTGAGGGGTGATCCTTCAGGATGGCTGTCCTAGCGGGACAGGGCCGCAAGCAGCTTCTGACAGGTGGCTGCCGGATTGGTCGCGGCCATCAGCGTCGAAATGGTCGCGATGCCATGTACACCGGTGACCAGGGTCGCCGGCGTATTGGTGACGTTGATGCCGCCGAGAGCGTAAACCGGCAATGGGCTGGATTGACAGGCTTTCTGCAGATCCGACAAGCCTTTGGGAAAGCCAAAGGAGGCTTTCGAGCGGGTGAAGTAAACCGGTCCGAAGGTGACGAAATCGGCGCCCTGTTGTGCTGCGCCGGCGATCTCTTCTTCACTGTGGGTTGAGACGCCGATCAGCCTGGTGCTGCCGAGGAGTTTGCGGACCTCATCCGCAGGCAGGGAACTGCGGCGCAAGTGGACGCCATCGGCGGCGACGGCAAGAGCGACGTCGACGCGGTCGTTGATGAGCAGCAGTCCTTGATGACGCAGTGTCATCTCCCGGACTTTTTTTGCCATGGTATATAGCTCATCTGCAGGAAGGTCTTTCTCCCGCAGTTGAATCATTCTGACTCCCGCCGCCAGCAGTTCCTCCAGGACCCCGTAAAAGTCTTTGCCAGACGGAATCTGGTGCCGGTCCGTAATGAGATAGAGCGCGGGCAGGGGCATGCTTCTCCTCTCCTTTCAACCGGTGCCGGTCAAAAATGCGCTGTCCCAGTCTTTCCACACCGGATCATAGCCCCGGTCGCGCAGCAACTGTTCAATCTGCGCCGGGCTGCGGTCATCACTGATGGTAAACTGCCCTTTGTCCTCGGCCGCATCGCCATAGCCACCGGGTGCGGTACAGGATCCCGCGCTCATCTGGGTAATCCCGATGGGGAGGAGGTTGTCACGCAGGCTGGCGCTCTCGCGGGTGGACAGCACCAGCCCGGCATCGGGCAGCAGCAGGCGCAACGCGCAGATGAACTGGGTCAGCTGACGGTCGGAGACGATGGTGCTGGGGGTAAAGCCTCCGGCGGCCGGACGCAGGCGCGGAAACGACAGGGTGACCTGGGTGCGCCAGAAACGCTGCATCAGGTAGCGTGCATGCAGACCGCTGTAAAACAGGTCACTGAGACTGTTGCCCAGGCCGAGCAGTGAACCGATGCCGATGCGGCGCAGTCCCGCTTCCCCGGCGCGCTCCGGCGCGAGCAGGCGGTACTGGTAGTCGCTCTTGGGTCCGTAGGGATGCAGCAACCGGTAACGAACCGGGTCGTAGGTTTCCTGGTAAAGGGTGAGGCCGTCAACGCCGGCGGCGACCATGCGCCGGTAGTCACGGGTTGACATGGGAAACACCTCGATGGACACCGAGCCGCAGAATGACTTGACCACGCCGATGGCCTGTTCGAGATAATCCACATCGGCGGCCTGGGGCGCTTCACCGGTGAGCAGCAACATGTGGCGGAAGCCCTGGTCATGCAGAATGCGTGCTTCACGCTCAACCTCGGCGAGGTCCAGGGTTTTGCGCACCAGGTCATTGTCCGCGCTGAAGCCGCAGTAGAGACAGCCGTTGAGACATTCGTTCGACAGGTACAGCGGAGCGTAGAGCAGAATGGTCCGGCCGAAGCGCTGCCGGGTGATCTGCTGTGCCCGCGCGGCCATGCGTTCCAGCTGATCAGCGCTGATAGCGGGGTTGAGCAGGCAGGCAAAATCCTCCATGCCGATGCGCTCCCGGCACAGGGCGCGTTCGATCCGCTCCGGTGCAGACTGTTCAATCATCGCCAGGACATCGGCCTGGGGATATTCCTGCAACTGATCGAGAAAACTCACGCGTCCTCCCTGAGAAATCCGGTTAACGGGCTTGAGGCGCTGGCGCGCTGACGCATTGGTCCAAGACCGGCGCGCCAGGCTTCACGGCCGGCCTCGACCCCCTTGCGAAAGGCGCGGGCCATGGCGGCGGGGTCGGGGGTGTCGGCCAGGGCGGTGTTGACCAGCACGGCGTCGGCGCCCATTTCCATCGCTTCGGCGGCGTGGGACGGCGCCCCGAGTCCGGCGTCGACAACCACCGGGATCTGCGCCTGTTCGATGATGATGGCGATCAGGTCGCGGGTGCGCAGGCCGCGATTGGTGCCGATGGGTGCGCCAAGGGGCATGACCGTCGCGGCTCCGGCTTCCTCGAGACGGCGCGCCAGGACCGGGTCAGCGGGCATGTAGGGGAGCACGATAAACCCCTCCTTGACGAGCACTTCGGTGGCCTTGAGGGTTTCGATCGGATCGGGCAGCAGGTAGTGAGGGTCGGGGGTGACTTCCAGCTTGACCCAGGGCTCACAGCCGGCAGCACGGGCGATGCGCGCCAGGCGGATGGCTTCTTCTGCGGTCCGCGCACCACTGGTATTGGGGAGCAGCAGGTAGCGGTCGCGGTCGATATAGGACAGCAGGCTGTCCTGCGGATTGTTGATGTCAACGCGACGCAGGGCGACGGTGACGATCTCGCAGCCGGACTGCTCCATGGCAGCAAGCATCGCTTGATGGGAGGCAAATTTCCCCGTTCCCACCATCAGGCGCGAACGAAAGGTACGACCGGCAATTTCTAATAAATCCATGACGATGTGTTTCTCCTGGCTGGGTGTTCAGCCGCCGCCGACGAACTGTATCAGTTCGATCGCATCGCCGGCAGACAGTCGGGTGTCCTGGTAATCCCCCGGTTCCAGGATGCAGTTGTTGACCTCGACCACGACCTGTCCGGGGGGCAGGCTGAGATGTGCAAGCAGGTCACTGACGCTCAGTCCGGCGGTGTAGCTCATGGGCTTGCCATTGACGTTGATCTGCATGATCCTTTAGTCCTTTGCTGCGGGGTCTTCGCCGAGAATCAGCCGCAGGACCGCGTTGGCCTGGTGGTGGGCGGCAATGCCGACCCGCGGTGCCATCAACCCGCACCCCGGTGCCGCCCCGGTGACCGTGTCACCGCAGAGATAAAAATGCGGACTGATCCGGCGGGTGCGGATGCTGTTCGCTGGGCCGTAGCCGGCCATGCCGGACGCGGCAACCAGGTATTTTTCCGGATACCGGCACAGAAAGGCGTTGGCGAGCATCGCTTTCTGGTCGGCCGCATCAAAGGCCTCGACGAGAATATCGATGTCACCGAACACCTCTGCCAGGTTGTCCGGGGTGATCCTGCCGTTGAAGGGCGTCACCGTAACGTACGGATTGATGCGCTGCAGATTGTCGTGCAGGGCAACGACCTTGGGCAGGCCGATCTGATCCGTGAAAAACTGCTGGCGGTTGAGATTGGAAGGCTCGACAACATCAAAATCGGCAATCTTGAGATACCCGACTCCGGTTCTGGCCAGGGCGATGGCGATGCTGGACCCGAGACCGCCGGCTCCGGCAATACCGACGCGCGCCTGCTTGACCTTCTCGTGCACACCCGGGGTGTGCCGGGCCAGCATCAGGTGTTCCAACTCCGCGGCCGTAGGGATGACCCCGCGGCGGATCAGGATCACCCGGTCCTCCGGCTGCAGTTCACAATCCGCCGCGGCTGGATAACCGTTGACGATCAGCAGGTCCGCCTCCGGTTCGTGACGCCGTTTCAGCTCGTCAAGCCGGCAGCCCTGCTCAACCTGTATGGCTTTTTCGTTCAGGTAAATCTGCATGTCTGTACAAGCCATAAAAAAAGCCAAAAAAAAACCACCTGAAAAAGGCGGCTGATGAGTGTGGCGATCATCGGTGGTACGTGCCGCTTCCCTACGCCGGTATCACCCGGATCAGGTTCCAAGGGTCGTTCCGGATGTGAAAACGGAACTCTCAGTAACTATGACGCCCCTAGCGTTATGTATGCTGCAAAGCTAACAGAGTGGTTTTGCAGAAGTCAACTGGAAACACCCGAAAAGGGCGGGGCCAGAGGGCGTGCGCAGAGACCGTTTTCCCGGTTATCCGGGGGTCTCCAGGAACAGTAAGGACGGGGATCCCGGTCCTGGCGCGGCCGGGACGCAGGACGTGTCCCACCAGGCCCTGCGCGCGCCGGGTCCCCTTTACGCGGGGTATCCGGGCCCCTGCCCGGTTCAACGGTAATGAAATGGAGAACCCGATAGTTTTTTTGCCGGACATGACGTATGATGCCCGCGATTTTTCTTAAGGACGTCTTTTATCAACGTCTTTTATCAGAGGGTTTTTCATGACAATTTCGGAACGTTACCGCCAGATTGCCGAACAGATAGAACAGCAGGCGGACCAGTTTTATACGCTGCTGCCGGAGGAATCGACCAGGGCGCTGCACTTTGTCGATCGTGCGGCGGAGGAGTTGCTCGACCTGGTTGAAGCGGTTGGGGAAATTCCCCGGTTTCAACTGGATGCCAAGCTCTCCCCCGTCCTTCTCAAGGCCCACGGCGATCTCGACCGTGCCAGGGTGCAGCTGGAGCAGGCCGGCGAGAAGACCGTCGCCGGAATGATCTGGGAACTTGAGCAGCTGGTCTATCGGCTGCTTAACGATCTGTGAGAAGAGGCTGACACGCGTCCTCAGGTCTGCGCCGCAGCGTTGGTGCCGGTGCACCGGCAGCCTGCCGGAGATGGTTTTTGCCCCCTGTGCAGCGGCGTCCGGCTACCTCTTGCGCGCCTTGAGCTTTGCGTGGGCGCTGCTGAGCATGTCGACGGTCGTCTGCCAGTCAACGCACTTGTCGGTCACCGAAACCCCGTAAATCAGGTCTGCCGGATTCTTGGGCAACGGCTGGTTGCCGGCGTTGATGTTGCTTTCAATCATCACCCCGGTGATCGCTTCGTCCCCGGCGACGATCTGCTCGACGATATTGTCGAGGACCTCTCCCTGACGGGTGTGGTCCTTGTAGGAGTTGGCATGGCTGCAGTCGACCATGATTGACCGCGGCAGACCTTTCTGTTCAAGGAGCGCGGCAGTTTCGGCGATGTCCTCAGGATAGTAATTCGGCCGTTCATTGCCGCCACGCAGGACGATGTGGACGTTGCGGTTGCCGCTGGTCTGGACAATCGAGGAGCGCCCCTCGCGGTTGATGCCGAGAAAGCTGTGGGGATGGATGGCGGCCGCCATGGCGTCCGTTGCCACGGTCAGGTTGCCATCAGTTCCGTTTTTAAAGCCGATCGGGAAAGAGAGTCCGCTGGCCATCTCGCGATGGGTCTGGGATTCGGTGGTGCGGGCACCGATGGCTCCCCAGCTGATCATATCGGACAGGTACTGGGGTGTGATCGGATCAAGCATTTCGCTGGCAATCGGGAGCTTGAGGGCGGTGATGGCGCAGAACAGCTGGCGGGCGATCCCCAGTCCCTTGGAGATCTGATGAGTGCCGTTCATGTCCGGATCGTTGATCAGCCCTTTCCACCCGATCGTGGTCCGTGGCTTCTCAAAATAGACACGCATGATAATGTACAGCTGATCGCTCAGATCGGCGGCCAGCTTGCTCAGCCGGCGGGCATAGTCGAGGGCGATCGCGCTGTCATGGATCGAACAGGGTCCGACGACGACCATCAGGCGCTTGTCCTCGCCGCGCAGAATCGCCTTGATGGCGTTGCGGCTCGCGTTGACGAAGGTCGCTCCTTCGAGGGGAAGAGGAAACACCTGCTTCAGGTCGCAGGGAGCGATGATGGGGGACATGTCGAGAACATTGAGATTGTTTGTTTGAACCATGGTCCTGCCTCCGTAAAACGATCAATTGGCCCAGAGCCGCATTGCGCACAGGGCTAGCAATCTAACCATTTTGTGCCGTACTGTCAAAGACTTCAATAATGGCTGACGAGGGATTATTTGACAGCCTGTTGTGCCTTTGGGTATAAAATCGAGTCATTATCCGGTCTTTTCCAGAAAGGTTTCCTATGAGTGTTATTTTTATCGCCATCGCCAGGGTTGTCGAGCTGGCGTTTACCATTTACATCTTTATCGTTATCGCGCGCGCACTGATCTCCTGGGTCAGTCCCGATCCGTACAACCCGATCGTCCGCTTCCTTCACAATGTCACCGATCCGGCCCTCTATCGGCTGCGCCGTCTGATGCCGTTTCTGCAGTTTGGCGGCCTCGACTTGTCCCCCATTGCGCTGTTGCTGCTGCTTTCGGTGGTCCAGCAGCTTGTCGTCGGCTTCCTGTATCGTCTGGCAGCTTAAGACGTCTTTGCTTGCAGGAAGGGCCGTCCATGCGGATCACTCCGATCGAGATTCAACAGCAGCGCTTCAAAAACCGCCTTTTCGGCTACGATTCGACCGCCGTCGACCAGTATCTCGAGATGCTCGCTGACGAGGTGGAACGTCTCAACCGGCAGAACAACGAACTCAAGGAATCCCTGGCGCGTACCCGAACCTCTCTCGAACAGATGCGCGAACGTGAAAAGCTGCTGCAGCAGACGCTGGTGACCGCGCAGAAAATGAGCGATGAACTCAAGGAACAGGCCCACCGCGAGGCGGAGATCATTATCGCCGAGGCTCACCTTGAGGCGGAGCGGATGCTCGGCGACGCCAACCAGCGGCGCATCCAGCTGGTCAAGGAGATCCAGGAAATCAAAGGCATCGGATTGTCCTTTCGCAGCGGACTGCGCACCCTGATCGAGACGCATGGACAACTTCTGGACCTGGAGCCGGAAACCCTGCACATTGACCGGGACCGGCGCTCTGCCGCGCTGCAGAGCCTGCTGGCGGACCAGAAGTCTGAGTCGGGACCGGGCGATTGATGGGACAGTGGCTCCGGGAGACCGCCGCTGGCGTGGTGTTAAGCCTCAAGGTGCAGCCGCGTTCTGCCAGGAACCAGCTGGCCGGTCTGCAGGGAGATGAACTCAAGCTCAAGCTGACGGCCCCGCCGGTCGACGGCGCCGCCAACCGCTGCTGTTGTGACTTTCTTGCGCAACTGCTGCAGATTTCCGGCAGCCGGGTCGAATTGATCGGCGGTGCGACCTCACGGCACAAGAAGGTGTTGATCCGGGGGCTCAGCGAGCAGCAGGTGAGGGGACGTCTCGACGGGCAGGACTAGTTATATGAGTCAGCGTTGCTTCGGTTCTGTCTGTGGGCCATCTTTCTTGCGCCGGCACAACAGCTCCGGGCGCATGTGTCAATCAGCCTTTGCGGAAGGGCTCTGTATGGGAATGTTGTGTCTGCCGGTTTTCCTGTTGCTGCTGACTTTCGGCCCGGGCACCTTTGCCGCCGCTGCTGACGAGGCGTTTGCCGACGAGAGTGCCTCCCTCTACACCTTAAGCCCTGTCGTTGTCAGGGCGAGCAGCAGCGAACCGGGCACCGCTACCATCGGTGCTGACGAGCTGCAACTCATGCCATCGACCACCGGCGCGGTGACCGAGGCGCTCAAGGGGATGTCGCAGGTCCAGTATGATTACGATCAGCAATCCAGCCTGACCCTTGGCGAAATTACCCCGCCCCGGATTTCCATCTCCGGTGCCAGGCCCTACGAAAATAATTTCACCATCGATGGCATGAGCATCAGCAACAGCATCAATCCGTCCGGCTTCGACAACAATGTGTCCTACACCGAACTGCTGCCCGGCGGCGCCGATGTCAACATCTTCTATGATACCAGCCTGATCGATTCGGTCACCCTCCATTCAAGTAACATCCCGGCGCAGTACGGTGGTTTTCTTGGCGGGGTGGTCGACGCGCGCCTGCGTGATCCGCAGACCGATCGCTGGCGTTTCCGTGTCAGCGGACGCTACACCGAAGACAGCTGGTTCGAGCTGCGCGGTGTCGATCGTGAATCGGACACCCCGACCAACCAGCCACGCTTTACCGTCTATGACACCAGCGCGACGGCCGAAGGTCCAGTGACGGATAACGCCGCACTGCTGCTGTCCTTCTCCCGCCGCCATTCGGTGATCCCCCTCAAACGTGACTTGGGCGCCGGACCCTTGGCGGAGGATGAGCAGAAGCGCACCAATGAAAACTATTTCGCCCGCCTGGCATTGACGCCGGCAGCGGATCTGGACATCAGTTTTGATGCCACCTACGCACCCTATGAAGAATTTCGCTGGCGCGTCGATTGGCCCGAAAGTGAATGGAAGAATGAAAATCGCTCCTGGCGTTTCGCCCACCAGACCGATTACAGCACCAGTGCCGGCGTACTGACTGCCAAGCTCGCTTATGCCCAGAATCGTTTCCGTCGCGACAGTGTCAGCAACCTGACCAGCGTCATCACCGACCTGCGTGACCCGTCGCAGAATGACCGCCGCGGCGCCATCGGCGACGCCGAGGTGGAAAACCGTGAAGTCGGTGCCGCTGTC
>JAWOIX010000158.1:0-4497 GCA_046484405.1 Pelovirga sp.
AGCGCGGCCAGCACACCGAAGGGCACAACAAACACGACCATGATCAGGGTCATGACCACGGTGCCGAAAATGGCCGGGAACACGCCGCCTTCACTGTTGGCCTCGCGCGGATCGTCGATGAGGAACTCCAGCCAACGATCAAGGTAGATGCCAATGCGTCCAATGGTGGACAACTGGTTGGCCGGGTAGGCGCGGACCACTTCGGCCATGCCCATGGTTTTTTCCTGGCCGCTGTCGGTCACCATGGTGATCTGGTAACGATCATTTTCCTGGTTGAGGGCCGCAATGTCTTCCCGTAGCGCCGCGTAACGGGCATTAAATTCCTCTTGCGCCCGGGCAAAGAGCTCTTCCTGCTGTTCCAGTTGCGTCCGTGCCTGCTGATACTGGCTGGAACGTACCCCGTACGCATTGCGAGCCTGTTGCGCGGCGATCTGCGCCCCGCGCAGCTCCAGGCGCGCCGCCTCCTGTTGATGGTTGATTTTGCCGATCGCATCACTTTCCAGGGAGCGTCGTTGTTTAAAGCGCTTGCGAATCTCGTCGTGATAACGCTCAAACGCGCTCCAGACCGCTTCCGGGGTCGCAGCGACAGGCTCGCCATCGATATGGAAAGCGGCAGGAATCCCGTAAAACCGTCCCCAGGTCAGGCGTTCCATGACGACGAACCACTCAGGCTCTTCGATCGCGCTGATGGTGTAATCACTGACCCAGGTGAAGTGATTGTTATCCAGCTCATAGTTGCCGGTACGGACCAGCACCCGTTCCGCGACACCCCCGTTGTCCGCCAGCAGCTGTTCCGCGCGCACCCGGGCTTCGGGCGGCAGGGCATCAATCAGCTCACGCCGCGGCTCATAATCACCCGTCCGCGTCACCTCGCCGGTCACTACCTCGCCGTTAACCCTGTGATAACTGACAATCGGGCCAGGCCAGAAGGTCGCCATTCCACGCACCACCACCAGCAGGATCAGCGCGACAATCATGGCGACACACAGCGCCAGCATCCCCCCGGCAAGCCACACCATTGGCTGCCCCAGGGTCGCCACCGAGGTGGTGCTCCCCTGCCGTCGCCACAGCCGGACCGACGTTTTTTCTGCCGCCGGCATGTCGCTATTCCTCGTGTTTTCGTTCATTGATGCCTAGCCTTTAACGCGGTTAAATAACACCGCCAATGTCCAGCAAGCTGCCTGACGGGTGCCGCTCACAGCTGAAAGGCCCGCTTCCTGAACCGCTGGCGAATCACCTCGGCGATGGTATTGACGGTGAAGGTCAAAAGAAACAGGGTCAGTGCCGCGAGGAACAGTATCCGGAAATGGGTTCCGTAAATAATCGCCTCCGGTAATTCCACCGCGATATTCGCCGACAGGGTGCGAAAGCCGTTGAAGATGTTCATTTCCATAACGGGCGTATTTCCCGTCGCCATGAGCACGATCATGGTTTCACCCACGGCGCGACCGAGCCCGAGCATCACGGCAGAGAACAGGCCGCTGGCTGCCGTCGGGATAATAATCCGGATTGCCGTCTGCCATGGACTGGCGCCGGCGGCCAGCGAACCGGAACGCAGATGTTCAGGTACGCTCGAGAGAGCATCCTCGGCGATGGTATAAACCGCCGGGATAATCGCAAAACCCATCACGAACCCGACCACCAGGGCATTACGCTGCACGTAGGTCCCCATGATCTGGCCGGTGAAAGGAAAGTCTCCGCGCACATCGAGGCCGGCGGCAGTCAGCAGCGCGGCCAGCAGCCAGGAGCCGACGATCACGATCCCGATACCGCAAACGAACTTGACGATTTCCACCATGCCGGTGGCAAAGCGCGACAGGCCGCTGGTCTTGTTGCGCAGCCAGGGATTGACCAGCAGCCCGTAACAGACAATCAGCAGCACACTGACGAGGGGCAGCAGCAGCAGGAACCAGCCGCCGGTGCCGGTACCAATCTGGCCATCAAGCCACGCCTTGATGTCGCCGGCGAAGAGCAGCTGTTCAAGAACCGGTCCCAGCTGTCCGGCCAGCAGAATTCCCAGCGGCAGGGCCAGAAAGGCAATGATGTAAAAACGGAAGCGCGAGAACCGGACAAACTTGTCAATGGGCAACAGCAGAAAGAGGTAAGCCGCCAGCGAAAAACTCAAGGGAACGGTGATAAAGGCCGCCAGGACCCCGGCGGTCTCCCCTTCGACGAAAATGGCAAAGACCAGGGCGGCAAGAAACCCGAGAACGACTGTCGGCAGGCTTTCCATCAGCTCGACCAGGGGCTTTACCTGCGCCTTGACTTTCTTGTCTTCGAGAAACTCGCTGGTGTAGATAGCCGCCAGCAGGGCCAGCGGAACGCCGAAAAACATCGAGAAAAAGGTCGCTTTAAGGGTTCCGTAAATCAGCGGGATGAGGCTGTACTTGGGTTCGAAATCGTCGGTCCCGCCGGTCGACTGCCAGACATAACCGGGCTCGTTCATCCCCTCGTAGTGAACCTTGCCGAAGAGGGTTTTCCAGGTTGCGGACGGATGTTTGTTGTCAAGATGCCAACCCACCAGCCCGGACGGCGCCAGGGCGGCAAGCAGGTTATCCCGCGGCGCCAGGGCAACGGCGGCGATGGCACCCGCACCGGCGCTTTCCTCAACCAGCAGCTGATCACTGGTCACATGGTAGGTCCGGACCGTACCGTCGGCAAAACCGGCGGCGAGCAGGCGACTGCGCACAGAAGGCGCCAGTGCGACGACCGCTGCCGGCCCGACGCCCAGGTCATGGACGAGGGTCAGAACGCTGCCGTCAGAACTCGTCGCCCCTTCCGGGCGGGTACGGAACCAGGCGTTAAGATGTCCCCGGGAATCTCCGGCGATCAGGGTGGTGCGGCCAATCAAAAATGACAGCGCGGTCAGCTGCGCGTCTCCCTGTGGCAGCAGGTTCACCTCTTCAGCAACCACAGGCTCACTCAGGTTACGGCTGTCGATACGCACCAGCTGCCCATCGGGCCAGGCGAGATAAACGGTATCACCGCGTCCGGACAAATCCAGATAGGCAGGCATGCCGCGCGTCGCCAGGTCGACCTGCAGGGAGCCGCCGGTGACGGTGGTTGTCACCTGCCCGGTCATCAGGTTGCGCCGTGAGGTCATCCGCTGAATACTCATGGTTCCCGCATCGGTGAGATACGTCATCACCGGACCGGAATTGGTCATGACCACGGAAATCAGCCGGATATCCTCCCTTGCGCTGTCGACGGTTGCCTGCGTTTCCAGCTCAAGGCTCAGCTGACGCAATTGCCCGACGGGTGTCCGCTGCACGATGCCGCCGTTCCAGGGGACGACGGAACCGACCTCGAGTTCCTGTAAAAAGGCGGGAAGAGTCTCTTCGTCAAGAAGAAAGGCGGTTGAAAAACCCACCTTGACCAACTCGATGCGGCCATCGGCAAAAGCCGCGATCAGGGTTTCCGAGAGGGAATCATAGGCGTATGCCTGAGGGACCTTGCCGGCAAACAGGTCAACCTCGGCAAGGGTTTCACCGCTGTCAAGGACAAAAGCACGGCTCTCAGCACTGCACCAGCATATTCTGGACGCGTTTCATGACGCGGGGGTAGAGATTATGTCACCCAGTTACAGCGCGCTGCGCAACGGGAACGATCCCGCTATCTCACAGCGCCCACCACACGGACAACTTCAAACGCCACCGCTCCCCTTGTCATCGCATGGAACACCCGTGCCACCACAGGAACACGTCTCCCCCGAAGCCCCTTTGCATGACACCATACCCTTGCACACAAAAACCGGCGTCTGGTAACAGTCCAGGCGGGGGCCTTTCAGCAACAGCATGACAAACTGGCAAGCAGTCTCGATACAAGGAAATCATCACGTATCTCAAAACACAAGAAGTGTAGAAAAGCGACAGCACCACCACTTACCAGGGAATCTCCGTGCCGGAATAATGGAAAAACGTGCCGGACTGCTCAAGCGCGAGATCGTCGATCAGACTGAGAATGCCGTTCACCGATTCTTCTGGCGTAATCCAGGCATTCGGACCGCCCATATCGGTCTTGACCCAACCAGGATCGAGCACAATTGTCGTAATGCCGAATTCGGCGACATCAATGCTCAAATTCTTATTGAGCATGTTCAAGGCGGTTTTACTGGCAGTATAGCTGTACATCCCGCCCCGGTCGCGGTCACCAATCGACGCGATGCCGGTCGATAGATTAATGATCTTTTTGCCCTCGCCCGCCTTGAGCAGATCAAGGTACTGCTGGGCCATCAGGATCGGTCCCGCAGCATTAACCGCATAGTTCTGCAGGAGCGTTTCCTGCGTAACGCTTCCCAGAGGCTCCACGCCGCCGGAAATGCCCGCATTGTTGATCAACACATCCAGGGCATCAACTGTCTGCGTGACTACGGCATAACTCGCGGCAATGCTGACCGGATCGCTCACATCTAGCGAAACCAGCATCAACTGATCGCCGTGCTTTTCCGCCAATTGCTTCAGTTCACCAGCAGACTCCGGCTGACGACATGCAGCAAAC
>JAWOIX010000011.1:0-17821 GCA_046484405.1 Pelovirga sp.
CCGGATGCCGAGGGGGAAAATCTTCTGGGTGCCGAAGATGCCACGGGACGAGCCTTTATCGCCGAGATGGTCGCGCAGAAGGATGGCTGGATCCGCTATCCCTGGCGCGGTGCGAACGACCGCCAGGCGCGGATGAAGATCGTTCGCTACCGCTACTTCAAGCCATGGGACTGGGTGGTTGCCGTCGGCAGTTACGAAGATGAATTTTATCGGGCCGCCAACGATCTGAAATGGCGTATTGCCATGCATGTGCTGCTGGTGCCGCTGATTATCGGGCTGGTGGCGACAGCCCTGCTCGCCCTCGCCGCCAAGGTGCTGACCGACCCGATTCAGCGGATGATTACCGTCATGCGACGGGTCCGGCAGGGGCGACTGGATGAACAGATGCCGGTGGAGAGCCAGGATGAGCTGGGAGAACTGGCGATGGCCTTCAATCGCATGACGCGGATGCTGCGCAAAAACAAGGAGCTAGAGGCGGCTCTGGCCCAGCAGGGGAAGATGGCGTCACTCGGGGTTCTCTCCTCGGGGGTGGCCCATGAAATCAACAATCCCCTCGGGGTCATTCTAGGTTACGCCGGCTATCTGGAAAAAAAGATTCCCGAAGATGATCCCAACTTTACCTATATCCATGAAATCAAACGGGAGAGCAAGCGCTGTAAAAAAATCGTCCAAGATCTGCTGAGTTACTCACGGACGCCGAAACCGGTGCTTGAACCGGTCAATATGAATCGTCTGCTGCGGCAGATTATCGATTTTGCCAGCAATCATATCGAGCTCAACCATGTGCAGATTGTCCAGGACTTCGCGGAAGATCTGCCGATGATTGCCGCCGATGGCGATCAGTTGCGCCAGGTTGCCATCAACCTGCTGCTCAATGCCGGTGCCGCCTCGCAGCCGGGAGGGGTCATTACCGTGACGACCCGGCTGGAAAACGACAGCGATATCTGCATCGAATTCAAGGACCAGGGGGAAGGCATCAGCGAGGAAAACCTGGACCGGATTCTTGAACCCTTTTTTACCACCAAGGCCCGTGGAACCGGACTGGGACTGGCGATTACCAAGCAGATTATTGACATGCACCAGGGGCAGATGTCGATCGATTCGGAGCTTGGTCGCGGCACCAGTGTCATTATCCGCCTGCCCCTGTTTCGTGAAGAATATTAGCCCGTTCTGGGACGCCTAGAGGACTGCGCCATGTCAGCCAGACAGATCATGATCATCGACAATGAGGAAGGACTGTGCCGGATGATGGCTGCGGTTCTGATGGATGACGGCCACGCCGTGCGCACCTTTACCGATCCTCTCGAAGCGGTTGATGTGTTCCGTCCCGGCATCTGGGACCTGGTCATCAGTGACATCAAGATGCCGGGGATTGACGGTCTCGAAGTGCTCCAGCGGATCAAAACCAGGGAGCCGACCATCCCGGTGATTATGATCACCGCTTTTGCGACCGTGGACATGTCAATTCAGGCCTTGCGCAAAGGGGCCTACGACATGCTGACCAAGCCGTTTGAGCCGGATGAGCTGCTGATCCGTGTGCGCAATGCCCTGAAGCAGAACCAGTTGATGACGGAAAATGAGCAACTGCGCCAGGAACTCGCGGGGAAATTCAACTTCGACAGGATTATCGGAACCTCCTCGATCCTCCAGCAGCTGCTCGATAAGGTCGAAAAGGTTGCGGTTCGCGACACCTCGGCCCTGATTACCGGCGAGTCAGGAACCGGTAAGGAGCTGATTGCCCAGGCGATTCACTACAATTCGCCGCGGCGCGACAAACCTTTTATCGCCATCAACTGCGGTGCGATTCCCGACTCGGTGATGGAGAGTGAACTGTTCGGTCACAAAAAGGGCGCGTTTACCGGGGCCGACAGCGACAAGCAGGGATTGCTCAAGGCGGCCGATGGCGGGACGCTGTTTCTCGATGAGATCGGCAATCTGCCGCTGAATGTGCAGAAGACCCTGTTGCGCTTTCTGCAGGAGCAGGAATTCCGGCGCATCGGTGATACCAGCCCGACCCGCGTTGACGTCAGGCTGATTTCGGCGACCAACTCCGACCTGGAGAAGGAGGTCGAGAAGGGAACCTTCCGTGAAGACCTGTTCTACCGTCTCAATGTGATCAACCTGCACCTGCCGCCGCTGCGCCAGCGCAAACCCGACATCCTCCTGCTTGCCGCCCATTTTGTGGCCGAGCAGAATCGCAAGTTCAAGACCGCCATCAGCGGCCTGTCCCCCGAGGCGCAGCAGGCGGCGACGGCGTACGCCTGGCCGGGCAACATTCGCCAGCTCAAGAATGTCATCGAGGCCTGCATGACGATCGAAACGGAGAAGCAGATCAGCCTGGCAACCCTGGGTCAATTTATCGAGATCTCGGGGATCAGCGTTGATACAAAGGACTACAGCGTGGCGCTGGCGCGTTTCGAAATTGACTACCTGCGCCAGTTGCTCAGTGCTGCAGGGGGGAATATCGAAGAAGCGGCTGAAAAAGCCGGCATGAACATGGCAACGATTTATCGGAAACTGAAAAAATACGGACTGCGCAAGGAGGATATGCTGGGCTGAGAGCGCCCGACGGATTCAGGACATCGATCTATTTGAGCCCGAACATCTCGAAAAAGGAAACCCCGACCGGTTTCATGACCCACAGACCCAGGGCACAGATGATCAGCACCGCCATGATCCAGTTGAGAATCTGGGTGCGCAGGGCCCAGTTCGGCTCGCGCTGCGGTTTCCCCTTCTCTTCTTCTTTTTCTTTCTGTTTTGCCCGGCTGCGGGCGACCCCGCGCAGCAGGCGGCCGGAGGAGAGAAAGATGACCGCCGACACAACAAACTGCGGCATGACCTCGGTGCTGACCACACCGCTCGCCAGAAGCACCGCGTAGTACGCCAGGGCGACCAGCCCCAGCATTGTCATCTGTTGACCCGGACTCATCCTTGTCGCTGCTCCTGGCGAGGTGCCTGAGGTTCCGGCTCTCGTACCTGCCGAAGACCTTCACATAACAGTGGAACCCTGTTCAAAACGTAGCCGAAAATGGAGGTGTTGGCAAGGGCATCAGTCGGACTCCTCTGTCGCCAGGTTCTCATCATACCCCAGCGGGAGAACCTTTCGCCCGGCACAGTCGTTCACCGTCTGTGCGACTGCGATATAGGTGGCGGCAAGGGCTGCCAGGAAACCGCACAAGCAGCCTAGCACGAGAAAGACCTGGTCATTGCGGAGGTGATTCATCGACAGCGCAAGGAGGGAGCACATCAGCGCACCGTAAAAGGTCTGTACGGCGACACTGCGGCGAAAACTGCCGAGAAACAGGATAGCGACAAATAACCCCCAGAGGCTCAGAAAAGAGAACATGGTGATGGCATTGGGGTGCCGCCCGAAGCCAAGCTCGGGAAAGATGTCGTAGCTGATCAGAGACAGCCAGAAAATTCCGAACGGCAGCAGTGTCGCGGCCGCTTGGGGATCGCCCTTCTGCTGGCTGCGCAGCCCGTACAGCAGCTGTACTGCGGCCCCGCAGACCAGCACGGCACCGGTGACGAGCGCCGGCGGCCGATAGGTGCCGAGCAGGCTGAGCAGGTAGAAGGTCAGGGATGCCGCCAGCGCCAGCAGAGCCGGGCCGGGCATTTCTGCCGCGGGGAGGGACGATGTGGCAACGGACATGTGAACTCCGGCAGGGCAGGGCTCACCCCCGAGGCAGCAAGGGTGAGCCCTGCGCAACAGCAATGAGAGACTAATCGCGCACTTCTTCCAGAACCAGGTCCTCTTCCTCGACAAAGATCGGCGCGGTTGCCGGGGCGGCTGCGCGCTGCGGACGCAATGACATCGCCATCATGGCGCCGACAAGCAACAGGATCCCGGCGACGACAAAGGAACTTTCCATGCTGCCGTACTTGAGATTGAGAGCGGCCGAAAGCTTGACCAGGACAAAGGCACCGATGCCCCAGGCGGAGAAGAGAATACCGTAGTTCATGCCATAGTGTTTCGCCCCCCAGTAATCCTTGGCAAAGGAGGGGAAAAGAGCCAGATTGGTACCATAATTGAAACCGATAAAGCTGGCCAGCAGGGTGATGATCACGGCACCGGAACCGCCGCCGGTGACAACGGGAACCGCGATGAACATCAGCGCCGCCTGGAAAACCAGCATGATGGTCAGGGTCTGGGCGCGACCGATCTTATCAGACAGGACCCCGGCGATGACGCGACCGGCCGCGTTACCGACCGCCATCACGGCAACGGCGATAAAGGCCATTTCCCCCATGCTCTGTTTGGCGATACCGGCAATACTGCCGATCACCATCAGGCCGGCCCCGGCGCCGATGAAATAGGTCAGCCAGAGGGTGTAGAAGCGGCCATCCTTGAGAATCTCCGTCGGTGACATATTCACGGTACTGGCGGGCTTGGCGCTACCGGCAGAGGCTGCGACAGCCGGGACATGGCCCGCCGGCGGATTACACAGCAAAAGCGCCATGCCGCAGACGATAACGATAAAGGCGATGCCCAGAATCATCATGGTGGTGTGCAGGCCGTACTGCCCAAGCAGATATTGGCAGGCGGGTGCGAGGTAAACCGGGGCGATGCCGAAACCGGAGACGACGACTCCGGCAATCAGGCCGGTCTTGGCCGGGGGATACCACTTCAGTGCCGGTGGCGTGGCGGCGGAATAACCGAAGCCGAAGCCGAGGCCAGCGAGGATTCCAAAACCGAAAATCCAACCCCAGTAACTCGAGGTCTGGGAGCAGACCAGGAAACCGGCGCCGACGAGCAGACCACCGATGATCGCAGTCAGGCGGGGCCCTGCCTTGTCCTGCATCTTGCCGCCGATAATCATCGAAAAGGCAAAGGCGAGGCAGGCTGTCGCATAGGGATCACCGGAGCCGGCAAACAGCTTGGCGATATCCCCTTTGAGCATGCTGTAGGCGTAGAGAATACCCAGGGCCAGGTTGATGCCGAGACCGGCAAGGACGACCTGCAGGCCGCGATGGATGACTTTTGTTGGTTGCATGGCAGACTTCTCCTCGGAAAAATAAAAAACATCGGAAGAGTGACGTGAGGTCACCCGGTGCAGACGGTGCGACAGGGGCCATTTGTTGCTGAATTTGATTGCCAAAGGAGGGATCGTCTGCTCGGTGGCGGTGAACGTTTTTGCCGCCACGATCGCAGGACCCGTCTCTTTGATGGTTTCAGTGACCGGTTCTTTCCGGTCAATGCGGCGCAACAGTTCCGCCCGCTCCAGCACTTCCGGGTGGCGTTCGGTGAGGCCCGGGTACTTGTCGCATTCACGGAATCTGCTCGAGCAGAAGTGGGACATGGCAACGACATCGTAAGGGGAAATGTAATCTTCACCGACATCGCAGAATTTTTTATCCTGATCAAAATAGGGACAGATCGCCATGGTTCTTCTCCTTGGATGAATGAACTTTGTCTTTTTATGCGCAACCTTCGTACCAACTGGGCCAAATAAAATTTTTAACAATTACAGGCTCTTGCGACGTTCCTGAGCGGCGGTGTGGAGGGCCTTGAAGAGGAGTTTTTTGCAGATTTGCAAAAGTCCGGATGCTGGAAAACCGTCGGACAATTTTCTGGCAAAACAGTGATTTGCTATCTTAGTCGCTGATTTGAAAGGAGATTTTTCAAAATTGCAGATTTTTCCTGCAAGGTTAAAACACTGGTTCGCATTATCGACAGAGCGGACGGACACTTTTTGCAAATTTGCAAAAATATGGGTGGCACAGGGACTGGTCATCTCCCGGCGATTTAAGCTACACTTGATAAGCGATGATATTCCCCGCGTCAGCGAAGGAGGTACGAAGCATGCCGCAACTGGATCAGATCATGACGCGAGGTGGCGACCGGGGGGAAACCAGCCTGGTTGACGGCTCGCGGATTTCCAAGGCATCACAACGGGTAACGACCTACGGCACGGTGGATGAGCTGAATTCGGTCCTTGGTCTGGTGCGCTGTGAATCCCTGCCGGCGGGGATGATGGAAAAACTGCTGACACTGCAGAACGAACTGTTCAATCTTGGCGGCGAGCTGGCGACCCCTGCCGCAAGTGAACAGGCGGCGCGCATACCGAATGTGCACCAGGGACAGATCGACTGTCTCGAGCACTGGCTCGAGGAGGCCCGGTCACAGATTTCTCCGGCGCAGAATTTTGTCCTGCCCGGTGGTACCCGTGCTGCAGCCCTGTTGCACCTGGCGCGCACCGTGACCCGTCGCTGTGAGCGGGAACTGGTTGCTCTTGCCGCCACCGAGGAGGTTAATCCTTTGTGCCTGGGCTTTCTCAACCGCCTCTCCGATCTCTGTTTTGTCTGGGCGCGGCTGTGCAACGATGGTGGGCGCGGGGATATTTTCTGGCAGCCGGGCCCCCATCGCTGATCCTCTTGCAAGACTGTGCCGCTGGAGGTCGCCGGCTGTTCGGCCGGACGACCGGCCACGGCAATCGGCCCTCTTTTTGTTCTGGCAGGATGTCATGACCACTGAACCGACCGGGGAAGAACCCTTTCTGCCGCGCCTGCTGGCAACCAATGCTCTGGGTGCCAACCTGGCCAAGCATATGGACCTCAACCGGATGGCCGATTCGAAGGCGTCGATGATCATGACGGCCTCTTCGCTGGTCATCACCATCACCTTGACCCAGTATGACAAGCTCGAGCTGCTCACGATTATGCTGCTGGCATGTTCGGGGCTGCTGGCGGTTGTCTTTTCCATCCTTGCCATCATTCCGCCGCTGCATGTCAGTGATCGGACCAACCTGTTTTATTTCCGTTCCTTCGTCGAGTTGTCCGAGGAGGAGTTCAAGCAGCAGTTCCAGGCGGCCATTGCCGACCGGGACAAGCTCTATGACGCCTACCTCCACGAAATCTATTATCTCGGTAAGCATCGCCTGACCCGCAAGTATGCCCTGATTCGCAATGGCCTCTGGACCCTGCTGGTCGGCCTGGTCAGCGCCACGGCTTCCGCCTTTTTGCTGCGTCTTTATCTGTGAACCTGATTCTCCTGGATGATGGTGATTTCATCACCGGCGAAAAGGTCTGCCTGCGCGGCCGCCGCCGGCAGCACGTCAGCGAGATTCTTAAGAAGACGTCCGGCAGTCGGTTGCGGGTCGGCCGGCGTAACGGGTTGCTCGGTGAGGGCGAGATCCTGCTGTGTACGGCCGAGGAGCTGGTGCTGAGGGTGTGGCTTGAGGCGCCACCCCCGCCACCGCTGCCGGTCACCCTGGTGCTGGCGCTGCCGCGGCCGAAGATGCTGCGGCGCATTCTGCAATCGGTCAGTGCCCTGGGGGTCAAGTCGATCTGCCTGATCAACAGTGCCAGGGTCGATAAGAGTTATTGGGGCAGTCCCCTGCTGCAGCCCGACAAGCTTGACGAGCAGCTTGCCATTGGTCTTGAGCAGGGGCGTGACACGATCATGCCAAGGATCCGTCTGTACCCCCGTTTTCGCCCCTTTGCTGAAGATGTCCTGCCGGTGCTGGCGCAGCAGACCACCAACCTGGTTGCCCATCCCGGAGCGACCACTGCTTTTCCGCATTCACCGGTGGTGCCGGCGACCCTGGCGATCGGTCCGGAGGGCGGATTTGTCCCCTTCGAAATTGAAAAATTTCACGCCGGCGGATTCACCCCGGTACATCTGGGCGAAAGAATATTGCGGGTTGAAACGGCCACGTCTGTGCTACTCTCCCGCTATGTCAGTATCTAAAGCCGTCAGGCACAACTCAAGAGAGGGGCACCGCCGTAACTCAGGGTCGGCGGAAGCTACAGGACATCAAAAGGCATGAAGCTAGAGGACTGGGGCTGGTCGGAACATTTCGCGCAGGCATTTGCCCCCTGGGCGGACAGCCATTATCTCCCGGCACGCATTATCCGTGGGGAAAAAAATTATTATCGGGTCATCTCACCGGCCGGCGAGATGACGGTGCGTTTTTCCGGCAGGATTCGCCACGCTGCCAGCAGCAGGCCGGACCTGCCGGTGGTTGGAGACTGGGTTGTGGTTGAGCCGCAGGAGCAGGAGCGCGGCATGATTGTCGCCCTGCTGGAACGCCAGAGCTCCTTTTCACGTAATCTGCCGGGGCGGCGCAAAGGCAAGGATCAGCAGCAGCGCACGGAAGAACAGGTGATTGCCGCCAACGTGGACCTGGTGGTGATCGTCTGCGGCCTGGACCGTGATTTCAACCTGCGGCGCATCGAGCGTTACCTCACCCTGGTTGGCAGCAGCGGCGCCACGGCCCTGGTCCTGCTCAACAAGACCGATCTGCACCCCGACCCGGAAAGCTGTCGCCGGGAGGTCGAAGCGATCGCCGGCGAGGTTCCGGTCCTGCTGTGCATGGCCAGGGAACAGTCCCTGCTGGAACCCTTGCGTGCCCATCTCAAGCCGGGCAGCACCGTTGCCCTGCTTGGTTCTTCCGGGGTCGGCAAGTCAACCCTCGCCAATGCCCTGCTTGGCGAAGATCGACAAAAGGTCGGTGCCGTCAGTTCAGCCGACGGCAAAGGCCGTCACACCACCTCCCACCGGGAGCTGTTCATCCTCCCCGGCGGCGCCATCCTGATGGACAATCCCGGCATGCGTGAACTGCACCTGTGGGGGGAAAGCGAAGACCTGGCGGAGCCCTTTGCCGATATCGAAACCCTGGCGGGGCAGTGCCGGTTCCGTGACTGCCGGCATCTGCTGGAGCCTGACTGCGCGGTTCAGCGTGCTGTCCGCGAGGGGCGTCTTGCTGAGAACCGGCTGGCGAGCTACCACAAGCTCAAGGCGGAACTCGGAGCCCTGCAGAGAGGGAAAAGATAGCCGGACGCGGTGCCGTTCAGCTGCGCCGCGCAATTTTGTCGGTGACGCTGCGCACCTTGTCTGCCATCGTCTGCTCGCGGTCGGTGCGGGTCCCCAGCTTGATGGTGGTGCTGATCCGCGGTGCTCCGGCGGCATGAATCTCCTCATGGCAGCGCCGGATGGCGGCGAACACCTGGTCGTATTCCCCTTCCACGTTGGTGCCGTAGGCGTGCAGACAGGTCTGCAGACCGGCTTCTTCGAGAATCTGCTGACAGCGGGCGACATAGGAGGAAACGGACACGCCCACTCCTAAGGGGACGACACACAGATCGACAATAACGTTCATTGTTTTCCTTCCTTGAAAAAAGTGGATTGAGTTTGGTGTCTTTTCGGCAGTATACCCTTTGTTCAGAGTGGCCGCAAAGCTGACGACACGATAAAAGCGTCCTGCCTTTGCCGAAAATCCCCCCCGATGATGCCAAATCTGCTATATTCGTTCGTTGATAACATCCGCAAGGTCAAATAACAGACAAACTGTCACTTTTTAACCCTAGCACGATCATACGAGGTGCCAATGCAGAACTGGGGACAAGGTCCTTCCGGGGAAGACCTGGAGAAAAAAGTCATCGACATGACCAACCGTTTCAAAGAGAAGCTGCAATTCGACCCGCAAAAAAGCAAACGACCCATTATTGCACTGATTGCCGTTCTGTTGATTATTGTCGGCGTGTACAGCAGCGTCTACGAGGTCAATACCGAGGAAACCGGCGTCGTGCTACGCTTCGGCAAGTTTTCCAGCTTTGCAGCGCCGGGACTGCACTTCAAGGTGCCCTTCGGTATTGACCAGGTCTACCTGGTGCCGACGGGGCGGGTCCTCAAGGAGGAGTTCGGTTTCCGTACGGCCCAGACCGGTGTGCGTACGAGCCTGACCAACCGCGCTCTCGAGGAGGAATCCCTGACCCTGACCGGCGATCTCAACGTCAGTGATATCAAGTGGATCGTCCAGTTCCAGATTCGCGACCCCTACAAGTACGTTTTTAAAATCAACGATCCGATCGGGACGATTCGCGATATCTCCGAGGCGATGGTACGCCAGGCGGTCGGTAATGCCAATGTCACCGAGGTGCTCACCACCGAGCGCGTCTCCCTTGCGGCCACGGTGGAGAGGACCCTGCAATCAACACTCGATTATTATGATGTCGGTGTCAGAATTGTCACGGTCAGGTTCCAGGACGTAACCCCGCCCGATCCGGTCAAGGATGCCTTCAACGATGTCAATGAGGCTGAGCAGCAGAAAGAAAGCCTGATCCTTCAGGCCCGGGCGCAGTTCAACCAGGAAGTTCCCCGTGCCCGCGGCCAGGCACAACGGGCTATCCAGGAAGCCGAAGGTTATGCGGTGGAGCGGATCAACCGGGCGCACGGTGAAACCAACCGCTTTCTCGCCCTGTTGACGGAATACCAGCGGGCTCCCGAGGTGACACGCCAGCGGATCTTCATCGAAACCATGGAAGATGTCCTGCCGCGTCTCGAAGAAACCTATATCATTGATGATATTAACAGCGGCGTGCTTCCCCTGCTGCCGCTGCGCAAGACCCTGGAAGGAGTGGCACGATGAAAAATGGATTCCTGGTGGTGATTATCCTGGCTGTTCTTCTTGTCGGTCAGGACAGTTTTTTCACCGTGAACGAAGCCGAACAGGTCGTGGTGACCCAGTTCGGCAAGCCGGTTGATACCGTCGCTGAGGCCGGTCTGCACTTCAAGATGCCCTTCGTACAGAAAGTCAATCGCTTCGAAAGCCGGATTCTCAAGTGGGATGGTGCGCCGAACCAGATACCGACCAGGGATATGCGTTTCATCTGGGTCGATACCACGGCCCGCTGGCGGATCTCCGATCCTCTCGAGTTTTACCGGACTGTCGCCAATATCACCGGCGGCTTAAGCCGTCTGGATAACATTATTGATTCGGTTGTCCGGGATGCGGTCTCCGGCCACCTTCTCGCCGAGCTGGTGCGCGGCAGTGACTACAAGGCCGATGCAGACGAAGCCTTTGAGGTGGATGGTCGGGAGATTTCCGTCAAGGAGATCATTGGCCGGGAAACGATCATCAAGAGCGTACTCGAGCGTGCCAGTGCCAGCACCCCGGCCTACGGGATCGAGTTGATCGATGTGCAGATCAAGCGGATCAACTATGTCGAGCAGGTCAGAACCCGCGTCTATGAGCGGATGATCAATGAACGTAACCAGGTCGCTTCCCGCTACCGTTCCGAAGGGGAAGGGGAGAAAGCCAACATTCTCGGGGAGATGGATCTTGAACTGCAGCAGATTCGCTCCGATGCCCACCGCAAGGTCCTGGAGATTCGCGGATCCGCTGATGCGGAAGCTGCGAAGATCTATGCCGAAGCCTATAATCGGGACAAGGAACTCTATGCATTCCTGAGAACGATGGAGTCCTACAGCACAACGCTGACGAAAAACGGGCGGCTGGTCATTTCCGCCGACTCCGATTACTACAAGTACCTGAAGGCGCGCGACTAGAGGATTCTGTCAGGCTTATCGCAGAACCACAACGGGCGCTGATTTTCAGCGCCCGTTGTGCATTCGCGGCAGACCAGCCGTTGCCACCAGTTGCCACCGTTGCCAGGAGATATTTGTCCCGTGCCCGAATGGACCGTCACTGCTGAAGACGCCGGAGCAGGCCCCCTTGAGTTTCTGCAACGGCGGGTACCGGCCGCCCCGGCGGCCTACCTGCGCCAGTTGCTCAGGTCGGGCCGGGTGCGCCGTGCCGGCGCGCCCCTGGCGGAGGCGATGGTGCTCGCCGTCGGTGACGAGATTCTGTTGCCGGACAGCCGCCGTTTGCAGGAGCTGCTTGGGCGGCCCGGCCAGGAGGACCTGGTCATACTGTATGAATCAGCGCAGATTCTGGTGCTTGACAAGCCAGCCGGTCTGGCGACCCATGCTGGCAAGGGACACGAGGCGGATAACCTCACCAGCCGGGCTGAAGCCCTGCTGAAGAGCCGTGGGCAGCAGTACATGACTGCGCCGATCCAGCGACTCGACCTGGAGACATCCGGTCCGGTGCTGTTTGGCAAGGGGAGAAAAAGCTGCTCTGTCCTGGGCCGGCTGATGATGGCGGGCAGTATCAGCAAAACCTACCTGGCCCTGGTGGACGGCCGGTTGACAGGGGGGGCGAGGCTGCATTCGCAGGTGCCGGCGAAGGGGACGTATAAATCCGCTGAAACCGCTTATCAACGGCTGTCAGGCAGTGCCGCAGCGACTCTGGTACAGATTGAACTGCACACCGGCCGCCAGCATCAGATCCGGCGCCAGTTCAGTGACATCGGCCATCCCCTGTTTGGTGACCGCCGCTACCGGGGGAGATGCCCGGCACAGCTGCCGCGGCTCTTTCTCCATTGCTGCCAGCTCAGCTTTACTGACCCCTTTGCTGATCAACCGCTGACGGTCCGTTCTCCCCTGCCGGCAGAGTTGCGCGATTTCCTCGGCCACCTCGGTCTGCCGCTGCCCGATTTGGCCTGAGGCGGTTACTGCGCAGAGCGGCGCTGCTCCAGCTGTCTCATGATCAGGGGCAGCATCCCGGCGACGATCTTGTCTACCCCTGCGCTGTTTGGATGGATGCCGTCGGCGAGATTCAGTTCCGGTTCACCGGCAACGCCAGCGAGAAAAAAAGGATAGAGGGGCAGGTCGAATTCCTCCGCCAGGGCAGGATAGATCGCATCAAAACTGTTATAATAATCCTCGCCCAGATTGCGCGGAGCCAGCATTCCTGCCAGAACAACGGCAATGTCCCGCTGTTGCAACCGGCGGATAATTGATGCCAGGTTGCCCCGGGTTTCCTTCACAGCGAGACCGCGCAGGGCATCATTGGCGCCGAGCTGGACAATAACCAGGTCGGGGTTGTCGCTGAGACTCCATTCCAGCCGTGCGGACCCGCCGGCGCTGGTGTCGCCAGAGATCCCGGCATTGATCACCTGTACCTGGTAGCCTTTCTGCGTCAGGGCGGTCTGGAGCCGGGCCGGAAAAGCGCTGCTCTGGTCGAGGCCGTAACCGGCCGTGAGACTGTCCCCCAGAACCAGAATTGTCGTTGGATGTTGTTCCGCTGCCGGCAGCGGCAGCACCAGCAATGTCAGGAGAATGATGAATCCGAGCACGGGAGTTTTCATGTCTGACCCCATTATAGAAATTCGTGACCTGCATCTCAGTCTAGTTGGCGGAGCAGGACCGGTCAAGATTCTGCGTGGAATTGACCTGACGGTCCAGCCTGGTGAGACCCTGAGTATCGTCGGGCCGTCCGGTGCCGGGAAAACCACCCTGCTGATGGCCCTGGCCGGTCTGGAACCGGCTACCGCGGGAGACATCCGGGTGGCCGGGGTCCGCCTCAATGGCCTGGATGAGGACGCCCTGGCGCGTTTCCGCCGTGCCCAGATCGGGATTGTCTTCCAGTCGTTTCACCTGATTCCGACCATGACGGCCGTGGAAAATGTTGCTCTGCCGCTGGAGTTTGCCGCCGTTGACAACGCCCTTGAACGGGCCGCTGCCGCTCTCGCGGCGACGGGGCTGGAGCAGCGCAGTGCCCATTTTCCCGGGGAACTGTCGGGGGGTGAGCAGCAGCGGGTCGCCCTGGCACGGGCGTTTGTGGCCCAGCCGGCGCTGATTCTTGCCGACGAGCCGACGGGCAACCTGGACCAGGAAACCGGCCAGAAGGTTATGGAGCTGCTCTTCTCCCTGCAGGAGCAACAAGGGACCTCGCTGGTGCTGATTACCCATGACCCGCAACTGGCTCAGCGCTGCCAACGGACGATCCGGATAGCTGACGGCAGACTTTCCCCGGTGGACCGGTTGTCGGCATGAGCGGCCTCCTGCTGCCCTCCATCCGCCTGATGCGCCGCGAACTGCGCAGCGGTCTGCGCGGTTTCGGGGTGTTCATCACCTGTCTGTTCCTCGGGGTGTTTGCCATTTCGGCGATCGGCAATTTCAGTGCCGCGGCGCGATCGGGATTGCTCGATGACGCCGGGGCGCTGCTCGGCGGGGATCTCGAAATCAGCCTCGCCCATCGTCCTCTGGCGGCAGAACAGCTCGATTTCCTGTCCCGGCAGGCCGTGGTTTCAGCGGTGCTCGAGTTCCGCACAATGGCTTTTGCCGGCGTCAGCGACCGGCGCGGACTGGTCGAGCTCAAAGCCGTCGACCAGCGTTACCCCCTCTATGGCACCCTGACGCTGACGCCCGAGCAGCCCCTTGAACAGGCGCTTGTCAGCCGTGACGGTCTGCCCGGTGCGGTGGTTGAGAGCGCTTTTCTTGACCGCTTTGATCTTGCGGTCGGAGACACCGTACAGCTGGGTGCGACCACCTTTCGTATCCAGGCGGTGCTCCTGAATGAGCCGGACCGGAGTTTCCGCGCGTTCACCCTCGGGCCGCGTATCCTCATCGACCAGGCGGCGCTGCCGTCGACCGGGCTGGTTCAGCCCGGCAGCCTGATCACGTATAACTACCGGCTCCGGCTGCCTGCCCGGGATCAGGTCGATCAGTTCAAGCAGGAGCTGACAGAGCGGTTTCCCGAGGCCGGCTGGCGCCTGCGCAGCTGGCGTGAAGCGTCACCGCGGATTAACGCCTTTCTCGACCGGATGGAAACCAATCTGAGCCTGCTCGGTCTGTGCGCCCTGCTCCTCGGTGGCCTCGGAGTGACCGGTGCCGTCCGCGGCTATCTGGGCGGGAAGGTGACCCATATCGCGACAATGAAATGCCTGGGGGCCTCGCGGGGGATCATTTTTACCACCTACCTGCTGCAGATCCTGCTGCTCGGTGGCTTTGGCACCATCCTTGGTCTCTTGTGCGGTGCGGCGCTTCCCTGGCTGCTGGCACATCTGCCCGGCATCAACTTCCCCTTTCCTCTGGCGGTGGCCTTTTACCCGCGGGTTTGGGTACTGGCGGCACTTTTCGGTCTGCTCACGGCGCTACTGTTTTCGTTGAAAGAGCTCGGTACGGCCTGTCGCATCCCTCCCGCGCTGCTGTTCCGTGGCTATGTTGAACGGCGCAGGAAACACCCCGGGATACTCATCGCGGCAGCCATGCTGGTCACTGCCCTTCTGCTCGTCGGTCTGGCCCTGTTCGGCAGCGCCGACCGACGCCTGGCCCTGTGGTTTGTCGGTGGCGCAGGTCTCGCTTTTATCCTCTTTCAGCTGCTTGCCCTTCTGGTCGCCCGGCTGACCCGTTTTATTCCGGTGCCGTCGCAGCCGCTGCTGCGGCTGGCCCTGACGAGCCTGAAAAGCCCCGGATCGCCGGCGGGCAATATCATCTTTTCCCTCGGGATCGGGCTGACCACCCTGGTCATGATTGTGCAGATTCAGGGCAACCTGAACAGCATGGTCACCGCGACGCTGCCCGAAAAGGCGCCGACATTTTTCTTTTTTGACATTCAGCCGCAGCAGGTTGACGCCTTTGCAGCGGTACTGACCGAACGATCTGCCGCGATCGAATTCTCAGCGTCCCCGACACTGCGCGGGCGTTTGACAGAAATCGACGGAATTCCCGTTGCCGAACGCGAGATTGACCCGGCGGTCCGTTGGGCGGTTCGCGGTGACCGGTTTTTGAGTTACGCCGCCGAACTGCCGCCAGGCACCGATCTGGCTGCAGGAGACTGGTGGCCGGTGGATTATCAGGGTCCACCGCTGATTTCTCTGACCGCCGACCTGGCCGAGGGCTTCGGCGTCGGCATTGGCGACACTATCAGCGTCAGCATCCTCGGCCGGACGATCAGGGCGCAGATCGCCAATTTACGCAATGTCGACTGGTCCTCCCTGGAGTTGAACTTTGCCCTGATCTTTTCTCCCGGGGTGCTGGAAGACGCGCCGCAGACCTATCTTGCCGCCGCGCACCTCCCGGCCGCTCTGGAAGAGGAGATGTACCGGCAGTTGACCACGACCTTCCCCAATGTCTCTGCCGTGTCCGTGCGTGAGATTCTCGCCAACGTCGCCCGGACCCTTACCCATATCGGCTGGGCCTTCAAAGGGATGGCGGCGATGACCCTGCTGACGGGTTTTCTTGTGCTGATCGGGGCCATTTCCGCCGATCAGCACCGCCGCATCCGTGATGCCGTCATTTACAAGGTCTGCGGTTCGACCCGCGCTGATATCCTCAAAATTTTTTCCGCCGAGTTCCTCCTTCTTGGCGCGATCACCGGCACGGTGAGCCTGTTTGTCGGGACCCTGGCCGCGTTCGCAATTCTTGAAGGGCCACTGAATGCTGATTTTACATTACAGATCATCCCCGTTCTGCTGACCCTGCTGATGGGTATTGTGCTGACCCTGACCCTGGGGCTGCTGGGGACCTGGAAAGCGCTGGGGCAGAAGGCGTCAACCTATCTGCGCCGTTGAGCCGTCCCCATCACCAGGGCCTCAGGCAGTCAACCACCGAGCGGCACAAAGGAACAACCAATGGCAAAGAAAATCCTTGTCCCTTCCCTGCTGGGGATCCTGGCGCTTCTTTTCAGCCTGACCTGGTATTGCAGTATCAAGGCGGAAGACCATTTTGCTGTCTGGATGGAACGGACCGATCAGCTCGCCCGGCCCCTGTTGACAACCGGCATCGTCGATTACCGGCGCCGGTTGTTTACCGCCGAGGCAACGACTGATGTCGTGTTGCGCAACGGGGAGCGCATCGCATTCCATCATTTGATCCGTCACTACGTCTGGGGAGTGACGATCACCACGACCGTGCAGCCGGCCGATGCAGAACAACGGCAGCGCTTTGGCGAATTGCGCGCAGTCACGAATATCGGACCGACGGGCGCGATCAGCAGCCGCTTGACCCTGCCGCGCCTGCAGATCGCTACGGCTGACGACCGGGTGGTGATCGATCAGATCAGCGCAGAGTGGCAATCCGGCGCCGCGGCCGCGGAAGGGTCGTGGCGGGTCAGCGCTGACCAGGGGGATATCCTGCTGGCAGATCAGGGTTCTCTTGTCTTTGCCGGGGGGGAGTTGAGCGGAACACTGACCGACCTCGATCAGATCCCCCTCGGCCAGCAGCAGGCAACGATCAGCTCGTTGACCCTGCATGCGACCGGCCTGCCCCGGTTGTCTCTTGAGAATGTCCGTTTGGTCGGTGACAACCGGCGTACAGCCGGGGGTCGCTACCAGTCGGGTGCACAGATATCCTTTGCGGCCCTTGCGGTTGGTGCGGAGGGTTTCCGCGAGGGGCGGATGGCTGTCGAAACCGCCGTGATCGATGAGAAGCTGGTCGCTCTCTTTGTTAAGATCAGGCGTGAGCTGCGCGCCCAACTGCAGAGTGGCGGTTTGGCGGCGATCCCCCCTGCGGCAGAGGTTTTCCCCGAGTTCTACGCACAGCTGCTGCAATCAGGACTGACCCTGTTCCTCAGGGAGTTGACCCTGGCAACGGATGGCGGCCATCTGCTCGGCAGCGGCAGTGTTGTGCTGGCCCCGGACGAGGTGCGCAGCGCGCAGGCGGATCTTCTCGGCCAGCTGCAGGCCGGCCTTGAGGTCGATTTTGACATCAGGATATTGAGCCGGATCTATCGTCTCTTCGGTCAGGCGCTGGGCGCTCCCGAGCATGCTCAGGATTCTGCTGCGCTGGAGACGGAACTGCGCATGATCGTCGGCGGGCTGACGCAACTGGGCTACCTGCAGCGGTCGCAGGAGGACCGCTTCCGCCTGCAGCTTTCCCTGGAGCGGGGGGCACTGCGGCTGAGTGACCAGCCATTGCCGGGATTCTGAGCGAAGGAGGTGACGTCCCGGTTGTCCGTTTCTGCCGCCGGGCAGCCCGCGCCGTCCTTCGACCGTCCCGACAAGGACCCGTTCGAGCGCAAGGTAGCCGCGCTGAGCGGTTTCGACGGACCAGCGATGCGCGGACGCGACCCCATGCCCGACATGGCCAAGCGCTATTTCGCGGCGCATCTCGGCTCGGGCCCCAAGACCGCCGAGGGCCTCGTGTCGATGCTGTCGGCCTTTTTCAACGCGCCGGTCAGGATGCAGCAGTTCGTCGGCTGCTGGCTCGACCTTGAACCCTTGGACCGCTGGCAGTTGGGCAGCGGTCCGAGGG
>JAWOIX010000014.1:0-6987 GCA_046484405.1 Pelovirga sp.
AAAGAGTCCGGCAATGGTCATTCGGAGGCTCAAGGCAGAAATTTCAAAGAGCTTGAACCTGATTTCGTTGGTCAACTGCAGTCTGCGGGGCTCGAATCCCACGCCCTGCGCCGGCTGTCGCCAAATGGACCCAATCTGGCCGACGTCCGGTTGAAGCTTACTTAAAGGCGGTTTCGGCAACAACCCGAAAAGATTTAACGCAGAGACGCGGGAGAGGCTGAGAAAGCAGAATCCAGAAGCTAGAATCCAGGAGTCAGAATTCGAGAACTGTAGACACGCGTGACAAGTGACAAATGACGGGCGCGTAAGCGCCCTGACACGGCGAAGCCGTTGACGCCGCAAAGCGGCTGACCGCCTTTGACAACGAACCACGGACAGCCCTTAACCAATGACGGCCGCTTTAGCGGCCTGACAGCTGCGTAGCAGCTATGACCCGGCGTCAGCCGTTGACCGCCTTTAACAAATCCTTCGGAGCCCTGATGCCTTTTTCCGCGATTATCGGTCATACTCAGCAGCTGGAACTGCTGCGCAACTGCATCGCCAGTCGGCGGGTTGCGCACGCCTACCTGTTCGCCGGGCCCGAGGGCGTGGGGAAACGGCGCATCGCCCTCGCTTTTGCCGGCGGTCTGCTGTGCGAAACCGGGACAGGCTGCGGTACCTGTGGTGCCTGTGTCAAGGTCGCCGCCGCAACGCACCCCGACCTGCTGCTGGTGAACGCCGACGGCGCGACCATCAAGATCGAGCAGGTCAGATCCCTGCAGCAGCAGCTTGTTCTGCGTTCCTTCAGCGGAACGTACAAGATCTGTATCATCGACAAGGCGGAACGCCTGACCCCGGAGGCGGCCAACGCGCTGCTGAAAACCCTTGAAGAACCGCAGCCGGGCACCCTGCTGATTTTGGTCAGCAGCCAGCCGGAACGCCTGCTGCCGACGATCCGCTCACGCTGTCAGCAGCTCCCCTTTGCGCGCCTGCCGCGCACCACACTGTCCGCCCACTTAAGTACCACCCTGCAGCTTGATCCGGCAGCGGCGACCGTGCTCGCAGCGCTCTCTGACGGCAGTCTGAGCCGCGCCCTCGGAGAAAAGCAGGAACTTTACCTGAAAAAACGGCCGCAATGGATTCAGTCCTTGTCAGCATTGTCCGCAGCAAGTACACTTCAGACGTTCGCTTTCGCCGAACAGCTCCGCGCGGAAAAAGATACCCTCGACGATCTTCTCGACATCTTTTCCCTGTTCTATCGTGATCTGCTCCTTTACCAGACCGGGGCAGCAAGCGCAGATCTGGTCAACCAGGATCTGCTCCCCCTCATTAAAGAACAGAGCGCACGGCTGACCAGGGCGCGACTGCTGAAAAAAATCGACGCCGTCACAACCGCCCGCGGGCACCTGGCGAGAAACGTCAACAGTCATCTGGCGATGGATTTCATGCTCATGCAGATCACCCACGCCTGATCATATTTTATCTTAAGGATGCCGCCACTATGGACGCTCTCAAGCTGGTCAGTGTTTCATTCCACTGCGCCGGCAAGATCTTTGATTTCGATGCAGGCGATCTCGAACTCGGCCCCGGCGACAAGGTCATTGTCGAAACCGAACGCGGACGCGCGCTTGGCACAATTGTCAGCGGACCCAGGCCGACAGCGGCTGAGGAAGCGCCACCCAAGTTGAAAACGGTGCTGCGTATCGCGACTCCTGCCGACCACGATATGGCGCAGAAGAACGCTGAACGGGAAAAGGAAGCGATCACCTTCTGCCGTGAACGCATCCGCCAGCGCGGTCTCGATATGAAACTGGTGCGGGCAGAGTATCTCTTCGATGGCTCCAAGGTGTTGTTCTACTTCACCGCTGATGGGCGCATCGATTTTCGCGACCTGGTCCGCGATTTGGCCCAGCACCTGCGCACCCGCATCGAGATGCGGCAGATCGGCGTACGTGACGAGGCCAAGCTGGTCGGTGGCCTCGGGGTGTGCGGGCGGGAACTCTGCTGCAGCAGTTACCTGCGCGAGTTCGCACCGGTCTCGGTAAAAATGGCCAAGGCGCAGGGACTCGCGTTGAATCCCTCGAAAATTTCAGGCCAGTGTGGCCGGCTGCTCTGCTGCCTCGCTTACGAATACGAAAACTATAACGAGATGCGCAAGACGCTCCCCAAGATCGGCAAAAAGCTGACCCTGCCCGGCGGCACCGCCGAAGTGATTTCCCTCGACATTCTCAAGCAGTCGGTGACCCTTTCCTGCCCGGGGGGCGAGCGCTGTCGCATGGAGATTGCCGCCCTGCAGAAGGAGATCGCCGCAGCCCAGCAGGCCGGTGACGCGCCGCCACCGGCAGAAGCCCCCCAGCCACGCAAAAAGTCTGCCGCCAGCGCACCCTCAGCGCCGACCAAGGGCGCACCGGCGCCGGGGAAAAAACCAGCGCAACGCCGCAGCAAGCCACCGGCAGCGACATCCGGCGCGACGCGTTCCGCGCCGCCGCAGGCCGAGGAGCAGAAACCGGCGACTGAAGACAAAACGCCGCGCCGTCGCCGGCGGCCACGGCGCCGGTCGAACAAGCCGAAAGATCCCGGGCCTGAGTCGACCTGAGCAGAGTTAATGACACTTGTCCAGACTGATGACTTTGATGCCATGCGGGAGCAGGAGATCATGGAAAAGACCTACTACATCACCACGCCAATTTATTACGTCAACGACGTCCCCCACATTGGCCACGCCTACACCACCCTGGCCTGCGATGTCATGGCCCGCTACAAGCGTGCCCGCGGCTATCGTGTCGCGTTTCTCACCGGCACCGACGAACACGGCCAGAAGGTGGAAATGGCCGCCAAGGCCAGCAGCGAGACCCCGCTGGAGCTGGCTGATCGCGTAGTCAAGCGTTTTCAGGCCCTGTGGGACAAGCTCAACATCTCCCACACCGACTTTATCCGTACCACCCAGGAGCGCCACAAGCATACCGTCCAGGAGCAGTTCAAGGCGATTGAAGCCAGGGGGGACATCTACCTCGGGGAATACGAGGACTGGTACTGTACCCCCTGTGAGACCTTCTGGACTGAAACCCAGATGATCGATGGCAACTGCCCCGACTGCGGCCGCGCGACGACCAAGCTCAAGGAGGAATCCTACTTCTTTCGCATGAGTCGCTACCAGGATCAACTCCTGGCCCACATCGAGGCAAACCCCGACTTTATTCAGCCCAAGTCGCGGCGCAACGAGATTCTCAGCTTTGTCCGCGAAGGGCTGCGTGACCTGTCGATCTCGCGCACCTCTTTTTCCTGGGGCATTCCCGTTCCGGGCAACGAAAAACATGTCATCTATGTCTGGTTTGACGCGCTGACCAACTATATCTCCGCCCTCGGTTATCCCGAAGACCGCGAGGGGCTCTTTGCCACCTTCTGGCCCGGCATCCATGTCATCGGCAAGGATATCCTGCGTTTTCATGCGGTCTACTGGCCAACCTTCCTGATGGCCGCGGGACTGCCCGTGCCGCGCCAGGTGTTTGCCCATGGCTGGTGGACGGTGGAGGGGCAGAAAATGAGCAAGAGCCTGCGCAACGTCGTCGAACCGCACATGCTTGCCGACACCTACGGCGTCGATACGATCCGCTATTTCCTGTTGCGCGAGGTTCCTTTCGGCCTTGACGGTGATTTCTCCCACGGCGCGCTGATCAACCGCATCAACTCCGACCTCGCCAATGACCTCGGCAACCTGGTCAGCCGCTCCACCGCGATGCTGAGCAAATATTTCTCCGGCAGCCTGCCCGCACCGTGCACGGCGGATGCCATTGACCAGGCCTTTATCGATCAGTTTGACGCGACGGTCAGCAAAGCCGATCAGTTCCTTGAAGAAATGGCATTCAACAAATCCCTCATGGCCATCTGGGAACTGATTTCTGCGGCCAACAAGTACATTGACGAGACCGCACCCTGGACCCTGGCCAAGGATCCTGCCCAGCAGCAGCGCCTCGCCACAGTGATGTACAACCTTCTCGATGCGATCCGTGTCGTCGCCCTGCTGGTCAAACCTTTCATGCCGGAGACCGGGGGAAAAATTCTCCAGTGCCTCGGCTCCGCTCCCGATCCGGACGGGGCTTACGATTTCAGCTGCAAACTGGCCCCGGGAACAGTCGTTGCCAAGGCAACCCCCTTGTTTCCCCGCATCGACACCAACCAGTAACACAGCACAGATAAATAACGTTTACGGGGTGCTGCGGCACCCCGCTTTTTTTCAGCCGGCAGGATCATGACAGACAAGCAGCCACAACTCGTTGACAGCCATGCTCATCTTGACAACCGTCAGTTCGACCAGGACCGTGACGCGGTTATCCACGCGGCCCGACAGAACGGCGTCACCCAGATTCTGACGATCGGCTGTGACCTGCCCAGTTCACGCTGCAATGCCGAACTGGCGGCGAGGCATGCCGGGCTCTATGCCGCCGTCGGCTTTCACCCGCACGATGCCAGCGCCCTCGACGATGACGCCCTCGACGAACTGCGCCGTCTGCTCGGCCAGCCCAGGGTCGTTGCCGTCGGTGAAATCGGCCTCGACTACTATCGTGACCGTTCGCCGCGGCCGGTCCAGCAGCAGGCCTTCCGCCGCCAGATCGCCCTGGCGCGGGAAACCGGCAAACCGGTCATCATTCACGACCGCGACGCCCACGCGGATGTCCTGCGGATTCTGGAAGAGGAAAACGCCGCCGCGGTCGGCGGGGTGCTGCACTGCTTCAGCGGTGACCTGGCCATGGCCAGGCGCTGTCTCGACCTCGGTTTTTACCTGTCCTTTACCGGCACCATCACCTATCCGAAAAACGAGGAGTTGCGCGACCTGCTGCGCCAGATTCCCATTGACCGCACCCTGCTCGAAACCGACTGCCCCTATCTGTCGCCCCAGCCCTACCGGGGCAAGCGCAACGAGCCGGCCTACCTGCGCCACACCGCTGCGGCCCTGGCACAGATCAAGGGACTGTCCGTCAGTGATATCGCCAGGATCACCAGCCGCAACTGCCATGACCTGTTCGGTATCGGCGCGATCGATCAGCACAGCAAAATCGCCTACGAAATCCGCGATTCCCTCTACCTGAACATCACCAACCGCTGTACCAACAACTGTATTTTCTGCGCCAAGTTCGAGGATTTCGTTGTCAAGGGGCATGAACTGCAACTCGACCACGAACCCGACGCCGCTGAAGTCATCGCCGCGATCGGCGATCCGGCTCCCTACGCGGAAATCGTCTTCTGCGGCTATGGTGAGCCCTTGCTGCGTCTCGACCTGATCCTCGCTGTCGCCCGCTGGCTGAAAGACCGCGGCGCTAAGATCCGGATCAACACCGATGGACAGGCAAACCTGGTTCACGGGCGCAATATCCTGCCCGAACTGGAAGGCCTGATCGACGCTGTCTCCGTGTCCCTCAATGCCGCCGATGCAGCGACCTACCAGTCCCTCTGCCAATCGGACTTTGGCGCGCAAGGCTTCGCCGCGGTCAAGGAGTTTCTTGTGGAAGCGAAAAAATACATTCCGGAAGTCACCGCCACCGCGGTCACCTATCCCGGCATCAGCATGGCCGACTGTGCCGCCCTGGCCGAGGCCCTGGGGGTGAATTTTCGCCCGCGCGAATACAACGAGGTCGGCTGAATTTCCAGGAGAACTGTCATGACACACACCTACGACTTCGATCTCTTCGTCATCGGCGCCGGTTCCGGCGGCGTCCGCGCGGCACGCATGGCCGCCGCCACCGGTGCACGGGTCGCCGTCGCGGAACAGGACAGGACCGGCGGCACCTGCGTCAATCTTGGCTGCGTGCCGAAAAAACTCTATGTTCATGCGGCGGAATTCGGCGCTGCCTTCACCCAGGCGGCCGGTTTCGGCTGGCACGGCAGCCGCCCTCCCCTCGACTGGGAGACCCTGCAGAGCAACAAGGACCGGGTGATCGCAACCTCCAATCATGCCCTTGAGAAGATGCTCGCCAACGCCGGCGCGACCCTGTTTAAAGGGCGTGCCCGGATGGCCTCAGCCCACCAGGTCGAGGTTGCCGGCAACCGCTACAGCGCACGGCACATTCTCATTGCCACGGGAGGCCGCCCCTTTGTTCCCGATATCCCCGGCAGTGAACACCTGAGTACCTCTGATGACATCTTCGCTCTCAAGCAGTTGCCCGAACGGGTGCTGATTATCGGCGGTGGCTACATTGCGACGGAGTTCGCCGGGATTCTTCACGGTTTCGGCCTGCAGGTCACCCAGACGTATCGCGGCGACCTGTTCCTGCGCGGCTTTGACAGCGAAATCCGCCGCTACGTCGCCGACCACATGATGAAAAAGGGGATCGATCTGCGCTTTCAGTGCAGCCTGCGGAGCATCGACAGGTCCGCCAACGGTCTGCTGATGGCGTCTTTTGACGATGGCTCGGTGTGTGAAGCCGGCCTGGTTCTCACCGCCACCGGTCGCCGTCCGAACAGTGCCGGCATCGGCCTGGAAGAGGTCGGGGTTACCCTCGACGAACAGGGGGCGATCATCGTTGATAACCACTTCCAGACCTCCGTCCCTTCGATCTACGCCATCGGTGACGTCATCAACCGACTGCAGCTGACCCCCGTCGCCCTCGCCGAGGCGATGAACCTGGTCAACCACCTCTACCGCGACCGGCATGACGTCCTCTCCTACGAGCTGATCCCAACGGCTGTCTTCAGCCAGCCAAACATCGGCACCGTCGGGCTGACAGAGGAGGAGGCGCAACAGAGGTATGCCAGGGTGGATGTTTACACGGCAGAGTTCCGCTCGTTGCGGCAGGCCCTGTCAGGCAGCAGCGAGCGTATTCTGATGAAGCTGGTCGTTGATGCACAGAGCGATCTGGTGGTGGGAGCGCACATGGCCGGTGAAGGCGCCGGGGAGATTATCCAGGGGATTGCCGTCGCCCTCAAGGCGGGCGCCACCAAGGCGGTCTTTGATCAGACCGTCGGCATCCACCCGACCAGCGCCGAAGAGTTCGTCACCATGCGCACCGTGAC
>JAWOIX010000015.1:0-17152 GCA_046484405.1 Pelovirga sp.
CGACATCTTCAGGGAGGCGGGATCGGGGGGATAGAAGAGTCCGACCTTCTCCACCGCCTTCTGGAAGTCCTCGGTGACCACCCCCGGCTCGACGGTGGCGACAAGGTTCTCCTCGTCGATCTCCAGGATCCGGTTCAGCCGCGTCAGGCCGAGGACGATCCCGCCGTCCGTCGGCAGACTGCCGCCGGTAAAGCCGCTGCCGGCGCCGCGCGGGTATACCGGGATACGGTTCTGGTTGGCCAGGACCATGATCTGGCTGATCTCTTGCGCCGTCGCCGGGTGGACCACCGCAGCGGGAAGAAAACGGCGCTGGGTGGCGTCGTAGGAGTAGCAGATCAGCGAGGTCTTGTCGGTCTGCACATGCTCCTTGCCGACAATCTTCTGCAGGGCCGTGATGAAGGTCCTGTAAATCAGGACCTTCCCCTTTCTTTCGCTGTTTTTTTCCTGCGCCATTGGCTGTCTTTCTGTCACGCCCTTCTCCTGCAAAAGCAAATAGCGTTCTATTTGCAAGCTTTTAGCAAGGGTTATGCCACAGAAGAAACCTATTGATATTATGTGTTCTTTTGCTGTTTGAAAATTCTGTAACACAGAGTGTCGAGGGATTTTGTAAAGACAGAAGAGCTTCTGTAAAAATATTTTTACGGAATTTAAATGGCCTTCCTGGTCAATTCTGCGCAAGGCCCGAAAAACCTCACCAGGGAATACTTCGGCAGGAAGGTATTGTAGAAAGGAAAAACACCCATTCTGATCGCGGACGGCAACTGAACCCTTTACGAAAGGCTGACCCACACTGTCATGGATGAGTCGAACGTCGATTGCATCTGCTTTAAACCTGCCCGTCGGCCTGCCGGGCGACGGCAACAACTGGCCGCACTGGCCAGCAATAAGGGGTTGTCGGTTTCACACGGGGACAAGCGAAATGAATGATTTAGGGAACAACCGGCGAAAAGATGAACGGTGCAGCGGGGAGGATCAAGCGTCAGGCATGGAACAGCAAGCCATTGGTCAGGTTGGCAGGGGGTTCCTGGTTCCACAGCAACCAGTACTGGCTGATCGCTTCAAGCATCGTTTTGAACCTGTCAAAATCAAGCTGCTTGACCAGGTAGCTGTTGACATGCAGGTCGTACGCCCTGACCATATCCACCTCAATGGCTGACGTGGTCAGCATCACCACCGGGATGCGCTTGAGGTTACTGTCGGCCTTGATCTCTCTGAGGACGTCAAGACCGCTCATCCCGGGCATGTTCAAATCCAGCAGGATCAAACCCGGGCGGGGAGCACTTGCAGGATCGGCATAACGACCCTGACGCTGAAGATAGTTGAGGGCCTGCTGACCATCCGCGACATGCACCAGGCAACTGGTGACGGCGGACTGCGTCAGGCAGCGACGGACAATTTCAACATGGGCAGGTTCATCTTCGGCAAGCAGAATAACGGGCATATCACTGCATTTCATGAGGGTTCTCCCTGATCATTCACAGCTGCCGGCAGGGTAAAGCGGAAACAGCTCCCCTCGCCGAGCCCTTGCGATTCCACCCAGATGCGTCCCCGGTAACGTTCCACAATTTTTTTCACCAGTCCCAGCCCCAGGCCCCGTCCATCACTGCGTGGGTTCAGCTGGGAAAAGAGGTTGAAAATCCGTTCAGCATGGCGTGGTTCTATTCCCATGCCATTATCGCGGACATAGAAGACCGCCCCTTCCCTGGCGACTTCGACACCAAGGACAATTTCCGGCGCCTGCTGATCGCCCATATACTTGATGGCATTTTCTATCAGGTTCTGCCAGATCTGGCCGAACTGGAGAGCATCCCCGTGCAGTTGCAGCGGGAGATCCTCGACCCGGACACGGATCTGACGCTGCCGCAGCGGACCGGCCAGACTGGCCAGGCAGTCATCGATCAGAAGCCCCGGTGCGAGCCTGACGAAGGTGTTCTTCCCCCGTCCGACCTGGCAAAGCTGCTGCAAAGCGTCAAGGAGCTGTTCCATTTTCGTCGTTGCCCCTTCGATATAGGCTAAATCGGCACGAATCTGCTCCGTGTCAGCGGCAGCGATATCCTGCTTGAGAATGGGAAGAAATGACGCGATCGTCACCAGCGGGCTTTTCAGATCGTGACAAACGATATCGGTGAACTCCTCTATCTCCCGGTTCTTCTCCTCCAGATCGAACTGCGCACGTTTCCGGTCAGTGATATCCACATCAATGCCGCGATAGCCGAGCAGGTTGTTCTGTGCGTCCACCATGGGAAGACCCGAGGTCGCCACCCACAGGGCCTTGCCGTCACGGGTGACAATCGGATTTTCCTGACGGTTGAACTCCTCGCGCCGGGCAAAGACGCCAAGGGCGGCGCTTTTAAATGCCTCGCGCCCCGCGTCCGGGTGCCAATCGTAAAAGTGCAGCTGACCGATGACCTCCTCTGGTTCGTAGCCGAGCACCTCCCTGATGACATCGCTGACAAAGGTATAGCGCCCCTGCGCATCGGTTTCCCAGACGATGGTGCGATTCTGTTGCGCGAGCTGGTCAAGCCGTTGCTTGCTCTCCCGTAGCGCCGCTTCCGCCTTCCTGCGGCGGCGCGCGCTGGACACCAGCAGGACGATAATGCCCAGCTGCGCCAGCAAAGCAAAGGTCATCATGGCGAAAAAAGCTACGGTGCGTGACGACAGGGTCCGCAGCGCCTGCTGGTAATCGGTCATGTCGTGGATGACGCCGAACATGGTGTTGGTCGCGGGATCGTAGCGCCCCTCGGTGTGCAGATCGATCAGCAGACCGTCCGGCCGCTTAAACCTCACGTTGACGCTGTAATCGGCGCGGCCCGCCAACTGGGCCTGGCGCAGGCGATCCATCCGCGGCAGATCCTCAGGCGCGATCATGGTCCGGAAACTTTGCGTATCCATGGTTGCGCTGTGCCAGCCCAGCAGCGCCTGGGCGCCGTCGGAAAATTCATAGGTGCCGGTCTCCAGATCAAGGGTCCAGTGTCCCAGTTTGGCAACCTGTTCCGCGAAACGCAGGCGTGTTTCACTGGCAACGACAGAAGCCTGCAAGCGGTTGCGTGACTCGACATCATGAATCATCGAGAGGAGCAGGGTCCGCCCCGCCACCACCACCGGAGAAGAAAAAACGTCAACGAAGCGGATCATCCCGTTGGCCAGCCGGTGCTGGAACTGGAAATAGCTGCGTTTTTCCCGGGCGGCAAGACGATACTCCTGTTCGACCTGCTCCAGGGCGAAGATATTGATCTGCTGAATCGTCATCTGCAGCAGCTGCGCGCGGGCATAACCATAATACGCCACGGCCGCCGGATTGGCGTCGACGATGGCGCCTGACGCGGGCTCGATCAGCAGCATCACGACGGCATGATCGCGGAAGAGTCCGGAGCCCAGGCCAAACGTGTCTTCAGCGGCTCCGGCAAGCGGAACACCAAAGAGAAGCAGCCATAAAACGGCACAGCGAAACACCATGGTTTTATTTCCAATACTCTGTCGACCTGATTTATATTCGTGGAGGGGCAGCAAATCGTGCGACTTAAGGGCGGCAGACAAGAAAAGGCCTGCCTTACAACCGAAGGCAGGCCCGTCAATGTCTGAGGGAAGAAGCCTCTTCGGCAACCCGGCGATCCGTGACACCCCTGCTTGGGATGACCGAGGATCCGTGGCTTTGCGTCCCCGAATCACTTCGGGTTTGCCTTTATCTGAATGCGCTGTCAGTAATTAGGATATCTGCCCGATCACGTCAAGGAATTTAATAATGCCGCAGAGGGCATCCGTGCCGGGACCTGAACCTGGAACCCGGCGGCAACCTGAGCGACGGAGATAACAGCATGCAGCTCCCGATTTATCTCGACTACAACGCCACCACCCCGGTCGCACCGGAAGTGGCAGAGGCCATGATTCCCTACCTGCGCGAGCACTTCGGCAACCCCTCCTCAGCGCATGTTTTCGGTCAGCGGGCCAAGCTGGCCGTTGCCGAGGCCCGTACCCGGGTGGCCGCGCTCATCAACGCCCGGGCCGATGAGATCGTCTTCACCGGCAGCGCCACCGAGGCCAATAACCTGGCGCTGCTTGGTGTTGCCCGCGCCCTCGGCCGTCCGGCACACCTGATTATCAGCGCCGTGGAACATCCGGCGATCATGGCGCCGGCGCAACGGCTGGAGGAAGCCGGCTGGGCGGTCACCATCGTACCGGTGGACGGCTATGGCCGAGTGGCGGCGGACGCCGTGCGCCGGGCGTTGCGCCCCGACACCGCCCTGGTGTCGGTGATGCACGCCAACAATGAGATTGGCACGCTGCAACCGGTGGCTGAGATCGCTGCCGTCGTCAAGGCCCACGGCGCGCTGCTGCATAGCGACGCTGCCCAGTCGGCGGGCAAGATTCCCCTCGATGTTTCCGCCCTCGGTGTCGACCTGCTGACCCTCGCGGGCCACAAGTTCTACGCCACCAAGGGGGTCGGTGCCCTCTACGTGCGGACAGGTACGCCGCTCACTGCGCTGCTGACAGGAGGAGAGCAGGAACGCGGACTGCGCCCGGGGACCGAGAACGTGCCGGCCATAGTCGGTCTTGGAGAAGCGGCGCGGCTGGCGCGGGAACGGCTGCCGGTGGCGACGCCCCGCCTGACCGCCCTGCGCGATCGCCTGCAGCAGCATTTGCAGGAAGGGATTTCTGGCCTGCAGCTCAATGGCCATCCGGAACAGCGCCTGCCGAATACCCTGCACATTTCCTTCCCGGGCGTTACCGGGCGGGAGCTCCTTGAGCGCTCGGCCGCTGAAGTAGCCGCGTCGCTGGGTTCGGCCTGCCACGCCGAAAGCGATGCGGTCAGCGGCGTGCTCGCAGCGCTGGGGATCGACCCGCTCCGCGCCATGGGTGCGGTGCGCCTGTCGCTGGGCTGGATGACGACCACGGAAGAGATCGACCGGGCGGCGGCGGCTCTGACTGGCGCCTTCAGGAGTATCAGGTTATGACAGACCGTCGAGAAACCGCTCGGCGTCCTGGGCGGCCATACAGCCGGTGCCGGCCGAGGTGATTCCCTGCCGGTATATGGAATCCTGCACATCGCCGGCCGCAAAGACTCCGGGGATGCTGGTCTGGGTGGCGCACCCGGCGTGACCACCGCGAGTGGTGATGTAGCCGTCCTGCATCTCGAGCTGTCCGGTGAACACGCTGCTGTTGGGGGAGTGGCCGATGGCAATGAAGACCCCTTCCACAGGGAGTTCCCTGGTGGCGCCGTCGCGGACATCCTTGATCCGTATGCCGGTCACCCCCTTTTGCTCCCCCAGCACTTCGTCCAGCACATGAAACCATTCGACCGTGACTTTGCCTTCAGCGACCTTCTTCATCAGTTTGTCGGCAAGGATTTTTTCACTGCGCAGCGCATCCCGGCGGTGCACCAGGGTGACGTGGCTGGCAAGATTGGCAAGATAAAGCGCGTCTTCCACCGCCGTGTTGCCGCCGCCGATCACGGCCACCGGCACATCACGATAAAAAAATCCGTCACAGGTGGCGCAGGCCGAAACCCCCTTGCCCTTGAAGGCGGCTTCCGAAGGCAAACCGAGATATTTGGCTGACGCCCCGGTGGCAATGATCAGGGCATCGCAGGTATAGGTCCCCTGATCCCCGGTCAGGACAAAGGGACGTTGCTGCAGATCGGCGGCGTTGATGTGATCCTGGATCATCCGGGTGTTGAAACGCTCGGCATGCTGGCGCATCCGTTCCATCAGGTCGGTGCCACTGACACCCTGGTGATCTCCGGGCCAGTTATCAATTTCGGTGGTCGTTGTCATCTGTCCACCAGGGAGATAACCGGTGATAATGACCGGATTCAGGTTGGCACGGGCGGCATAGATGGCCGCCGTATATCCGGCAGGGCCGGAACCGAGGATAATCAGGCGATGGTGTTGTGATGTTGTCATTATTTCATGTCTCCTGGGAAAAAAATTGAATGGGACTCCTGGGATAGCCCTGACTGCTGAGCCCCTGGCAGAACAGAACCAGGAGCTTGACGGCGGCGGTTATTTGCGCACCACCAGGGCGACGCCGCAAGCGGCGACAATCATCCCGCAGATGGCGGGCAGGCCGAGATATTCATCGAATACCAGCCAGGCGATGATGGCGGTAACGGGAGGGACCAGGTAAAACAGGCTGGCCACCCTGGAGGCGAGGCCACGGCGAATCATCAGGTAGAGCAGACTCACCGCGCCGATGGAGAGGACCAGCACCAGCCACAACAGGGCGAAGAGAAATTCGCCATTCCAGTCGACCGCCATGCTTTCACAGCTCAAGGCGAGCAGCGTCATGGTGACGGTGCACAGGGCAAACTGGGTCGTTGCGCCGCTGCGCAGATCCATCTTCGCGCCGTACCGCTTCTGGTAAATGGTTCCCAGGGTTATCCCCAGCAGGGCGCAGGTTGCCGCGGCCAGAGCGGCCAGCCCCCCGGTCTCTCTGCCCATGTTCGGTCCCACCACCAGCACGACGCCGACCAGGCCGAGGACAAACCCGAACCACTGCCGGCGAGTAATCCGCTCCCCGAGAAGGGGTCCGGCAAGGGCAGCGGTCAGCAGTGGCTGGGTACCGACAATCATGGCCGCGATAGCCGCCGGCATGCCCACGCTGATCGCATAAAAGACCCCGCCCAGGTACAGGCTGTGAATCAGCAGGCCCGAGATTGCCACCTGGAGAACCTGGCGCGGATCCCGCGGCCAGGGCGCACCTACCAGCAGACTGTAGCCGCCAAGGATCAGGGTGAGCAGGGCAAAGCGCAGGGACAGGAAGGTGAAGGGTTCGGCATGGGGCAGTCCGAGCCTTGCCCCGATAAAGCCGGTACTCCACAGCAGGACGAACACCCCCGGCAGCAGCAGCGGCACAAGGTCTCGGGATCTTTTCAGCAGGGCACCGGTCATCGGGGTTTCTCTGTGGAGGCAAGGGGAGCGGGCTATCTTCTGACGCGGTTATACCACGAAAGACGGCACAAATGGATGCCCTTGCCGCAGACAGGGATCAGTGGCCCTGGCGCCCTAACGGGGTGCCACCAGCCGGAACCGGCCACGGTGGAGCAACTGGTAGCGGGCGCCATCGGGATGCAGATGGCTGCTGTAGAGATTGAGACTGGCCACGGAAAAGGTCTGGCGCAAGGACACCCTGCTGGCCAGTTGTCGCAGTTTGGCAAGGTTTTTATCACCCTTGATCCGTGCCAGGGTGACATGCGCGGCAAAGCGCCGCTCGGGTTGCAAGCCCAGCGGAGTGAGCCGCTGTTCAAGCTGGTGCGCCAGGTGCGCAAGCCGGTCCTGGCTGCCGGTCGCCACACACAGAACCCTGGGTCGTCCTTGTGGCGGCAGAAAACCGAGCCCGCCAAGCGTGACGGCAAAGGGGCCCTGCTCCTGACCGAGCCGGTCGAGCTGTTCACTGACCTGCTGCAGCAGGTTGTCATCGGTATCACCGAGAAACTTCATGGTGATGTGCAGGTTGTCCGGCTTGACCCAGCTGGCGCGACAGTCACTCTGGCGCAGTTCCTGGGCAATGCGGCCAAGCTGCGTTTTCACCCTGATCGGCAGGTCGATGGCAATAAAGGCGCGCATGCTGTTATCTCAGCGAAAGGACCGTCCGTTCCTCGCATAAAACATCCGCCGGCAAGGGTGCCGGAGCGATGGCCGCTGTTCCGGACCATCGCCACAGGGCGGTGAGTCGGGGCGATGAGTCAGGGCGATGAATCGGCTACTGCAGGTTGATGATTGACCGAAGCAATAAACGCACATAAACTGACGGACTCAAGCGGGGGAATCCCGTCCGCCCCAGGTGTTCGATCGCCGGGCAAGCGATCGTCACAGCGTCCTGGCAAACCTTCTGCCTGCGTGATTTTTTTCAGCCGGAGATGACACCATGTACTACCTGCTCTGCTACGACTACGTTGAAAATATTGTCGAACGTCGGACCCCCTACCGTGAAGCGCATCTGGCCCTGCTGCAAGACTACGTTGATCGCGGCGAGCTGCTGCTTGGCGGTGCGTTTTCCGATCCGGTCGATGGTGCCGCCCTTGCCTTCAAAACAGAAGACCGCGCGCACATCGAGGCGTTCGTCACCAGGGATCCTTACGTCATCAATGGCCTTGTGACACAGTGGCGGATTCGCCCATGGACAGTCGTCGTCGGCGCCGCCATGTAAAGGTCCTTGCAGCGGAATCCTGTTCACCCTGCGGGTCGCGGCAAGGGGGCCTTGACCCGCAGGGCAACCGGTGTCCTGCTGTCGCAAAAACTGCTTACTTGCTCTCTTCCACCATGTATTCGACCGCGGCCCGGACCTCATCGTCCGTCAGGGACTTATTGCCGCCACGTGCCGGCATCCTGCCGATCCCGTTAATGGAGTTCTCCACCAGGGTTTCAAGGTCGCCGGAATAACGCTCATCCCCCAGCTGCGGTGCGCCCATCACGCCGGAATCGTGACAACTGCGGCAGTTCTGCTGATAGATGGTGCCACCCTGCTGCAGCATTTCACTGGCACCCTCTTTAACCTCTGCTGCCTTGGTCGAAACGGCGTCCGCCGTTTTCTCTGCGAGCGCCACGGTCGCATCCTTGACTTCACCGGCCTTTTCAACGACCTGGTCCTTCGCCTCCCGGGTTGCATCGACCGCCTTTTGCGTCGTTGTCTCCTCGGCCGGCTGCGCTTGCCGCGCTGCCGGCTGCTCAGCAGGATCGTTCGAGTCGCTGCTGCAGGCGGTCAAAAACAGGGCAAGGAACATCAGACAAAATAGCTTTTTCATGATTTTTCTCCTGTTGGTTGTGGTTTCTCCTCCGATTGCATCAAACCATCACCGGCAGTGGCGCCCCCTCGGACTGCAGTGATGACAGACAAATCCCCCGGGCAGGTCAATCACCGCCCAGGCGACCGCCAATCCCTCTCAGCAGCTCACCGGCCTTGTCTTCGATTTTTTTCTTTTCCTCTTCCGGGATGGTCAGCTGCAGCTTTTCTTCAAGGTCTCCGACCGCCTTGTCAACCCGTCCCTGCGCCTGGCCGATCAGGTCAGCCTGCAGCGCTCCAAGATCACTGAGTTCCCCGGAGAGCAACCGGGACAGGGCCGGGGACAGCTGCGCGGAGCTTTTCTGTGCCGTGCTCAGGATGACCTGCACCACCTGCTCGATCAGCTCCGGCAGGGTCAGGCCCTGCTCCGCCGCCCCGAGGTTGCGCAATTCTATTTTGGGCAGAACCAGGTTAAGGGAAGACTGCTGCCCGAGGACATCAAGGCTGGCATTGATCGCGACATCATCGATCACAAAGTAGGCAACGGTGAATTTCTTGCCGCCGCTTTCGCCCTGCGCGACGGCCGGCTCTGCGGATTCTCCGGCCAGGCTGCGGGCACGCGCGAGCAACGGACTGACATTGTTTCTGCCCCCCTGCTGTTCGAGGTTGATGCGGATGCCGCTAAGCGCGACGCGCGGAATCATCACCTGGTCCCCAAGCAGCGAATTCAAGGTGACCGCCATATCGGCCACGCCGAGTTCCATGAACGGGCGGTCCGAAAACCCGGCCGGGTTGGCAATCTGCAGATTATTCATACTGCCCTCGCCACCGAACAGCGACAGGTTGATATTTGCCACACGGGTCGGCACACCAAGAGCGATTTCGCCGCCCCTCTCGACCCCCTTTTTGGCAATCACATCGATATAAAACACCGCGCCGGCAACGGCGATGATCACCACCAGCAGCAGTATTCCGATCAATTTGAGAACCGTCTTCATTCCTTCCTCCACTGACGTTGAAAAAAAACCGCCACGGTCTGGCAGCGGCGGGGAGCAGGACTGATCTTTCAAACCCTTCATCCCCCCATTGCTTTTGCACCGCGGTCAGTGACCACGTCCTATAAGAATAACAGATAAATCCTCCGGTATTCTTTTGAGCAGGACGCAATGTGCTCGATCAGGAAAAAAAACCGACCACAGGCGCGCACGCCATCACTCCGGCAGGGGGATGTAGTCCGTCTCTTCCGGCACCTGCGGGAAACTGCGGTCGCGCCAGGCCTGTTTGGCCTGTTCCAGCAGGTCCTTGCGCGTCGCCACCAGGTTCCACCACATCGTCCTTTTGCCCAGCGGCGAACCACCGATGATGACCAGCCGGCATGCTTCCTGCGCCACCAGTTCGATCGGCCGGGTCTGGTCGAGGATCGCCATGGTGTGTTCGGGAACCAGGCCGGCGCCCACCCGCAGGCAGCCGGACACCATGTAGATGGCACATTCTTCGACCTGGTCCGGAACCGCAACGGACTTTCCGGCCGCCAGGCTGATCTCGACGTAGAGGGTCGGCGAATGGGTCTTCACCTGCGAAACAAGGCCATAGGCCCGGCCAACCATCACCCGGATCCTGACCCCCTCCGCCTCCAGCAGCGGCAGCGCCCCGCTGTCGTAATGGGCGAAAAACGGCTCCGTCTGCTCGTCCTCCCCGGGCAGCGCGACCCACAGCTGCAGTCCGTGCAGGCGGTGCTCTTTGCGGCGCAGGTCCGGCGGCGTGCGCTCCGAATGGGAAATCCCCCGGCCGGCCGTCATCCAGTTGATTTCATTGGTGCGAATGTGCTGCACCGAGCCCAGGCTGTCACGGTGGAGGATCTCCCCCTCGAACACGTAGGTGATCGTCGCCAGCCCGATATGCGGATGCGGGCGTATATCGATCCCCTTGCCCGGCGGGAAGGTCGCAGGGCCGACGTGATCGAAAAAGATGAAGGGCCCAACCGAGCGAACCTCCGCCGTCGGCAGCAACCGGCGCACGGTAAAACCGCCGAGATCCTTCTGCTCCGGCTCGAGCAGCAGCCTGACCGCGGCGCGGGCCTGTTCGGAGAGTTTTTTACAGTGCATTTCCTTATCGATAAGATTACTCATAATGTATCTCCTCGCCGGGGGAAAAGCCTCTCAATCTGCTGCCGTGGCAGCGCACTGCGAACCGCAAATACCGCGTTAACGCCGCGAGGAAGCAGGCACAGGGAAGAACAGTGACGTCACCGGCACCTTCCAGAATAGCATCCAGCCAGCGGATCGCAAGACATGGCTCGGGAATTGCCGCGCGCCGGCACGGTCGGCGCTCAAGCACATCTTCTCGCCGCTGTGGTAGACTGTCGTGACACGGACACCGGGGCCATCTCCCCGGTGCAGGACGCCTGGTCGTGGGCAGAAGGAGGTGTATCTCATGCAACGGGGACTCGCTTGGCGCTACGGCATTCTGGCAGCATTCGGCATCGCTCTGTGCTGGACCCCGGTCCTGGCGCAGGACAGAGATCCGGTGAAGGTTGAGGTCGGCGGTGTTGGCAGATCGCCGCTGACCCGCTCGCCGGCGGTTCTGCTCCATGCGGTCGATGAAGAACGCATTCTGCCGATTTTTATCGGTGATGCGGAAGCAGCGGCGATCATGCGCTACCGCAACCGGCAGATAACCCCGCGGCCGATGACCCACGATCTGATCGGCAACCTGCTGACGGCCCTCGATGGCCGGCTCGAGCACGTCACCGTCAACGATTTTCAGGACAACACGTTTTATGCCCGCCTGCACATCCGCACCGGTGAACGAATGGTCATCATCGATGCACGTCCCAGCGATGCCATCGCCCTGGCGCTCAAGCATAACGCCCCGATCACCGTGGCCCGTACGGTTATGGACCTGCTCTCCCAACCCTACCCCGACGCCGGCGAGACGCCACCCCCGGAGACCGCTCCGTCCGGCGAGCCCGCCGGGCTGGATCGCGCCATTCTGATCTAGCCGGGTCAGGTGCCTCCTTCTCCGGGACGCCCGCGGCAGTGCCCGATGCTGCCGGTGCCTGGCAATGAGCCAACCTGTCGATCCTGCAAAAAACCGCGTTTCCCTGTTACACTTGTTGAACAACCAGCGACGGGCAGGTCGCCGTGCCCGGAGTCCTGCGCGTAATGAGCCCCTGGAAGAAAGCGAGAGTTTCACAGCGATGACCGACCAACAGACACCACCTTTTCACATCGACCACCCCCACAGCCTGACGGGCGCTGACATCGCCAGCCAGATAGACAGCCCGGCGGACGGCCTGAGTTCCGCCGCAGCGCAGCGGCGCCTCGAGGCGGTTGGTCCGAACCGTCTTCCAGCAGCGGAAAAAGAGGGGTTGTTCAAACGCTTCTTCAAGCACTTTCACAACCTGCTGATCTACGTGCTGCTCGCCGCAGCGCTTTTGACCGCGGTGCTCGGACACTGGATTGATACCGGTGTCATCCTCGCCGTCGTCATTATCAATGCCCTGATCGGTTTTATCCAGGAGGGCAAGGCAGAGCAAGCCCTCGATGGCATCCGCAAGATGCTCTCACCCCACGCCCTGGTGCAGCGCGACGGTCGCTGGGTCGAACTGGCGGCGGCGGAACTGGTTCCGGGAGATCGCGTGCGCCTGCGCTCGGGCAACCGGGTTCCCGCCGATATGCGCCTGGTTGACACGAACAATCTGCAGATCGAGGAAGCGGCGCTGACCGGTGAGTCCCTCGCCGCCAGCAAGAACAGTGAGGCGGTCGCTGCCGACGCCGGCGTCGGTGATCGCAGCGGCATGGCCTTTTCCGGTACCCTGGTGACGACCGGCCGTGGTACCGGCATTGTCACGGCAACCGGGACAGCAACAGAGATCGGCCGGATCAACACGATGATCGCCGGCGTGGAGAAGATCGCCACTCCCCTGACCCGTCAGATGGACGCCTTTGGCAAACGTCTCTCCGTGGCGATCATCGGTATGGCGGTGAGCATGTGGCTGCTAGGCTGGCTGCTGCATGACTACAGCATTGGCGAGCTGTTTCTGGCGGCAATCGGTTTTGCCGTTGCCGCCATCCCGGAAGGTCTGCCGGCGATCCTGACCATTACCCTCGCCCTCGGCGTCCAGCGCATGGCCCGGCGCAATGCCATCACCCGCAAACTCAACGCGATCGAGACCCTAGGTTCGATAACGGTTATCTGTTCAGATAAAACCGGTACCCTCACACGCAACGAAATGACCGTCCGCCATGTCATCACTCCTGCGGGCAGGTACAGCGTCAGCGGCACCGGTTATGCGCCGGAAGGCGACATCCGGCAGGAGGATGGTCCGGTCGACCTGGCACAGCACCCGGCGCTGTCCGCCCTGATCGAGACGATGGCCCTGTGCAACGACTCCGAAATTGTCCAGTCGGACCAGGAGTGGCTGGTCACCGGCGAACCGACGGAGGGCGCCCTGCGCACCCTGGCAGAAAAGGCCGGTTTCGACGAGGCCCCTTACAAACGCCTGGCGACCGTCCCCTTTGAGTCGGAAAACAAGTTCATGGCCACGCTGCATCGACGCGCGGACGACGCGCCGATGATTCTCCTCAAGGGGGGGCCGGATCAGCTTCTTGATCGGGCAGGATGCCAGCACTGCGACAGCGACGGCAGCGCCGCACTGGATCGCGACTTCTGGCAGGAGCAGATCGATGAGCTCAGCAGCTCCGGCCTGCGGGTCCTCGCAGCGGCCCGGCGCAGCGCCGCAGACGGGCAGTCCGCCCTGAGCATGCAGGACCTCGATAACGACATGGTGCTTCTCGGGCTCGTCGGTATTATCGATCCCCCGCGCCCTGAGGCGACCGAATCGATCCGGATCTGCAACAAGGCGGGTATCCAGGTCAAGATGATCACCGGTGACCATGCCGGAACGGCGGTGGCGATCGGCCGGGAAATGGGCATCACCAATCCACAGGAGGTGGTCACCGGAAAGCAGCTGGAACAGCTCTCTGACGAGGACTTGCGCGAGATGGTCGGGCGGGTGAATATCTTTGCCCGCACCAGCCCTGAGCATAAACTGCGGCTGGTCAAAGCACTGCAGGCCAACGGTGAAGTGATCGCCATGACCGGCGACGGGGTCAACGACGCCCCCGCCCTCAAACGTGCCGATGTCGGCATCGCCATGGGCATCAAGGGCACCGAAGCAACCAAGGAGGCTGCCGAAATCGTCCTTGCCGACGACAACTTCACCTCCATCGAGCAGGCGATTGCCGAGGGGCGGACGATCTATGACAATCTGCGCAAGGCGATCCTGTTCATTCTGCCGACCAACGGTGCCGAAGCACTGGTCATGTTCAGTGCGGTTCTGTTCGGACTGGCGTTGCCATTGACGCCGGTGCAGATTCTCTGGGTCAATATGGTGACCGCCGTCACCCTGGCGCTGGCGCTGGCTTTTGAACCGCCCGAGCCGGGGGTCATGCAGCGGCCGCCGCGCCGGCCGGAAACCGCGATTCTCAGCGGCATTTTCCTCTGGCGGATCATCTTCGTTTCGATCCTCATCGGTGGCGCCACCATCGCCATCTTTCTCTTCGAAAAAGCCAGCAGCGGCTCCCTTGAACTGGCCCGCACCATGGCGGTCAACACCCTCGTCTGCGGCCAGGCCTTCTACCTTTTCAACAGTCGCTATCTCAAGCGCTCCAGCCTTCCCCTGCAGCGCCTGCTGGCCAACCCGGCCGCCTGGGTGGCGGTGGGCATTCTGGCGCTGCTGCAGCTGCTCTTTGTCTATCTGCCGGTCATGCAGCTCTGGTTCGGTTCGGTCCCCCTGTCGGCGCGGCACTGGCTGACACCCCTGGGCATCGGCCTGGCGGTGTTCCTGATTGTCGAAGGGGAAAAAATCCTGACCCGCAAGTGGCTTTAGCAGGGTTTGTCGCAGGCGCACGCCTGCTTCTTTTTCCCCTCTTGAATTCGACCTTTTATGGCTGTAGTATCTGCACCTGTGTATTTTTTTCAACATTCCAAAGGATTGATTCCATGAGAAAACCCCTCATTGTCCTGGCCAGCGGTCTGCTCTGCCTGTTGTTTGCCGTGACCGCCGCAGCGCAGACCCGCTATATCTCCGACACCCTTGTTGTTGCCCTGCGCAACCAGCCGGCGGACAGTTACCAGACCCTCGAGCACCTGACCTCCAATACCCCGGTGACCATTCTCGGCGAGCAAGGCGTTTATTTCCGTGTCAGCGCCCCATCGGGACGCGAGGGATTCATTCCCAAGCAGTACATCACCGCGACAATCCCCAAGGCGCAGCAGGTTGAGGAGCTCCAGGCCGAGCTCGCCAGTCTGCAGCAGCGTTACGCCAGTGCCGAGGAGCAGCTCCGCTTAAGTGCGCAGGACGGCTCCCTGCAGCCGCGCCTGGAGGAACTCTCGGAGCAGCTGGAGATCGCCCGGTCCGAACTGAAGCAGGTCACCGAACGCTACGAAACGCTGCGACAGAATACCGCCGACATTGTGCAACTCGTCGATGACAAGGAATTCCTCGAGGAGCAGAACCGGCTGCTCAACGAAGAGCTGGTGGTGCTGCGCGAGGAAAATCGCAGTTTTCACCGCACCAACACGATTCAGTGGTTTTTTGCCGGGGCCGGCGTGTTCTTTGGCGGCTGGTTGATCGGCAAGGTCTCACGCCAGAAGCAGCGGGGCTTTTCACGCCTCTGAACCGCGCGCAACGGCTCCCTTGCGACACAGCGCTAACGCATGAGTACCCAATGAATATCGAACAGATGAAGACTGTCCTGCGGGAGATCCTCACGACGACGGATCTGACTCCCTGCGTCGTCGGTCATCGCGGGGTCGGCAAAACCGCCGGCATCATTCAGGTCTGCCGTGAGATCAAGCGGACCTACCTGCCGTTGCGTCTCGGCCAGATGGAAGTCGGTGACCTGGTCGGCATCCCCTATCGCATCGATGACACCATGCACTGGTCACGCCCAAGCTGGTGGCCCGGCGACAACGATCCTCCCGCCGTGGTCCACTGCGACGAACTGAACCGCGCCCAGCAGGAGGACACCCTGCAGGCGATCTTCCAGTTTGTCGAACCGCCGGCCGAAGGGCAGCAGCGCGCGCTGCATACGCACAAACTCGCGCCGCAGCACCGTGTTGTCGTCGCCATCAACCCGCCGGATGGCAGTTACCAGGTTGCCCCCCTTGACCGCGCGCTGCTCGACCGGATGGTGGTCATCCAGGTCGAAACGGATGTGCAGTGCTGGTCCCGCTATGCCCGCCAGGCCGATTTCGACCTCGCGGTGCGCCAATTCATCACCACCCACCAACAGCTCTTGTCCCACAACAGCGCCAGCTTCGACATGCAGGTGGAGCCATCGGAGCGCGCCTGGGAAATGGTCAGCACCCTGCGGCGCAGCTGCCGCTTTCCGCAGGAGCTGGAAATGGAGGTCTACAGCGGCATCGTCGGACGGGAAGCGGCGGTCGCCTTTCTGCAATGGTGCACGGAGCAGCGCCAGCGTCCTCTGGACGCCCGCGCTATCCTGCAGCGCTGGCCCGAAGTCGCAGACCGGGCACGCGCCCAGCGCGATGACATCCAGGCGGCGACCATCAGCGACCTGACCACCCTGCTCCAGGATGGACCGCTCCTCGACGCAACGGAGCAGGACCACCTGGTCGCCTATATCGACATCCTGCCGCGTGACATGCGTTTCGGCATGGTCAAGTCCCTGCTGCGGATTCCGGTTGTCGCGGCAATCCTCTGCCAGGACAAGTACGACGCCGTCATTCTCGACACTATCCGGACAATCAGCCAGGATGCCGGCTGAGACCCCGCGCCAGCTGCAGGACGCCATCGTCCGGCTGCTCAAACAGCGGCCGTTCTACGGTCACTTCCTGCTGCAGTTCCGGCGCCGCCCGTGGCACGGGAAGAAAGCCGTCGCCGTGACCATCGCCGATGCCGTGCCAACCTTGATGGTCAATAACGCGCTGTTTGGCGATTTTTCCGCCGCCCAGCAACAGGCGCTGCTCGAGCACCTGGTGAAACACATTCTCCACCTCCACCCCTGCCGCCGCCGGGAGCGCGATTGCCGGCTCTGGGATCTCGCCTGCGATCTGGCGATCAACCCGGGGATCGAGCATCTGCCGGCGGAAGCGCTGCAACCGCAGCGCCTCCATCTCCCCGCCGGGCTCGCCGCCGAGGAATATTACGCACAGCTGCTGCGTATGCCGCAACTCGGGGTCGAGCAGGGTGACGGCCATGGCGATCACCAGCGGGCGGAGCGGGAGGGACAGAACGGCCCCGGTGAAACAGGCACGACACCCGCCACCCCGATCGACACCAACGATGAACACAGCTGCTGGCAGGACAGAGACCGTACACCCCTGACCCTGTCGGAACAGGTCGTCCGTCAGATGGTGCAAACGGCCTGGAGAAAATCCCCCGATGAAACCGGCGGCGACCTGC
>JAWOIX010000031.1:0-16685 GCA_046484405.1 Pelovirga sp.
CAGAGCAGATCTTCAAGCAGCTCCTGCATCTTTTCAGCGGTCATCAGAATCTGTCCGAGGGACTCCCGGCCAATCTCGTCGAGGGCAGGTGCACAGCGGTCCTGCAGCAGCTCGGCATAACCGATCAGCGGGGTCAAGGGCGAGCGCAGATCGTGCGACACCATCGAGACGAAAGCATCCAGCTCGCGGTTCACCTGCTGGAGCCGCCGCCGAATCGCCAGTCGTTCGGTGATATCCCGGCAGACACCCATTTTACATTCAGGCTGAAGATGAAACTGACAGGCGGAATGAAGCACTTCGAAGATGCGCTGGGTATCGATCAGGGAGGTTTCCTGGCGCCCCGCCCCCCCCTGCAGAACCACCTCCAGCGGACAGTCCGGACAGGCATCATCGCGTCCGTAGAGGGCACGGTAGCAGAGCTGCCCGGTGATCGCGCCGAGCAGCCGTTCCATCGCCTGGTTGACGAACAGCAGCCGGTAACTGCGGTCGCAGATATAGACCGGATCGTACATGCCGTTGAGGACGGAACGCAGAGAGTTGCGCTCCAGCTCAACCTCTTCATATCCAGTCCGGTCGACAAAGGCCTCAATCCCCCCGACAATCTCCCCGGCAGCGTTGCGCAGCAGATCGACATTCTTGCACAAGCTCAGCCGCCGGCCATCCTTGTGTATGAAAGAGCAGGACTGTGCCGCCAGTGGGCCATGGACGGCCCGATCAAAAAGATAACAGTCGTGACAACAGGGTTCGTCATGCAGCTCATGACAGGACCGGCCAACCACCTCCGCTGCACAATAACCGGTTATCCGCTCCGCTTCGTCACTCCAGTAAGTGATGATTTTATCGCAGTTGACGAGAAAGATCCCGGCCGGGACGACACGGAACAACCTGTCAACGGGATAATTTTCAAACAACCGGTAAAGATCTTCCACCAGCGTCCCTCCCTGAATAAAGGGGATCCCTCCCGTTGATCGGGTTGCCCTTCGACCAACGGAGAAACAGCGGCGCACAGCCTGTCTGTTCATTATACCAGAGGACCGCCGCAGTCATTGCGGGGCGCGGCCGACGACGGCCACCCTGACCTCGGCAGCACCACCATCCAGCAGGACACGACTGCACGCTGCCACCGTGGCGCCGGTGGTCATCACATCATCCACCAGCAGGATCCGCCTGCCCCTGACGTCCTGCTGCAAGCGGAACACATCACGCAGATTGTGCCGGCGTTGCCGGGCGCTGAGTTCCTGCTGGGGGGCTGTTTCGCACACCTTGACCAGCCGGGTGCCGGAAACTTCCAGGCGGCGCCGACGGCCGATGTCGCGGGCGAGGAGCAGGGCCTGGTTGTAGGTCCGCTGGCGCAGCCGGGCAGGATGGAGGGGCACCGGAATCAGTAGATCGCTCGGCAGATCGGGCGGGAGCGCCCGCTCCAGCAGGGTGGCCAGGCACCGATCGAGACCGGGACGTTGATGAAACTTGAAATGCTGAACGGCCAGACGCAGCTGCTGCTGGTACAGACCGGCAGCGTAGGTCGCGCGATATACCGGGGGATCGAGAAGACAACGACTGCACAGATGCGCCGCAATGGCGCCGGAATGAACATAGGGGAGAGCACAGTGAGAACAGTGTGCCGGCGGCAGCGGCAAAACACCGGCCATGCAGGTCGGGCAGAAAGGGCCATGGGCGGCGAACGGCATTGTCCCCGCGCACAGAGGACAGACAGGTGGCAGCAACAGGTGCAGCAAGCGCGCTAGGCTGAACGTCATTCCCCCCCCTTGTTTTTTACAACCTCCGCGGTTATGTACCGGTGACCAGCAGGGACCGCCCGGTCATCGCGGCAGGCTGTTGCAGACCAAGAAGCGCGATCACCGTTGGCGCCAGGTCGGCCAAAATCCCCTCGCGCAGATGCAGCGCCCCCTGTCCGGGTGCAACGAGAATCAACGGCACCGGGTTGCTGGTGTGCGCCGTGTGCGAGTTGCCCCGGGCATCCATCATCTGTTCGCAGTTGCCATGGTCGGCAGTAATCAGCAGCGCGCCACCGGCAGCGGTCACGGCTTCGACCACCCGCCCGAGACAGCGGTCGACGGTTTCCACCGCCTCGATGGCGGCGGGCAGAACTCCGGTATGTCCGACCATGTCGCAGTTGGCGAAGTTCAGCACGATGAACTGATAAGTCCCCGCGCTGACCCGGCGCAGAACTTCCTCGGTCACCTCGACGGCACTCATCGCCGGTTTTTGGTCATAGGTCGCCACATCCTGCGGTGACGGGATCAACACCCGGTCCTCACCGGGCCAGGGCTGTTCGACGCCACCATTGAAAAAAAAGGTCACGTGGGCGTATTTTTCCGTTTCGGCAATGCGCAACTGCTTCAAGCCGGCACGCGCCAAAACATCAGCGAGGATGTCAGGATAGCTTTCCGCCTGGAAGGCGATGGGCAGATCGAAGGTCTCGTCATACTCGGTAAGACAGACAAATTCCGCCAGCCGGGGAGACTTGCGCCGGGCAAAGCCGCTGAAATCGTCCAGGGTCAGAGCACGGGTCATCTCGCGCGCCCGATCAGCGCGAAAGTTGAAAAAAACGATGCCGTCACCATCGTCGATGGTTCCCCCCGGAGCGATGATCATCGGCTCGGCAAATTCGTCGGTCTGACCGGCGGCATAGGCCTGGTCCATCGCTGCGACCGCATTGTCAAACGCTTTGCCCTCCCCCTCGACCAGCGCACGGTAGGCTTTCTCAACCCGCTCCCAGCGGTTATCCCGATCCATCGCCCAGTACCGCCCCGTGACCGTGCAGATCCGCCCGGCGCCCATCTGTTGCAGCTGCTGCTGCAGGGCCTCGAGGAACCCCCTGCCACTCGTTGGCGGGGTATCCCGGCCGTCCATAAAGGCGTGAATACAGATATCCCTGACCCCGTTCTGTTGCGCCAGGCGCACCAGGGCATAGAGATGGTTGATATGCGAATGAACCCCGCCATCGGACACCAGGCCCAGCAGATGGAGCTTTTTGCCGCTCGCCGCCAGCCGGCTGCAGATGCCGGTCAGGGCCGGATTGCTGAAGAAGCTGCCATCCTCGATCGCCAGACTGATCCGCGTCAGGTCCTGGTAGATGATCCGCCCGGCTCCGATATTCAGATGCCCGACCTCCGAGTTCCCCATCTGTCCGTCGGGCAGGCCGACATCGCGCCCCGACGCGCTGAGGCGGGTGTTGGGGTACTGCGCCAGCAGGCGATCCATCACCGGGGTGCTGGCATGACAGGGCGCATTGCCGGTGCACCTGTCGTTGAGGCCCCAGCCGTCGAGAATAACCAGTGCGACGGGTGAAATATTCACCGTTCCTCCGCTCCGTGGGGAATCATTTTGGCATAGTCAAGCATGCGCGCATCCTGGATCTGCTTGCGCTCCGGCAGCACCAGGGTGTCCCAGCTGTTACACTGGGGACAACGGCTGTGCCATTGCGTGAAACTCGCGCCACAGGCCTCACAGACAAAACCGAGGAGCAGATGGCTGTCGATTTTGAGGGCTTTCTGATACTCGGAGATCGCCTCTTCGGTCCGGTTGCGGCGGCGCTGTGCTTCAGCCAGAAGCAGGTGCAACTTGGTAAAGTCGATTCCGGTGGTTTCCAGGTCCGTCAGATGCTGCATCGCTTCATCGACCATCTCAAGACGCAGGCAGAGACGGCCGAGATAAAGCTTGAGCAGCAGGTCCTGCCCGTCCGCATCCATCTGGCTGCGATAGAAGGCGAGCAGAGCCGCCGGATCCTCGGCGTTGATATAGAGGTCTTCGAGGCGGGCGAGAAAAACGCTCTTTTTCAGCGCCCGGTAGCCTTCCTGGTAGACCCGGACCGCGTCGGCAATCCGCTCGGCCTGGCGGTAAGCATCGCCAAGGGTGACCCGCGGCGGGGTGCAGCTGGGGTCGATCTTGATCAGTTCACGGCAGGCGTCGATGGCCAGATCCCGCTCACCTTCGTCGAGGGCCTGGCGGGCCACTTCATAGCGCAACTGCAGGTGGGTCTGCTTTTCCAGCTCCACCTTGGGCCCGGAAGAGGTTGCCTTGAGTATCCGCTTCTGCAGTGTGAGGGCCTCCTGCCAGTTGCCCAGCTTGATGAGAATATCGCGCAGGCTGCGCATCGCCTTGCGGTTATCGGCATCACTGGCAAGAAGTTCCTTGTAGATCGCCATCGCCTCGTTGTGCTGATCCTGCTCTTCGTAGGTCGTCGCCAGCTTGAAGAGGACCTCGATCCCCTTGGGATCGAGCTTGCGCGCTTTCTGCAGCAGTTCGATCCCCTCCTGGGTGTTCCCCTCCTGCAGCGCCACGCTGGCCAGGGCGAGGTGGCTGTCAACCCGCTTCGGATCACGGTCGAGGGCTTTTTTCAACAGGGTACGGGCCTTTTTCAGGTCACCGGACAACAGGCGGCCGACACCACTGCGGTAGATGGTACTGACCTCTTCCGCCTTCTTCAGGTCATGACTCTTTTTCCAGGTCTTGAAGGAGAGCAGAAAGGCGCTGAAAATATGGATCCCGTTGCCGACCAGCAGGCCCAGCAGCAGCATGCTCATCAGCATGATGGCACCCGGCAGGGTATAGCTCGTTTCGCTGGTCAGAAAAACCGTCATCTCGCCGGGATTGATGCCCCAGAAATAGAGAAATCCCAGCGCAAAAAGAATGAACAGCAATACAAAAAAAGCGATTAAAATCATGACCATCTCCTGGCTGGCCCGGCTACCTGGGGTAAGCGGGTGATTTATTCACCAAATTTTTCAACGTCCAGCTTGCAATCGACACAGTAGCGGGAAAAGGGACGAACCTCAAGCCTGCGTGCCGGGATCGCTTCTTCACAGGCGGCGCAGATGCCGTAAGCGCCCTGCTCGATCCGCTCCAGCGCTGCATCGATGTCACGAATCCGCGCCCGCTGCGTCTGCGACAGGCTCATCAGCACATCCTGGTGATAGCTGTTGGCCGACATGTCGCCGATGTCCGCGACACCGTCCTGCCCCAGAGACAGCGAGGCCTCGTGGGCCCGGCGGGCATTTTCGACAATCTCGCGGCGCAGAACCAGCAGGTTCTGCTTGATCTTCTCCACGTCCTCATTGTTAAGCACCATGAAGTCCTCAGTACTGCGCCAACCGCCACAGACTACCGGTTGTGGTAGGGTTCCTGCCTGATGATGGTAGCGCTACGATAAAGTTGTTCCAACAAAAAAATTCGTGCCATCTGATGGGTGAAGGTCATTTTCGACAACCCCAGGACCAGGTCGGCACGCTGGCGAACCAGCGGATCCAGGCCACAGGCACCGCCGATGATCAGGCACCAGTCCCGGCCACCATGAAGCATTTCCTCTTCCAGTTTTGCCGCGAGCTCCTCGGAGGCCAGCTGGTGTCCGCGTTCATCGAGCACGACAACCCGGTCCCCCGCGCCAACCCGGGCCAGGATACGCTCCCCTTCGCGCCGGAGCAGAACCGCAACCGCCTCCTTGCGTCCGCCCTTTTCCTCCTTCAGTTCGATACATTCGAAGCCGAAGTAGTGTTGCAGCCGCGCGCTGTAATCGGCCGCCGCCGTCCGCTGCCAGGCGTTGAGTTTGCCGACACAGATCAGGCGGAGCTTCACTGCACCGGGTCCCGTTCCAGGCTCACCACGGGAGCTTCGCTCCAGAGACCCTCAAGATCATAGAATTCCCGTACCGGCTGCTGAAACACATGAACCGTCACGTCCCCGTAATCGAGGAGGATCCAGCGTCCCTGCTCCATGCCCTCAATCGAGAGGGGCTGCAACTGATGCTTGTGTTTGAATTCGGTGCGGATATGTTCCGCAATGGCCTGCACCTGGCGATCCGAGCGCCCCGAAACAAGCAACAGGTAATCGGTCAGGGAAGAACGGTTCCGAAGGTCGAGCAGAAGAGGATCAACCCCTTTTTTTTCAAGAGCGAGGTCTACCGCTGTTAAGGCTATGTCTCTGGCGTGCAAAATCTGTCCTTTTATCTATCATTGATAGAGCTGATGGTCATCGATGTAGGAAGCCACGGCCGGCGGAACACTCCCCTCGATGCTCCGGTGATGCGCCACCCATTGGCGGATCCTGGTAGAGGAAGCAGCATGACTGGTGTGATCGACAACAATCACTGAAAAGCCCTTGTCATACTGGAGGTTTTTGGATGCGGAATCATAACAGAAGCGATCCGCGATAGCAACCGGCAGCAACTCCCGGACATCGCCGGAAAACCCCGGACGCGCCGTCACAACAATGTGCGCCAGCTCGAACAGGCGTTGATAATCGCGCCACAGACTGATCTCGCGAAAGGAGTCCAGGCCCATGATAAAGTAGAATTCGTGCTGCGGACAGGCACGGCGCAGCTGTTCCAGGGTATCGACGGAAAAGCTGGTGCCGCCGCGCCGGCCTTCGATATCACAGGCTTTGAATGCCGGCATCTGCGCTACGGCCGCTTCGACCATGGCAAGGCGGTGGGCAAAGGAGACCTCTGCTGCGACCTCCTTGTGCGGCGGTCGCCAGGTCGGAATAAACCAGACTTCGTCAAGCGCACAGCTTTTCTGCACCTCGCTGGCGATGTGCAGATGACCGTTATGTATCGGGTTGAAGGTTCCACCCAGCAGTCCAACGCGCATGCTTTCAACCTTTTTTGCTGTTTTTTTCCCTGCCCCCCTGTCCGGCTCAGCCGGCCAACCGCCGCAGGGTCCGGCGGCGGAGTGGCTCCTGCACCACCGGTTTTCAGGTGCGGATCTGACCGTCGCCGAGCACGACAAACTTGCGCGTCGTCAGATCTTCGAGCCCCATGGGTCCGAAGGAGTGCAGCTTGGTCGTAGAGATCCCGATCTCCGCTCCGAGGCCAAGCTGGTTGCCGTCGGAAAAGCGCGTTGAGGCGTTGACCATCACGACGCTCGAGTTAATCTCGCGGAGAAACTGCTGCGACCGCTGGTAGTCGTTGGTGACGATCACTTCGGTGTGGAGGGAGCCATAGGTCTCGATATGCTCGCGCGCCTGCTCATAGCTGTCCACCACCCGCAGCGCCAGAATCAGCTCGAGATATTCGGCGTACCAGTCGGCTTCGGTCGCCGGGACCAGGTCGTCGACCAACGCCCGCGCTGCGGCGCAGCCACGCAGTTCAACCCCGGCCTCGCGCATCGCCGCGACGATCTGCGGCACAAACTGCGGGGCGATATCGGCATGCACGAGGAGGGTCTCCAGGGCGTTACAGACCCCCGGACGCTGTACCTTCGCATTGAGACAGATCCGCTGGGCCATGGCCAGATCGGCCCGGGCATCAACGTAAACATGGCAGACCCCCTTGTAATGCTTGATAACCGGGATCCGTGAGTTCTCGGCAACAAAACGGATCAGTCCCTCGCCACCGCGCGGGATAATCAGGTCGATCTGTTCCTCGAGCTTGAGCAGTTCCGTGACCGCATCGCGGTCAGTGGTCGTCACAACCTGCAGGGCGGCGGCGGGCAGCTCCAGGTCGCGCAGACAGCCCTGCAGCAGGTCACCGATCGCCCGGTTGGACGCCAGGGCTTCCGAGCCGCCGCGCAGAATCACCGCGTTACCGCTCTTCAGACACAGCCCGGCCGCGTCTGCGGTCACGTTCGGCCGTGATTCATAGATGATCCCGATCACCCCGAGGGGAATGCGCTGACGGCCGACGCGAATACCGTTGGGGCGCAGCCACATCCCGGTGATTTCGCCGACCGGATCGGGCAGGGCAGCGACCTCGCGCAACCCGGCCGCCATCGCGACGATCCGCTCGTCGGTCAGGGTCAGGCGGTCGAGCAGCGCCGCCGACATGCCGGCCGCGACGGCGCGCTCCAAATCCCTGGCATTTTCCTGCTGCAACCAGGCCCGCCGCTCCTCGAGCGTATCCGCCATGGCCAGCAGCAGGCGGTTTTTTGTCTCCATCGTCAGGTTGGCCATCTGGCGCGACGCCTGTCGCGCGGCCACGGCCAGTTCGCGCATCTGCTCTGCCATCGTCATTGTCCGGCCTCCTCTTCCTTGTCCACCAGCAATACCAGGTCGTCGCGACAGATCACCTCATCGCGATATTTGTAGCCGAGAATCTTCTCGATATCCGCACACTGCTTGCCCATGATCCGCAAGGTTTCCGCCAGGGAATAACTGATGATGCCGCGGGCAAACTCCTTCCCCTGGCGATCGCACAGGCGTACGGCGTCACCGCGCTCGAAACCACCGTCGACGCCGCAGATACCGGACGGCAGCAGGCTCTTGCCCCCTTTAAGAACCGCCCGTTGCCCGCCTTCATCGATAATCAGCTTCCCACGCGGTTTTTTGGAAAAGGCGATCCAGTGTTTTTTCGCGGTCAGCTTGCACTGTGCCGGCAGCACATAGGTACCAACCTCCTCACTGTCAAACACCCGGGTGAGAATGCGCGGGCTGCGCCCGTTGACGATCAGCGTGCCGACTCCGCTCAGTGCCGCGCGCTTGGCGGCTTTGAGCTTGCTCCCCATCCCGCCGGTACCGAGCACGCCATGTGATCCGCCGCCCATCGCCTCGATCTCCGGGGTCACCCGTTCGACCACCGGAATCAGTCGCGCCAGCGGATCAATGGACGGATCACGCTCATAAAATCCGTCGACATCCGAGAGAATCACCAGCAGATCGGCCTCGACCAGGCTCGCCACCAGGGCCGAGAGGTTGTCGTTGTCACCGAAGCGGATCTCCTCCACCACAACCGTGTCGTTTTCGTTGACGATCGGCGTCACCCCGTATTCCAGCAAGGTCATCACCGTATTGCGGGCGTTCAGGTAACGGCGCCGGTTCGACAGATCGTCACGGGTCAACAGAACCTGGGCAACATTGTAGTTGCGAGACTGGAAGGTTTCACGGTACTCGCGGATGATGCGTGTCTGACCGATGGCCGCCGCCGCCTGCTTCTGTGGAATGGTCTGTGGCCGACCGACAATCCCGAGCTGCCCCTTGCCCGCCGCAACCGCGCCGGAAGAGACGACAATAATCTCCAGGCCGCGATCCAGAAGATCACAGACCTCTTCCGAAATGGCCGCGACCCGGTCATTTTCGAGACCCACCGCATTGGAGATGACCCCGCTGCCGATCTTTATGACCACCCGTTTGATGTGCGAAAAAAGTGCGTTGCGCATAGTATGAACACCATTTTTAGCGAAAAAATTATCATCCGTCCACCCTGCCGGTCAGTGGGCCCATCCTTGCCGGCGGAGTGAGGCTGCAGCCTAACCGGGTCCGGCACCGTCCTGTGCCGCGGGACTGCGCAGCCGCTCGAGCTCCTGACCCAGGGCGTTGACCAGTTCCCTGATCCCCTCCCCCGTCACCGCCGAAACGGCGAAGGCCTGGTGACCGAGGGCAGCGAACTGTGCACGGTAGTCCTCCACCAGGTCGCGCACCTCGGGCACATCAATCTTGGTCAGTACCACCATCTGCGGCTTGGCGGCGAGAGACGCGTCGTACTGGCGCAGCTCCGCGTTGATCATCTGGAAATTCTCCAGGGCATCCCCCTCCTGCATGAAGGACAGGTCGACCAGGTGGAGAAACAGATCGGTGCGCTCGACATGACGCAGGAAGCGGATCCCCAGCCCCTGCCCCTGGCTGGCACCGGCGATCAGGCCCGGAATATCCGCCACGACCAGGGTCTTGTAGCCTCCGTAGCGGACGACGCCGAGGTTGGGAATCAGGGTGGTGAAGGGATAATCGGCTATTTTCGGTTTGGCCGCCGAAATGGCCGCTATGAGGGTCGACTTGCCGGCATTGGGCAGCCCGACCAGGCCGACATCCGCAAGCAGCTTGAGTTCGAGTCGCAGGGAACGTTCCTCCCCGGCAATCCCCGGCTGGGCATGGCGCGGAGCACGGTTGGTACTGGTGGCGAAACGGGCATTGCCGCGGCCGCCCTGTCCCCCCTTGAGAAACAGCAGCTCGGTCCCCTCTGTGGTCAGATCGGCAAGCAAGTCGCCTGTCTCATCGTCATAGACCAGGGTTCCCGGCGGCACCCGCAACACGAGGGCCTCGCCACTTTTGCCGTGCATGTTCTTGCCCAGTCCCGGAGCGCCGTTCTGCGCCCGGTAATGCCGCATATAACGATAATCAAGGAGCGTCGACAGGCCGCCGTCGACAACAAAGAGCACATCCCCGCCCTTGCCGCCGTCACCGCCATCCGGTCCGCCCATAGGGATAAACTTTTCCCGCCGGAAGGAAACACAGCCGCGCCCGCCGTCACCTGACTTGACCTCGATCTTTACCTGATCTACGAACTTCATTGGACAACCTGTTCTCTGCCACGGCAGAAGCACCTGCAAAACAACGCCCTAGAAACTGAAGAACCCGGTCACTGACATCGCAGTACCGGGTTCTTCTGAAACCTGTCACTAACAGGGGGGAAGATCAGGCCGCGTAGACGCTGATCTGCTTCCGACCCTTGGCTTTGGTTTCAAATTTGACCACGCCGTCGACCAGGGCAAACAGGGTGTAATCCTTGCCACAACCAACATTGTTGCCGGGATGGAACGTCGTCCCACGCTGGCGCACCAGGATGGAACCGGCAGAAACTTCCTGACCGCCGAAACGCTTGACGCCGAGACGCTTGCCCGCACTGTCACGGCCGTTTCTGGAACTACCGGCAGCTTTCTTATGAGCCATTAGATTGCCTCCTTAAGCTTCAATCGCCGCGACTTTAAGCCGGGTAATGGGTTGACGGTGGCCGTATTTCTTACGATACCCTTTGCGCCGCTTGGATTTGAAAACAAGGATTTTCTTGTCTTTTTCCTGGGCAACGATCCGTGCCACAACCTTGGCACCTGGTACGAGAGGTGTTCCGAGTTTAACCTCTGCGCCACCGACCATGAGGACTTGATCGAGTTCGACGGTGTCACCCACCGCGCCATCGATCATTTCGACCTTGAACAGGTCGCCTTCGGAAACTTTGTACTGTTTTCCTCCGGTCTTGATCACCGCATACATTGTTGACATTCTCCTCTTCGAGTTTACTGCAACACTGCAAACGCAGATATTGCGCTGCAACGGCGAACTATAGCCAGACCCCGACAGACTGTCAAGAAAAAATCCCCCCGGCCGGGGCAACACCACAATCCTTCTGGCCAGCGGTATCGGGCAGGGCCCGGCATGGCCTTAACTGCCAGGGATAACCGCCAACCGGATGGAAAGCTGTTTTGCTGGTCGAGGCGGCGTATCCGCCTTCCGCCGTAATGGCTTTTTTTCGCCACTTTTCCCTTTTTTACGCCATGCCGACGGGCTCGCAGAGGAAAGCGAACATTGTTTTTTCCGGCGCCATGCACCCGTCACAGATAATTTTTTATCTCAGTTAAACGGTCAGTTAGAGACAAAAACAAGACAACTGCCGTTCTATTTCCGGCCTTTGGCGTCCCTTTTGCTGAGTGCGGATGGTTTGCCATTATCCGTGGCGCACACTGTTGGCGTCATTTTCACATTTCACAAGGAGCCTTACATGATAGCTGCTGTCTGGGGTCGCCTCTGGCGCATGCACGATGAAACCAAATCCCTGTTTGTTTTCCGTCCCAAAGCCATGGCCGAGCGCCTGACCAGGGGCCATCTGCTGTTCAGCAAGAGTCGCCAGGAAAAGGATGTCGACCTCGCCGACGAGATGGAGGACGCCCCTGCGGAACACAATATCAAGTGCACCCCCGACGGCTGCGATGACGATGACCCGCGGGAGTACAGCCGCCGCCAGATGATCGGCCTGTGGCTGGGACCGCTGCTGTTTACCCTGATGCTGGTTCTCCCGACCCCGGCAGGCATGGAAGCGCCGGCGCAGAAAATGGCCGCCCTGGCGCTGCTCATGGCAACCTGGTGGATGTGTGAGTCGCTGCCGATTCCGGCAACCAGCCTGTTGCCGATCGTGCTGTTTCCCTGGCTCGGCATCCTCTCGACGGGCAAAGCGGCAGCGCCCTACGCCAACCACCTGATCTTCCTGTTCATGGGGGGATTCATCATCGCCCTGTCGATGCAGCGCTGGAACCTGCACCGGCGCATCGCCATGAATATTGTCAAGGTCGTCGGATTTTCCCCGTCACGGCTGATTCTCGGTTTCATGGTGGCAACCGCCGCCCTGTCCGCCTTTGTCTCCAACACGGCAACAACTGTCATGATGATGCCGATCGGTCTGGCGATCATCACTCACGTCATCACCGAAGGGAAAAAAGAGGGTCTTGACAAGACCATTGACTTTTCCCCGGAACAGTTCGCCTTCGGCCTCAACCTGATGCTCGGCATCGCCTATGCCGCGTCCATCGGCGGCGTCGCGACCCTGATCGGCACCCCTCCCAATACGGTTCTGGCCGGCTATCTCAACAAGACCTATGGCTACGAAATCACCTTTGCCCGCTGGATGATGTTCGGGGTGCCGCTGGTCCTGATCATGCTGCCGCTGTGCTGGTTGTGGCTGACCCGCGTCGCCAATCCGATGAAACTCAAAAAAGTGCCTGGCGGCCGCGACCTGATCAACGAAGAACTGCGCCAGATGGGACGGATGAGCGCCGGAGAACGCTGGACCGGCCAGGTCTTTTTTCTTACCGCCATGGCCTGGATCTTCCGCAAGCAGCTCAGCTTCCTGTTTCCCGACCCGTCCCTGATCACCGATGCAACGATCGCCATGGCGGGCGGCCTGGTTCTGTTTCTGATTCCGATCAGCCTGAAAAAGAATATCTTCGTGATGGACTGGCACTGGGCCAGCAAGATGCCCTGGGGCGTTCTGCTGCTGTTTGGTGGCGGACTGGCGCTGGCCGAAGGCTTCAAGGTCACCGGCCTGGCCGTGTGGATCGGCAGCCGGGTCACCCTGCTCGAGCATGCCCCGGTGCTGATCCTGGTCATTGCCGTGACGACGCTGATTATCTTCCTTACTGAACTGACGTCCAATACGGCAACAGCGGCCATGGTCATGCCGATCCTCTCGGCCATTGCCATCGGCCTGGGACAGAACCCCATGCTCCTGCTCATCCCGGCGGCCGTTGCGGCCAGCTGCGCCTTCATGCTGCCGGTGGCAACCCCGCCCAACGCGATCGTCTTCGGCTCCGGTTATGTCACCATCCCGCAGATGGTCAAGAGCGGCTTCGGGCTCAACCTGATCAGCATTGTCCTGGCGGTGGTGGTCACCTACCTGCTCGCCGTGCCGATTTTCGAAATTGTCATCGACCAGGTACCGCTCTGGGCCGCCGCCTCGGTCACCGGTCAGTAATTCCGGTCCGGCCGCCACAGCGGCGCGCTGGTACCGTCAAACTGCGGGGGCTGACCTTTATGGCCAGCCCCCGTTGCATTTCATCTGCCGACTCCTGTATTCTCCGTCCCTGGCCCGACCGTTCTTTGCGCCGGCAATCTCGTCTGTCGGCCTGGCAACTTGTCACGGATGCCCCGATGTCTTCTGTTCTGCGCACGCTCTGTCTCTGTCTGTCATTGCTGCTGTTGCCGCCATTGGCCGCAGCAACCCTCACAGCGGACGACTTCTCCCTGCTGCAGCGGGGTACCGGCAACCCGGGAACGACCCTGCTCATCGTCGCCGGCATCGACGGAGACGAGCCGGGAGGCTTTCACGCCGCGGCGACCCTGGCAACCCGCTACCAGGTCTCCGGCGGGCAGCTGTGGATTGTTCCCGACCTTCATGCCCGGGCGATTCTCGAACGCGTCCGCGGTGACATCAACCTCAAATTCGCGGCGATCGCCAGCGACGATCCCCTCTTTGCGCCGGTTGAACGGATCAAACAGCTCGTCACCGCGGCGGAGGTCGACCTGGTGATCAATCTCCATGACGGCAGCGGCTTCTATCATCCGACCCGGATCGACCGGCAGCGCAATCCATGGCGCTGGGGACAGAGCATCGTCATCGACCAGGAAGAGCTGCCGGGCGTCCCGTTCGGTGAACTGCACCGGACCGCGGCGACGACAATCAAACAGATCAACCAGCGGGCACGGTCTGCCACTGAATTTTTCCAGATCAAGAATATGCGGACGGCCACCCTGCCCACCACCGCTGCGGCACCCAAGTCATTGAGCTACTTCGCCCTGCGCCACGGCAAACCGGCGTTGTCCATCGAAGCCAGCAAGGCTCATCCGGTCTATCTGCGAACCTACTATCATTTGCTCGCGCTCGAAGCGCTGATGACGCAGGCCGGCATCTCCTTTACCCGCGACTTCAAACTCACTCCGGCCGCCGTTGACCGGGTTCTGCGCGAGGATGCGCGGATGACCCTCGCCCGCGGACGCATTTTTCTCAATCTCAATGCGATGCGGCCCGAGCTGGCTGACTTTCCCCTGCCGGCGCAAGCGGACCAGACCGTGGCGGCGGACAACCCCCTGATCTCCCTGCAACCGGAGGGTGAGCAGTACCGCATTCATTATGGCAACAACCGCCTGGCGCTGCTCCACCCCCGCCGGGTCGAACTCGATCCCGCACCACAACCGCTCACCATGACCATTGACGGGGTCAGACAGCAGGTCGAACCGGGTGGCATGGTTGCGGTGCGCTCGCAGGTGCAGGTCTCTCCCGCGGCGGATGTGCGGATCAGCGTGGTCGGTCTTGATCAGGACGAAACCGGAGATAACGGGATGGTGGCGTTCGACAAAAAGGCGCTCGACCCCCGCGCCTCGATTGATCGCGACGGGCAGCTGTTCCGCCTGGAGGTTTATCGCGCCGGCCTGTTCAGCGGCATGATTCTGCTCGATTTCCGTTCCTGAAGAGCGCCCGCCAGCCCGTGGCGGCGACAGGGGCGTGCCCCTGCAGCAGCGGTCACCGGCGTCCCCGGGAAAGCGGACGCCGGCGTGTCACGACAGAATGCCTAGCCGACGGCGATCTCGTACTGTTCGATATGAAACTCGGGATGGGGATTGATCAGCACCGAACGGCCAAAGCGCTGTTCCAGGACATCGAGGCCGCTGCGCTCCTCGTCAACCAGCAGCCCGGCAATCTGCGGATGCGCCAGCAGGGTCACCGGGCCGGCCGGCAGGTCCGCCAGTTCGCGGTGCAGTTCACGTAAAATTTCGTAAATAATGGTCAGACGTCCCTTGACGTAGCCCTTCCCTTCGCAGTAGGGGCAGGGTTCGCAGAGAGTCCGTCCGATACTTTCGCGCACCCGCTTGCGGGTCATCTCGACCAGGCCGAGTTCGGAGATCTTGAGTATGTTGGTCTTGTTCTTGTCCCCCTTGAGGGCCTCCTCCAGGGAAGCATGCACCTTCTCCCGATGGGCCTCTTTTTCCATATCGATAAAGTCGATGATGATCAGACCGCCGATATTGCGCAAGCGCAGCTGAAAGGCAATTTCCTTGAGGGCCTCCAGGTTGGTTTTCAGGATCGTGTCCTCGAGGTTGTGCTTGCCGACATAGCGCCCGGTGTTGACATCGATGGCCGTCAGCGCCTCGGTCTGTTCGATGATGATCGACCCACCGCTTTTCAGCCAGACCTTGCGCCCGAGAGCCCGTGATATTTCCACCTCGAGACCATAGGCATCAAAGATCGGCTCCTCCCCTTCGTAAAGTTCCACGCAGTAGTTCAGCCGCGCCATGAAGGTGCGCAAAAAGCGGATGATCTTGTTGTATTCGTCCAGATCGTCAACAACGATCCGCCGCACATCCTCGGTAAGAATATCGCGCAGCACCTTGCTCGTGACATCGAGGTCGGAATGAATCAGCGCCGGCGCACTGACCCCGTCAAGCCCCTTGCTGATCGACTTCCACAGACCCACGAGAAACTCCATATCCAGCCGCAGGTCATCCGCACTTTTCCCCTCCGAAACGGTGCGCACAATAAAACCGGTTCCCGGCTCACGCATCCCCTCGACAATGGCGCGCAGCCGTTCCCGCTCGGATTCCGACTCAATCCGCCGCGAAATGCCGACATGGTCGACCGTCGGCATGTAGACCAGGTGACGGCCCGGCAGGGAGATGTGCGAGGTGATCCGCGCGCCCTTGGTGCCGATCGGCTCCTTGGATACCTGGACCAGCAGCTCCTGCCCCTCCTTGAGCAGTTCTTCGATAGGCGGCAGGACCGTCAGCGCCTCCCCTTCGGTCTGGGCGGCGACCCGCTCCTCCCCCTCGATGTACTGCTCCACCTGTTCCATCTCGTCGAACACATCGGCCACATAGAGAAAAGCGGCCTTTTCCAGGCCGATATCGACAAATGCCGCCTGCATCCCGGGCAGAACCCGGATAACCTTCCCCTTGTAAATGTTCCCGACTATCCCCCGCTCACGTTCCCGTTCAATATACAACTCGGCAATATGTCCCCCCTCGAGCAGGGCGACACGGGTTTCGTGCGAGGTGGTATTGATCACCAGCTCCTTGGTCATTGTGACTCCTGATATCCGTAATGGTTTAAAACGCAGTCATGCGTAGAATATATTTGTGGTGCGTCGACGGCTGTCGCCGGGTCAACGGCTCAGGCCGGGTCAACGGCTTACGCCGGGTCATAGCTGCTACGCAGCTGTCAGGCCGCTGACGCGGCCGTCAATGGTGGAAAGTCTGTCCGTTGTCAGTCGTCCGTTGTCCGTTGCAAAAACCTGTCAGCCGCTAACGCGGCCGTCATTGGTCACTCGTCCCTCGCTTCTGGCTTCTGGCTTCTGGCTTCTGGCTTCTGGCTTCTATCTTCTGCTTTTCTCTCCGCCTCTAATTCTCAGCGTCTCTGCGTTAAAGCTTGAGAGATTTTTATTCTGTCTCCTGTCTTCTGTCTCCTGAATTCTGGATTC
>JAWOIX010000022.1:0-8818 GCA_046484405.1 Pelovirga sp.
GCGTTACTATTAAAGAAATTGCAGGTATAGCCGGTGTTTCCAGAGGTACTGTAGATAGGGTGCTAAATAATAGGGGTAAGGTGAATTTTGAAGTTGAACAGCGTGTGAAAGAGATTGCCAAGCGGATGAATTACCGGCCTAATAGAGCAGCAAAAGCGTTGGCAGCTAGAAAAAAAGCAGCAAGTAAGCGGACGCAGGACAGATCTGCAAACGTATCCTGACCACAAAGCAGAGCGGGGCAACCAATCGGTTGCCCCGCTCTGCTTTGTGGAAGTGGTTCAGGCGCCGGGCATCCTGCGGATGCCGCTGATCGCAACGGCTGAGACAGGAAAGCCCCCATCATCCCTCTGTGATGGGGGCCTCCCCCCTCACCAGTGTTCGACGATTATCAGGGGGTTCAATCATAATCTGCTGGGGATTCTACAGATCACATCTGACAAAAATCTGACTGGGGGAAGAAAAAAAGCAAAAAATCATCTTTTTTTTTGCAATTTGCCCGTTTAATTCCATTCCGGCTATCGACCGCACTCCCGTTGCGCCGGGCACGACTCCGGATTCCCCGCAGAACGGGTGGCTGTCGCCCGGGAAGAGCGCCGCTACAGTTGCGATAGCTGGTGACATGATCAGGAAAAAAATAAAGTGATCGATAAAAAAGAATAAAAAAAAACCCGACGTCGCGGAGGGGGGGTGCGACGTCGGGCTTCTCTGAAGGTTTGACCCTTCACCCCTGACACTACGCCAAAGCGCAAGCTGGGTCAAGAAAAAAACGTAAAAAACCAGAACCGTCGGGGCTAGACTTCTCCCTGTCCGAGCAGAATAATCTGATCCGTCACCTCGGTGAAAGCGACATCATGACTGACCAGAAAAAGCTGATCATACCAGTGTTCAGTGACTTCCTCCTTGCCAATATCAATCGCGCGAAAAGCGTGGGCGAGGTTCTCACGCCGGGTGGCGTCAAGGTTTGAAGTCGGTTCATCAAAGAAAGCGATGCGGGATCCGATCGTCTGCAGCATGGCCAGGCGCAGGGCGACAACGGCACTCATGGTCTGCCCGCCCGACAGCTGGTCATCGACCCGCTCGCGCACTACGCCATCAACCATATCACGCAACAGGATGCGATAATCCTCCCCCCAGCAGAGCTCCTCATCCGCTTCGGCAATAATCCGGTAAATCCGGTTTGCGCGGTGGCTGATCTCTTTGCGAAAACGTTCCGACAGGTAGGTTGAGACATGACGAAAAACCCGGTTGCGGAGAAACCTGACGCGTTCCTCCTGCTCCTGGAAGACCCTGACCTGCGCCTGTTTGGCCGCGATCTCCGTCTCGATCAGCAGCAGCTTGTCAATCTCACCGCGCAATCGCAGGGCGTCGCTGCCAAGCCCCTCGATCTTCTGCTCCAGCGCGCCAGCCGTCCGGACCAGCAGATCCTTCTGTTCGCGCAGCCGCTTATGTCCGGCTGCGTCGTACATCCCGGTCGCCAGCTGCAGCTGTGCTTCTTTCTGTTCCAGGTCGCTCTGCAGGCGGGCGAGAAAGTCCTCGAACGTTTTCAATGCCGCCTGGCGCTCTGCCAGTTTTTCCGCCTGATCGCGGTTGGCAACATACAGGTCCCGGGCCTTGCAGTATTGCCGCTGCTCCACTTCGGCCCGGTCGATATCGTCCTGCAGCCCCTTGTAGGCGTACAGCTCCTGCTGTTTTTGCTCCAGCGCCTGCTGTGCCCTCGCCTGCTCACCCTGCAATAGTTCCAGCCCCGCGGCCCGTGCCTCATTGGCGGCACGCCTGGTCTCCAGTGCAGCGGTCAGTTCCGCCACGCCCTTGCGTTCAACGTCCAGCTCCTTGAGCCGGTCGCTGGCCCGCGCAGCCGCTGCTTCCTCCTTTTCCAGCCGGTCGATTTCGCGGCGCAGATGCTCGCGCTGCACGGCTAGATCAGCGAAACGGTCAGAGAACAGGTCGCCCGGCGGCTTGTCGGCAATATTGAGACAGGCTTCCTGGAGGAAGGGGCAGATGCCTTCGGCCAGCTTGTCATTCCCTTCTTCAAGGGCGGCATGCCGACCGTCGAGCTGACCAATCTCCTTGCGCAGACGGTTCAGCGCGTCACGCGTCGCGGGCAACCGGGCGGCCAGCTCCACGAACGCAACCTCCGGTACCAGCGCCTTGTGCCGCGTTGCCAGGAGAGTCTCTTCGCTCCCCAGCTCCGTGCGCAGCTGATCGACCGCGCGGCTTTCCAGGTGAAACCGTTCACTCAGGGCGCCCGCCCGCTTGTCGAGGCCGGCCACCTCCTGTTCCAGCTGGCGCTGCTGTCTGAGCCGGTCACGCAGACCGCCGAGCTGCGTCTCGAGCGCCTCGTAGAGGCCCTTTTCCGCGTGCGTCTCGGCAACGATGTCCTGCGCTTTTCGTGCTTCGCTGATCAACACCTGCTGAGCGCTGATTTTCTCCCTGCCGTTGGCGATCCGCTCCTTGAGCCGGTCCACCTCGTTAGCGATGTCCTTGACCTGCCCCTCGCGCTGGTCGAGCAGCTGCAGTTCCGCCTCTGCCGCGACGCGTTTTGCCTGCTGTTCCGCCAGCTCGATCCGGGTCGCCTCCAGCTGTCGTCCGACCTCTTCCTGCGCCAGGCGTTTTTCCGGCAGGACCGCGACCTGCTCCGTGAGCGGCCCAATGGCGCTGTGCAGCGCCTCGATCCTGCCGGCAAGGGCGCTGGCCAGCTGTTTCGTTTCGTTGAAGGTTTTACGCCAGGTATCGATGCCGAGAATTTCATCGAACTTGTCACGCCGCCGGGTCGGCTGCCGGATGACAAAGGGACCAAGAAAATCGTTCTGAAATGGCCCGATCACCAGCTCGAACTGCTCGGCAAGCGAGCGCCCGTTATCCAGGCCGAGCAGCTCCTTCAGCCGCGCTTCGGTCTCCCTGATATCCTTGTGTTCCTCCACCTCGAAAGCATCCCCCAGTGCTCTGGCGAGGAGCCATTTGGCCGGAGTGCCAACGCTGCGGCTGACACGAAATCGCTCACCGTCAGCCACCTGAAACACCAGGGCAATCTCCCCGCGCCGGGCGCCGATACTGATGAAGCGCTCAACATTACCGACAAAGCTCTGGGCATCGACGCCGAACAGGGCATATCCGATCGCTTCAAAGATGGTGCTCTTGCCAATGCCGTTGGGTCCGGAGAGCACGTTGATCCCCGGGGCAAAGTCGAGGTCGAGTTCACGGTGCGACTTGATGTTCTTCAGATGAATGGACAGAATCTGCATGCCGGTCAACCCTTCAGCTATTTCAGAGCACGAGAATGGAACAACGGCCTGGAGGATGCCTGCGGACAGCACGACCTGTTATCCGCGCCGCCTGGCGGCGACCAGTTGGCGGAGGCAACCGCGCGAAGGCTGTCAGTGCAACAACGCCAGCAACTCGTCGGCCTCGCAGTCCCCTTTCTGCACCGCCTGGCGCAGGGCCAGTGCCAGGCGCACCAACTCGTCCTCGCGGCCCTGATAGACACTGCTCGAACCGATCAGCTCGCGCAGGACATCCTCTTCGATCTCGGCCAGGCTTTTTTTGTCCTGCTCTCCCGCCGCGCCGCTGCCCTGCAGGGCCAGGTGGTTCCTGACCTCCAGATGGAGGGGGTGGGCGATCTCTTCGAGGGCCAGACGCAGGCGTTCGCGCCCCAGCTCGAAGGGGTGGAAGCCGACCTTGCCGATCAGCTTCAGCTCAAGCAGGGGGCGGCGATCGTTCGTAGCGTCGATCAGACTGGCGACCTCGGCAGTGCAACGTTCCAGTGCCGCATCAGCGTTGGTGGCGCCGTCGAGATTGATCGTCGCCACAACCATGGGACGTGGTGCCGTTGGTCGAAAATCGGCACGGAACTCCCCGTCAGCAAAGCTGACCAGGTAATAGCCCTTGGCATATTTCTCCTCGCCAAAATTTACCCGTTCCGGTGAGCCGGGGTTGTAGGCGTAAGCAGCACCCGCCGGCGTTGTGACAATATAGGGTTTGTGGCCGTGCCCGAGGGCGACATAACCGAAGGTTTCAGCCAGGCGGTGGGCCTCCTCCGGTTTCATGTTGCCGATCTCCACCGGTGAATAGCTCCAGACACCGACATGGAAAAGCAGCAGGTTATTGCTGGTGGTCACTGCAGCGCAGATCCGCTCGACATGGTTGCCGGCCTGGGCGCCGATATAGCCCAGTCCGTAAACATTGACGTCGCCGATCCGCAGATGCCCGCCGCAACCCTGCTCCTCATCGAAGGGATCAAACTGATATCCGCCATCTGCCGTCCGCGTCGGCCGCAAAAGCCTGAGATAACCCATCTGCGATAACGCCTCCATCCAGGAAACGCTGTCGCGCCGATGAATCCAGTCGTGGTTCCCTTCAATCGCGACACAGGGGATGCCGGCGTCCTTGAGAGGCTGCAGGACAGCGATGGTGCGGGCAAAGGTTTTCGGCAGGATCTGGCCGACATGAAACAGGTCCCCGCCAATCAGCAGGGCATCAATCTTTTCGCGGACCGCGTCAGCAACGAGACCGCCAAGACAGGCAAAAAAGTCATCGTAGCGCTCCGCCTCACCAGTGCTGCTGCGGTAGGTTTTGCCCAGGTGAATATCTGCGGTATGAATAAAACGGATCGGCATGGGTGTCTCCAGAGGTTCCCCGGTAGGACTGCGGCGGCACAAAATTCATTTCAGCGGTCAAGATACCGGTTCCGTCCCAAACAATCCAGCAGCTGGTGACGGTTTTTTGCGCACGCTGGTCTTCCAGGTACCGAGTGACCAGTGACAAATGACAAATGACGACCGCGCCGGCGGTCAGACACGGCGAAGCGGCTGAAGGCTGACAAGCGCGGGAATATCCTGTAGGATCAAAGAAAAGTCCGAAGGGGGGACGACACCCTTGGGCGATTTGCCGGGAGGCGGGGAAAAGGACACTTGATTATGCCGGTCGTAATTATTCTATTTCTGATTTTTATCGTGCTGCTCGCGCACATTGCCCATCTCAAACTGCGCAACTGGCGCCTTGAGAAAAAACTCCGCAACGACCCCACCAGCAACGACGACAGTGACCCGCACTGAGAATGACAGGCCGGTGCCAGGGGCCTGGCACCGGAACATCCGTTCAAGTTCCCACCGATCGTGTCCCTATCCACACCAAAAAACCGCACAATTCCTCCCGCCGCCGGCGTTGGCAACCCCGGGGCAGGAGGTCTCCTGATGCGCAGAGAGTTCAGGACTCAATCTTCTGCGGACGGAATCATCGCGGCGAAGCTGTGCTCGACCTGCTTCGGATTGTCGAGCAGATTGCGATGCACCTCGCGGGACATCGGATCAGGGAAAATATCCTCTTCCCCCTTTTCGATTCCGTCCAGGATAGCGTCAGCGACCTGCTCCGCGGTCACCTTGGGCATCTCCTGCCCTTCGGTCATGCGCGTAGCCACCGGGCCGGGATAAATACCGACGACCTGGATGCCGAGGGGCGAGAGCTCGGCCCGTACCCCCTGGAGCAGGGAATGACCGGCCGCCTTGGACGCACAATAGGTGCCGTTCACCGGCAGGTTGACCAGGCCGATGATGGAACAGACGTTGGCAATGACGCCTGCGCCGCGGATTGCCATGGCGGGGGAGAACTCCCGGCACATGGCCAGTGTGCCGAAAAAATTGACCTCCATTTCGAGGCGGGCGGCGTCCAGCGCCTGCGGCGCAAGCAGCCCGACGCACCGGTTGACGCCGGCATTGTTGATCAGTACTTCAACATCCGCACATTGCTCGGCGGCGGCAGCAACACTCGCCGGCGCGGTGATATCAAGAGCAAGGGGCACGACGCGCTCGGGGTCCTGCATGACCACGCCGTCAAGAGCGAACAGGGAACGGGCCCCGGCGTAAACCTTGGCCGCGCCCCGATCAAGAAGAGCACGAACCAGTGCCGCACCAATGCCGCCGTTGGCGCCGCTGACCAGTACAACTTTTTCGGTAAAATCCATCATTGAATCCTTTCCTGTGCATATCCTGCCGTAGATGAGTTCTCATTCGTTGCCTCCGTCGTTCACACGGACAACCCCGCTTCATATTTATCATACGCCGGCGATTTTTTGCGAGAGTAGAAAAATGTGCGCCCACCGACTTTGGCTGTATCCTGAAGACCGAATCAGGGTAACATCGGCGCAACACTTTACTGTCCACCCTTTTTCGCGCTGGAGACTGAATGCGATGTCCATTGTCAACGACGACAAGATTGTGGTCACAACAGAGACGGGGCAGTCTCTCAGGGTTCAGGTGACCAGTTACAAAGCTGACGCCATCTGGGTGCTCATCGGCGAAGGTCCCCACAGCGTCAAATGCAAACTCGCACCGACCCGCAACGGTCTGGCCTACGCGGGCAGCGTGATGGGCCGCGAGCTCATATACCCGCGCAGCGTCAGCGAGGTCCGCGAGGAAACCAGCCACAGGTCCACGCGGCGATAGTCCCGCAAAAGCGTAGTGCCAAAGTGCGGCGCCGTGCTTGCTTCCTGCGCCGTCGCCATGGTCCGCGGCGCTCCGACAAACAAAAATAATGCCTCTCTCCTGCAGCCGTGAAAAAACCCGCTACACTTCACAAACAGGATCTTCGGCAGGCGCGGGTGTACCCCGGCGCGGCCGTTTTGGAGAGAGGATCAGCCATGAAGAACAATTCTCCGACCCGCGGAAAATATTACATTGTCGGCGCCGGAATTGCCGGACTGGCAACAGCCGTCTACCTGATCCGCGATGGGGGCTGCCGCGGCACCAGCATCAGTATCTTTGATGCCGCTCCTTTGGGCGGCGGAGCTCTCGATGGCAGCGGCTCGGCACAGGAAGGCTACCTGATCCGCGGCGGACACATGCTTGAGGAGCACTTCGGCTGCACCTGGGATCTGCTTGCGACCATCCCCTCTGTTGACAACCCAGCCCGTACCGTCAAGGAAGAGATCTTCGTCTTCAATCGCCAGGTGGTATCCAACTCGCGTGCGCGCCTGCTTAAGGGGGGCAAGAAGATCGATGTTTCCTCCTACGGCCTGAGTCGGCATGACATCATCGATCTGCTCAGACTGACAATGAGTCCGGAAGAGTCCCTGGCCAAAAAACGCATTGATGATTTTTTTACCAGCGAATTTTTCGACACCCCGTTCTGGCAGCTCTGGAGTACCACCTTTGCCTTCCAGCGCTGGAGCAGCGTCGCGGAAATGCGCCGCTACGCTATCCGCTTTATCCACCTGCTGCCGGGATTCAACCGGCTTGAGGGGATCATGCGGACGCTTTACAACCAGTATGACTCCGTTGTCCTACCGCTTACAGCCTGGCTTAAGGAGCAGGGCGTCAACTTTGTCATGAACAGTGCCGTGACCGATGTCGATTTCGCCATCAGCGCATCGGTCAAGCGCGCCACCGCGTTGCATTTCCGTGAGGCAGAGGCGCACCAGGCTATTACTCTGGGGGCAGATGACCGCCTGTTCATCACCCTGGGTTCGATCGTCGAGAGCTCCGCCACCGGTTCGATGACCGCGCCGGCACCCTTGCTGCCGAAAAGTCCGGCCGGGGCATGGCGGTTGTGGGAACGCATTGCCATAAAAGACAGCAGCTTTGGTCAGCCGCAGGTCTTCTGTGGAAGTCCGGACAAATCGAAATGGATGTCCTTTACCGTGACCCTGACGGATCCAACCTTTTTCCGGCACATGGAGAACTTTACCGGCAACCGCCCCGGGACCGGCGGCCTGGTGAGCTTCACCGATTCCAACTGGCTGATGTCGGTGGTCCTCGCCCACCAGCCGCATTTTCGCAACCAGCCCACGGATGTCAACGTCTTCTGGGGGGACGGCCTGCGCCCCGATGCGCCGGGGAATTTTGTGGCAAAGCCGATGACCGACTGCAGCGGCGCAGAGATCCTCGCCGAGCTGTTTGCCCACCTGGGGATCACCGAGATGATGCTGCCACTGCAGGACAGGATCAACTGCGTTCCCTGCATGATGCCGTACATCGACAGTGAATTCATGCCCCGTGCACCCGGGGATCGCCCGGCGGTGATCCCGCGCGGAGCGGTCAATTTCGCCTTTCTGGGCCAGTTCGTCGAGATCCCCCACGACTGCGTGTTTACCGTCGAGTATTCGGTGCGATCTGCCCAGATGGCGGTCTTCGGACTGCTCAACCTTTCGCGGCCCGTCACCCCGGTCTATCGCGGGGACCATGACATCAGCGTTCTGCTCAAAGCCCTCAAAGCGCTGCGGCGCGAACCAGAACCGGGGGCAACCGCGGAGACAGCCGCTAAAACATAAAGAATCTGGTCAGCCGTTGCCCTGCTGTTAACGCCACCAGAGATGCGGGTCCCCGGCACAAGGCGTCCTGCCCCGGATGGCGACAGATACGCGGGCATTGCGGGCGCAAGGTGTCCCGGCAAAAAAGCCCCGAGGCCGCCCAGAATAAATAAAATATCTCCGCAGGGCTCGCGGATATTTTTTCCATACAGAAAAAAGTCTCGTCATTTCATGGTGTTATCCGCCAGGGGCGGGCAGCAGCAGGCTTTTCTTTCGTCAGGCTGTATGTTGTCGCTATACAGACAGCGGTTGCGCCAGCGCCCACGCACCCCCGCCTTTACTTATTTATTCGAACAATTTCAATAGCTTGACATCTTTTTCGCCCCCGCCAAAAAACCTGGCACGGTCTTCGCTTTCTATCAGGTCAATCGCAAACCAGTCGCAGAACAACCACCAAACATTCAACGCTGATTGCCAGCCTTTTGCATGGAGGACATCATGAAACGCACACTGCAAGCCGCCCTCATCGCCCTGTTCGCCTCTTCCTCGTCCGCGTTTGCCGCCACCTCCGGTGCCGGC
>JAWOIX010000067.1:0-2914 GCA_046484405.1 Pelovirga sp.
ATGGCCGCTGCAGTCTGCCGAGCGGCTGCTCTGGCAGGGACGCCCGGCGCCGCGTTGTTATGTTTTCCGCTGTTGGCGTTCCGCCTTGACGGCGACTGGCCTGGCGCTGGCGGCTCTGTTGCTGCTGTGGCTGGCCCGTCCCGCGGTCGGCGGTACCGGGTGGCTGGTGACGCTGCTGCTGGCCGTGACCGGTCTCGTGTTCGGGCCCGGGCGTCTGCTGTGGCAACGCCGGCGGTGGGAATGTCTCTTCTACGCCCTGACCGATCGCCGTCTGCTGGTCCGGCGCGGCGACACCCTGGAAGAATACCCTCTGGTTCAGCTCAGCCGTCTCACAGTGCGTGCTTACGGGAGACGGCTTGCCAGTATTGACCTGGTGTTCGGGCGCCGGCCCGTCGTCCTGGAATGCCTTGAAGAGCCGCAGGCTGTCCTCGCGCACTTGCACACCGGCGCGCCGGTGGACGTCGTGCAATCGCGTTTGACTCCGGCAGATTTTTAGGACTATCATCAACGTTTGCTTTACACCCTTTTACTTGATGGAAACGACAGCGACCCAATGAAAGCATTTTACCTTGAAACCTTCGGCTGCCAGATGAACGTGGTCGATTCGGAACAGATCAGCACCCTGTTGCAGGGGATCGGCTACCAGCCGGTCGATTCGGCCGAACAGGCCGACCTGGTTCTTCTCAATACCTGCTCCGTCCGCGATAAGGCCGAGCGCAAGGTCTACGGGCACCTGGGGCGTTTCAAGCCGATCAAGGACAAACGTCCTGGCCTGATCGTTGGCGTCGGCGGCTGCGTCGCCCAGCAGGAGGGTGAAAAGATGTTGCAGACCGTTCCCTACCTTGATCTTGTCTTCGGCACCCATAATATTCACCGGTTGCCGGAGATGATCATCGAGGTAGAGACAACCCGGCGGCGTTCCAGCGCAACCGAATTCCTGGATCGTGACACCCGCCTCAACCTGTTCCCCGAGCGCAGCGCCGGCGAGAGCGTTACGCGCTTTGTCACGGTGATGCAGGGATGCGACAACTTCTGCTCCTACTGTATTGTCCCGCATGTGCGCGGCCGCGAAATCAGTCGTCCGAGCCGGGAAATCCTGGAAGAAGTGCGGAGCCTGGTCAACAGCGGCGTGCGGGAGATCACCCTGCTCGGTCAGAATGTCAATTCCTACGGGATCAAGGGCGCCGATGAATTCTCCTTTGCCGGGCTGCTCCATGCGGTGGATGCCATTCCCGGGCTTGCGCGCCTGCGCTTTGCCACCTCGCACCCGAAGGACATCACTGCCGAACTGATCGAATGTTTTGCCCGTCTGAAGACCCTCTGCCCACAGATGCATCTGCCGGTCCAGAGTGGTTCCGACCGGATTCTCGCCTTGATGAACCGCGGTTACAGCGCCGCCGACTATCTTGACAAGGTCCGCCGGCTCAAGGCGGTCTGTCCGGACATCCGTCTGAGTACCGATATCATCGTCGGTTTCCCCGGTGAAACGGAAGAGGACTTTCAGGCGACCCTTGATCTGGTCGCTGAGGTCGGCTACGCCGACGCTTACACCTTTCTTTATTCACCGCGCAGCGAGACCGCCGCGGCGCAGATGGCCGACCCGGTCTCCGCCGCCGAGAAACAGCAGCGTTTCGACCGCCTGCTCGCCCTGCAGCAGCAGATCAGCAGTCAGATCTGGCAACAGGACGCCGGGCGCATTCTGCCGGTGCTTGTTGAAGGCGCAAGCAAGCAGGGAGAAGGACAGCTGTTCGGCCGGACGGTGTGGAACCGCATCGTCAACTTCTCCGGTCCGGCAGATCTGGTCGGCCAGATCGTCCCGATCACCATCGCCAAAGTATTGCGCAACTCGCACCTGGGTGAACGCGAGGAACATCGCGAGCCCGCAGGAGTCCTGCTATGATCGATCTGCATACTCATACCTTTTTCAGTGATGGCGAACTGGTACCGGCGGAACTGGTCCGCCGCGCGGCAGTGGCCGGCTACCGTGCCATGGCGATCACCGATCATGCCGACAAGAGCAACACTGCCTGGCTCCTCGCCAATATTGTCGGGGTCGTGGATGAACTCGGTGACGCGAACGGCATGGAGGTCCTCGCCGGGGTCGAACTGACCCACGTTGCCCCGGCCAACCTCGCCGATGCGGTCAAGCTGGCCCGTGATCATGGCGCCCAGCTGGTTGTCGTTCACGGCGAAACCATCGTTGAACCGGTGATGCCGGGAACCAATCTGGCGGCGATCAAGGCGGGGGTCGATATTCTCTCCCATCCCGGTCTGATCAGCGCCGAGGAGGTTCAGCTTGCCGCCGCAATGGACGTCTGCCTGGAAATTACCACACGCAAGGGGCACAGCCTGACTAACGGTCATGTCGCCCGTCTGGCACACAAGTATGGCGCCAGACTGGTCATCAACAATGACACCCACGCCCCCGGCGACATGGTGTCGGCGGAACAGATGCGGCGCATTGCCCTGGGTGCGGCGATGACGGAAGAGCAGTTTCTCCAGGCACAGAAAAATTCCGCGGCGCTGGTCAAACGGGCAAAGGCACGCGGATGAACAGTTTTCAGAATTTTACATTTCTGCGCCAGCTGGTTGAAACGCCGAGTCCTTCCGGCTTTGAACAGCCGGTTCAGCGCCTCATCCGCCGCCAGCTTGAAGGGGTTGTCGACAGCATGACCACCGATGTCATGGGGAACCTTATCACCTGTCTTAAAGGCACCGGCGGTCCCCGCGTGATGCTCGCCGGACACTGTGACGAGATCGGCTTCATGGTGCAGTTTGTCGATGATCGCGGATTCATCTATTTCGGGGCCATTGGTGGCGTCGACCCCCATCTGTCTCCGGGCCAGCGCGTCAGCATTCACACCGAGCAGGGCGATATCGCCGGAGTGATCGGCAAAAAAGCGATCCATCTGAT
>JAWOIX010000153.1:0-2967 GCA_046484405.1 Pelovirga sp.
GTCAAGGTGCGCCACGGCGACCAGGAGTACGGCGGGGTGGTGAATGTCGGCTACCGGCCGACCTTCGGTGGCGATGACGTGACCATCGAAGTGTTCCTCCTCGATTACAGCGGCTCCCTCTACGGCGAAAAGCTGCGGATTTACTTTATCGAACGCCTGCGCGAGGAACGCACCTTCGCCAACTTCACCGAACTCTCCGCCGCCATCGCCAAGGACGTCCTCAAGGCCCGCCAGATCCTCCAGCAGGTCCAGGTGATCCAGTACCAGGAATATCTCGCCGGCGGGGCAGGGGAGTGATTTTGGGGCAGAATTCAGGAGTCAGAATACTGAATACAGGAGTTAGAAGTCAGGAGTTAGAATCAAAGTCCAGAAGATTTAACGGAGAGGCGCGGAGAAGCTGAGAGGCAGAGAATAACTTTAAAACAGAACCCAGAATTCGGGAGACAGAATCCAGAATGTAAGGCAAAAAAATTAACGCTGAGACGCAGAGAAGCTGAGGCGGAGAGAAAACCGAAAGCCAGAAGCCAGAATTCAGAAGTCAAAAGGCAGACGCGAGTGACGAGTGACCAGTGACGGCCGTGCTAGCTGCCTGACACGGCGCCAGCCGTTGACGCCGCGAAGCGGCTGACCGCCTTTAACAACGGACCACGAACCCCGGACAACGGACGGTTCAACCAATGACGGCCGCTTTAGCGGCCTGACACGGCGTAGCCGTTGACGCAGCGCTAGCGGCTGACCGCTTTTGACCACCGACCACGGACGATTTAATTACCAATGTCAAATGTCATCCCCTCAACCCCAATAACAGGCAAAACCAAAGTTTACGGTGTCTTCGGTGACCCTGTTGCGCATTCGTTGTCGCCGGTGATGCATAACGCGACCTTCCGGCATTTTCACATCGATGCGGTTTACGTGGCGTTTCATGTGCGGCCGGAGGATCTGCCGCGGGCGGTTGCCGGGGTGCGGAGCATGGGAATCGCCGGCATCAATGTCACCATTCCGCACAAGCAAGCGATTCTGCCGCTGCTTGATCACCTCGACCCGGTGGCGGCGCAGATCGGTGCGGTCAACACGGTGGTCAACCGCGACGGTCTTCTCACCGGTTACAACACTGACGCCAGCGGCTTTCTGCGCTCGGCGCGGCAGGAGCTGCACTTTGAGCCGCGCGCCCGCAAGGCGCTGTTGCTTGGTGCCGGCGGCGCCGGCCGCGCTGCCGCCCAGGCCCTGATCGCTGCGGGGGTTGCCTCCCTGACCGTGGCCAACCGTGATCCCGGGCGGGCCGAACAGCTCCTCGCTGCTTTTCATCCGGCCTTTGCCGGTCAGCAGTTGACCGCGACGGACTACCAGGAAACGGCATTTTTTACGGCCGTGGCAGAGGCGGATCTGATCGTCAATAGCACCTCTTTGGGGCTGCATGGCGAGACCCTGAATTTTCTTCCATTGGAGAACATTAAAGGTAGCGCATTAATATATGATATGGTATATTCCATGACCGGAACCCCGCTGGCCAGGTCCGCACACGCGCTGGGGCTGCCGGCGGTTGATGGTTTCACCCTCCTGGCCGCCCAGGGTGAGGACGCCTTCCGACTGTGGACGGACCGCTCGCCCCCGGCGGGTTTTATGTGTCGGCAACTGCTCGAATATCAGCGACAGACCAATATGGACGGAAAGGGATAACGGCATGAGTACCAGCCGACTGGGTGAATTGCTGGTCAGGAACCAGCTGATTTCCGATGATCAACTGGCCAAAGCGACAGCCGAGCAGAAAAAAGCGGGAATCCGCCTCGGTGCGGCGCTGGTCCAGCTCGGCTATGTCCAGGAACATGATCTCGCGACCTTCCTTTCCAAGCACTACGGCGTTCCCTCCATCGATTTATCCCAGTTTGATGCCGATCCGGCGGTGGTCAAGCTGATCCCTGCGGAAGTTGCCCAGAAATACCAGCTCATTGCCATCAATCGCGCCGGTTCGACCCTGATCGTGGTGATGGCCGATCCGTCCAACATCTTTGCTATCGACGATGTCAAGTTCATGACCGGCTACAATGTCGAGGTGGTGGTGGCCCCCGAGGCCGCGGTCAAGGAAGCCATCGACAAATATTACGACCAGGCCGCCGCGATGGCGGATGCCCTGAGCAACCTGGATGACTTCGACTTCGAACTGATTGATGAAGAAGGATTCGAGGATATCAAGGAAATCGAGCGGGCCAGCGAGGACGCCCCGGTGGTCAAGCTGGTCAACCTGATTCTCACCGACGCCATCAAGAAAAAAGCCTCCGATATCCATATCGAACCCTATGAGCAGCTGTTCCGCGTCCGTTATCGCATCGACGGGGTCCTCTACGAGGTGATGAAGCCGCCACGCAAGCTCAAGAACGCCATCACCTCGCGTCTGAAGATCATGGCCAACCTCGACATCGCCGAACGCCGCCTGCCCCAGGATGGCCGCATCAAGATCAAGCTCGGCCAGGGCAAGGAGATGGACTACCGGGTCAACTGCCTGCCGACCCTGTTCGGCGAAAAAGTCGTCCTGCGTCTGCTCGATAAAAGCAGCCTGCAGCTCGACATGACCATGCTCGGCTACGAGGAGAAAGCGCTCGAATGGTTCAAGCGCGAGATTCACAAGCCCTTCGGCATGGTCCTGGTGACCGGCCCGACAGGTAGCGGGAAAACCGTCTCCCTCTACTCCGCCCTGTCGGAACTGAACAAGGTCAGTGAAAACATCTCGACGGCGGAAGATCCGGTGGAATTCAACTTTGCCGGCATCAACCAGGTGCAGATGCACGAAGAGATCGGCCTCAACTTTGCCGCCGCCCTGCGCGCCTTTTTGCGCCAGGATCCCGACATCATCATGATCGGTGAGATCCGCGACTTTGAAACGGCGGAAATCGGCGTCAAGGCCGCCCTGACCGGGCACCTGGTCCTCTCCACCCTGCACACCAACGATGCGCCGAGCACCGTCAACCGCCT
>JAWOIX010000036.1:0-19916 GCA_046484405.1 Pelovirga sp.
GACCGAACCGTTCAGAAATCATCCCAGCCATCCAGAACAGAGGACTGGTTGTAGGCGGAAACGGTGGACTCGAAAAAATTGCTCTTGACGCTCCCCTCGCCCTCCGTATCAGCGAGCTTCTCCAGGTGGATGTAGGGATTTTTATCGTACCCGTCGTACAACTTGCCGGTGAACCCCAGCTTGTTCCAGCGTTCATTGGCGAGCCACCGGGTGTACATCTCCGTGGTCTCCTCACTGATGCCGAGGATGCCGTCACCGATGATATGGCTGGTCCAGGCAATCTCCTGCTCGACTGCGGTGCGGAACATGGTCTCGACCTCCGCGACGGGGAAAAACCCGGGATCGAGTTCACGGATCTCACGGACAATCAGCTCGAACAGGACACAGTGGGTCAGTTCGTCACGATTGATGTAACGGATGATCTCCGAAGTGCCGAGCATCAGGTGGCGGCTGGCCAGGTTGTAAAAGAAGTTGAAGCCATTATAAAAGTAGAGCCCCTCAAGCAGGTAGTTGGCGATAATCGCCCGGTACAGGTGTTCCTGGGTGGGAGCATCGATGAAATCCTGATAGATCTGGGCGATATATTTGTTGCGCTCAAACAGCACCTTGTCGGTACGCCATTTGTCATAAATGGAATTGCGCCGGTCCGCCGGGATAATCGACTCGACAATATACTGGTAGCTCTGGCTGTGAATCGCCTCCTGGTACTGCTGGATGGCGAGCAGCAGGTTGACCTCGGGCGCAGTGATAAAGTCGTTGATATTGGACAGATTGTTGGTCTGGATACTGTCAAGGAAGATAAGAAACGAAAGAATGCCATCGTAGGCCTGGCGCTCTTCGATAGTCAGATGCTTGTAGGGCTCGAGATCGCTGGACAGGTCGGTTTTCTCCGGGATCCAGAAATTTGCCATCATGTTGCGATAAAGACGATTGGCCCACTGGTAGCGCACATTGTTAAGATTGAAAATGTTGGTACTGTTGCCGCCGATGATCCGGCGGGTTTCGAGGGAATCATCCCCTTGCGGATTGAACAGGCGCTTAGGCTCCATACCGATTACTCCTTGTTTTTTCCCTTGGTTACCAGCCCCACCTGCGCGGGACCAGGCGCTCCGGCGCTGTACTGTATTCTAGCCCGCGCAGGAAACGCATTCCTCTTTGTCCGTCATCACATTACTGTTTTTCTGGATGCTGCGGGTATAGTAAATCGCCTTGCACCCTTTTTTCCAGGCCTGCAGGTGGGTTTCGTAAATATCCTTGGCCGTCAGGTTATTGTTCAGGTTGAACAGCAGCTCCATGGAGATGCCGGTATCGACCCAGGTCTGCATCCGCGCCACCAGGTCAACAACAATCCGCTGATCGATATGCTTTGACTCCTGGTAGTGCCAGAGCTTCTCCTTGATGAAGGGAGGGACGATGGGCACGGTTCCGTTGCTGTTGTTGTCGATGTAGAACTTGCTGAAGATCGGCAGAATGCTCGCAGTGCACCCCTGGACAATGGAACTGCTCGTGTTCGGGGCGATGGCGGTGATGTGACTGTTGCGGATGCCATGGGTGGCGATCCGCTCGAACAGCTCATTCCAGTCAAGGCTCCCATGTTCGGCAAACCACTGCTGGTCACGGCAGAGAATCCGCCCCTGCGACCACTCGCTGCCGGCATAAAGGGGATAGGCACCGCGCTCCTCGGCCAGCTGACAGCTGGCGGAGGTACAGTGGTAGGCAAAGGCTTCCGCCAGTTTTTCCACCTGGTCTGCCGAACCGGCATAGGGAATATCGCGCCGGGCCAGGTAATCGGCAAGCCCCATCAGTCCGACCCCGATGGTGCGCAGCAACTCGTTGTGACGCTGCCCTTCGGCCACCGGCACATCGGTGATATCGATACAGTTATCGAGGATCCGCACCGAGGTTTCGCAGGCCGCCGACAGTTCATCATCCTCCAGGTTGGCCAGATTGATCGACACCAGGTTACAGGTATGCACCAGCCCCGGTTCGACGTCGCGGCAGAGGGTGGTTCCGTCGAAGCGCTGGGCTCCGATGAGCGACGGCTTGACCACCGAGTAGGATTCCACGCACAGGTTGGTACAGGGAATGATACCGACATGCTTGTTGGGATTGGCACGGTTGATCGTGTCCTTGAAGGCGATGTAGGGCATTCCCGTTTCGATCTGCACCTTCATGATCTGCTTGTAAAGCCCCTTGGCGCTGACCTTTTCAAACAGCTCGATGCGCCCGGCGGCGACCTCGGCATAGAGATGATCCAGCGCCTGTTCAAATGCGTCTCCCCACAGGTCGGCGAGCTCGTAGCCATATTTGCTGCGCACTTCGTGGGGGTCAAAGAGGTACCAGTCCTCGCCCTGCTCCACCGCCCGCATGAATCGGTCCGTCACGACAACCTGGGGGAAAACGTCATAGGCCTTGCGCCGCTGGTCACCGTTTTCCGTCTGGATTTCGAGAAAATCCTCGATATCGAGATGCCAGCTGTCGAGCGCCACTGTCACCGCTCCGGCGCGTTTCCCCCCCTGGTTGAAGTAGAGGGCAATATCGTTGACGACGCGGATATTGGGCACAACCCCGCCGGCGCGCCCGAGGGAATTGCGGATCCGTGCGCCATGGGAACGGATCCGGCTGATGCTCACCCCGACCCCTCCGCCACCTGAGCTGATCTGCCCGACCTGCTCAAAGGTGTGAAAGATACTGTTGGTGTCATCGTCAAAGGCGGTGATGAAACAACTTGACAGGTTGCCGTTGGGACGGCGCAGGTTGATGAGAATCGGAGTGGCCAGCGAAATTTTCCGCCGTGCCAGCATGCTGTAGGTATCGCGAACCCGCTGCAGACGCACCAGGGCGGGCTGATTCTGTTCGATCAACAGGGCGATGGTGAGCAGCGCCTCCTGGGGCATCTCGATCACCTGGCTGTTGTACTCGAGCATGTAACGCTTGATCAGCAGGCTGATGCCGGCGTAGTCATAATCGTAGTCGTATTCCTGCCTGAGAAACTGCCCGGCCTTGTGCAGTTCCTTGTCGGAGTACTTCTCCAGCAGAACCGGCGAGTAAATTCCCTTGGCGACAAAATCCCTGACCGTGGCGCAGTAACTTGGATATCGATATTCATAGGGAATCCCCCGTGCGAGATGGACCCGCTTGTAAAAATCGACCAGTTTCAGTCGCGCCGCAAGGATACGCCAGTCCGGTTCCTCGATGGAGGTGAGACGCAGGGAGGTTTCGATCACCGTTTCATGAATCTCGCCGGTGGTCATGTTGTTGCGAAAATGAAACCCCAGGCTTGACTCCAGCTTGATCGGGTTGATGTCCAGTCCTTCGGCGGCCCACTGAATCACCTTGCGGATCTTTGCGATATCCAGCGGAGCAGATTCCCCGTTGCGTTTAATCACCCGATAACGTTTCGCCATACCGACCTAACCTCCTGGAATCTGGGACAAACACTATATATTGTGTGACACGGAAAGGAATTATACATGATATAGACAACAAATGAAGATAAGAATTGTAATATTTCTGCAAAAAATCAGTGCGGCGGGATAGCCGGCGCAGGCCTGGAGCTACTGATCGTCGCAGCCCTGGAACGCGGCCTGCGGGGAGGGCAACAAGGTGGCGGGCGAGGTCGCTCGCGGTCCCGGCGACGACGTGGTAAGCTTTTTGAGCATGCCACGCACCGGCAGCCGGATTCACGCCGGTCAAATCAGGTGACAAGTCCTCGCCAAACCTGGCGAGCGGACCGTCCAGCCCGGAAAAACAACAAGGGAAAACCGATGAAACTGCTTTTTCTTCATGGCCTTGAATCAGGACCGCGGGGCAGCAAATGCCAGGCACTGGAACAGGTCTTCGGTGAGGTTCTGGCACCCGACTGCAGCGGTATCGCCGACGAGCAGCAGCGTCTGGCCGTTATCCGCCGGCAGATCTCCGGTGCGACGCTGCCGTTTCTCGTGGTTGGCTCGAGCATGGGCGGCCTGCTGGCCCTGCTGCTCCATCAGGCGCTGCCGCAAGCCGTTGCCGGGCTGGTCCTCTGTGCCCCGGCACTGCACCGCGACGCTGCGAACACTCTCGACCTGGACAGCCTGCCCCCCACCAGGGTCATTCACGGCCGCGCGGATAGGGTCGTCCCGCTGGCCGTCAGTTATCCCTTCGGTGACCGCCTGCTGGTGGTGGATGACGACCACCGGCTGGGCAACAGCCTGCCGGTGATTCTTCAGGCCGTTTTTGATCTCAAGCTGGAACTGGCCGGACTACTGCGCAAGCCATAACCGGGAGAGTCACTACCGACCGCTGTCCGGCGCCGCAGGGGACCCTTTGAGCACTTCCGGTTGACCGCGCCCCCTGCGGCGCCGTACAGTGCAAAGCCAGAGTTTTTCCCTGTCATCACCAGCCGCCGCAGGAGACCTTGTCCAGCCATGTCTTTGCAAGAAATTCTCAATCAGATCTACCAGGAGATGGCCGGACGCACCGACCGTGGCGAAGTGGCCTCCTACATTCCCGAACTGGCGGCCATCGATCCCAACCGTTTCGGTCTCGCCGTCGCGCTGGCAAACGGCCAGGTCTGCAGTGTCGGCGATGCGGACATCCCCTTTTCCATCCAGAGCATCTCCAAAGTCTTCACCCTGGCCCTGGCCCTCGGGCAGGTCGGCAACCAGCTGTGGAAGCGGGTCGGGCGCGAGCCCTCGGGTCATGCCTTCAATTCCATCCTCCAGCTCGAACACGAAAACGGGATCCCCCGCAATCCCTTTATCAATGCCGGGGCGATCGTCGTCACCGATGTCATCCTCGCGCGCAGCTCCCCTGCCGAGGCCCTGGCGGGATTGGTGGGCTTTATCCGCAACGCTGCCGACGACGACATCTACATCAATGACAAGGTGGCGCTGTCGGAGAAAAACACCGGTCACCGCAACTTTGCCCTGGCCCATTTCCTGCGCAGCTTCGGCAACCTCACCCATTCCCCCGAGCTCACCCTGGGAACCTACTTTCACCAGTGCGCCATTGAAATGAGCTGTCGCCAGCTCGCCATGGCGGGCCGTTTTCTGGTCAATGCCCCGGACACGCCGCAACTGATTTCAGCGGCGCGTATCCGGCGGATCAATGCGCTGATGATGACCTGCGGCCACTATGACGGATCGGGGGATTTCGCTTACCGGGTCGGTCTGCCGGGGAAGAGCGGTGTCGGCGGCGGGATCCTGGCAATTGTTCCCGGCAAGGCCGCTATCGCCGTCTGGTCACCAGGATTGACAAAGCTCGGCAATTCGCGTCTCGGAACCGAGGCGGTGCACCTCCTTGCGCAGAAGATGGACTGGTCGGTGTTCGGCTAGCACCGCGGCGCACCGGGACACACGGCAGCCCCCCTGCCGGCAGACGGGGCCGCTGGCCCAGTCACGGGTGGGCAACGAAGATCAGTTGATCGGTAGCAAAGCCCGCAGCCGCCGCCCTGGCGACAAGCATGTTCCGTAAGGCCTCGTCGATGTGCGGCTCGCGCGCCAGCAGCCACAGGTAGGAACGGTCGGGGCCACTCACCAGGGCGTAGTGGTAGTCCTGCTGATCCAGCGCAAACACAACGTAGGCACCATAAAAGGGGCCGAAAAAGGACACCTTGAGAAATCCTTCATCCGCCTGCCGGACAAAACGGGCAACCCCTTCCGCTTCTTTCCAGCGCTCCTCGGCCTCCAGGTAACCACGATTGATCACCCGGACGCGGCCGTCGTCGCGCAGGCTGTAATGGGCGCTGACCCGGCTCAGGCCACGTTCGAAGGGATGATCCAGGCGGGCGATTTCGTACCAGGTCCCCAGGTAACGTTCGAGCTCGAAATTCGTCACCGGACGGATCCCCTCGGGAACCGTAACGCAGCCGGTGAGCAGCAGCAGAAGCGTTGCGGACAGTTTTCGTATCATTGTTGTTTGACCTCCGCAGGCAGCAGTTCTTGTCACTGTGGGTTGCGCGCGCGGATTATTCGTCACGCGCCGGGCCGGCGCGGCGCACTTCCAGAACCCCGCTGCGCAGGTGCAGATCCCGTTGCGGGAACGGAAATTCGATCCCTTCGCGGGTGAAACTGTCGTAGATGGCAAAATTGAGATTACTGGTCAGTATTCCCCGGTGGTCCACCTGGCTCACTGACCAGACGCGCAGTTCGAAGTGCAGGCCGTTATCGCCAAATTCCATAAATCTCACCGCCGGCGGTGGCGCCTTCAGCACATCGGTATCAGCGGCGGCCACCTCCAGGAGCACCTGAGCAACACGGTGGACATCGCTGCCATAGGCGACAGCAACGGGAATGCGAAAGCGTACCTGGTTGTTGTTGTACTTCCAGTTGATGACGTTGTCGGTGATGAACTTGGAGTTAGGGACAATCACCGCAATATTATCGTTGTCCAGCACCCTGGTACTGCGCGCGCCGATCTCGACAACATTGCCCTCGACCCCGCCGACGACGATACGGTCACCGATTTTCACCGGCCGCTCAAACATGATGATCAAACCGGCAATGAAATTGCTGACCACGTTCTGCAGACCGAAGCCGACGCCGATACCGATGGCGCCGGCCAGCACGTTGAAGGTGGTCAGGTCAATGCCGACGGTCTGCAGAATGACCAGCAGGCCGACCAACAGCACCAGGTAACGCACCAGGCTGCCCACTGCGTAGCGGACACTATCGTCGAGGCGCACACGCAGCAGCGGGCCTTCCGCCAGCCACCGCTGCAGCCGGCGGGACACCCAGAACAGCATACCGACCAGAACGATGAAGGAGATCAGCGACCAGAGGGTGATCCGGGTGTCTGTCGTCTCAACGATGGGCCACTGCAACACATCGACCAGCCAGTGAAACATCTCCGTCAGGGTCTCCATGAGAAACTCCTTTTACCCCCCCTTTAAGAGCGCTATCCGCTAAGATACGGACCCCTGTCCAGTCCCCGATGCGTCTCCCCTGCCCTGGTCACCTGGCAGCTCTGACTTGCTGCCTGTCCGCCCTTTCCACAGCAGGGCGACGATAATCCCCATGGCAAATCCTCCTGTCGCGGTGAGAAACAACAGCACGATCGCCGGCATTTCCCCCGCCAGCCAGAGAAACTGCATTCTCACCGGGGCGGTATTCTGCAGGATCAGCACGGCAAGAAACACCCCCAGCGCCACCAGCGCCACCTGTTTAACCGTTCTCATTGTCATTGTTCCTCCGCTTAAAACCTCATCACTGTGTCCCGGCTACGCGCCCTCGGTATTGAGGGCTTGCGGCCGCGGGAGCGAACCCCTGTCTCTGGCAGAAAGTATAACATCTGCGCGCCGGTGGTAAAAAACTCCGCGAACCTTTTGCCGTCTGCTGCGCCGCGGCCGCTCACAAGATACTGAAATCACCGGCTTACAACCCGACATCTAGTGACGTTCCAACAGATGTCGAATGAACCAGGAAAGTGGCTGTGACAGGATAGCAACAAAGGATGACCACAGGGGTCTCTGCAATCCACAAGGAGGATGCCATGAAAAAACTTATTGTTCTGCTGCTTGCCACAGGTCTGATCAGCGCTGCCGCCACCCTGGTCGTTGCCAGCAGCAACGCCCCGGCGGAAGTGTCATTCACTCCGAAGTTCGGTACCGTGACCTTCAACCATACCAGTCATGAACAGGTCACCGACTGCGCCAGTTGTCACCATACCGGCGAGTTCGTCCAGTGCAGCAGCTGTCACGGGGTGAACGAGGGAATTCCCAATACCAAGGACACCTTTCACAGTGCCTGTATTGATTGTCACAAGGAACAGAACCAGGGGCCAACCCGCTGTCGCGACTGCCATGTCAACTGACGGGTAACGCAAACGATGCGGGAACAGCGACACGGCCATGCCGCCACGAACTGTGCAGCGCGCTGCACGGACCTGTGACCGCCGGCCGGCCTGACCGTGCACGCTTTTGCTGCCGCTCCCGCGGCGCCGGCCGGGAGGTTTTAAAACCTCCCGGCCGGCATTTATTTAAACAGCATCTGGGCGGCTTCGTAGAAAGTTTCCGACAGGGTCGGGTGGGGATGGATGGTGCTGCGCAGATCCTCTGACAGGGCGGCCATCTCCATCGCCAGAACCCCTTCAGCGATCAGCTCACCGGCCCCGGGACCGGCCACGGCAACGCCAAGGATGCGGTCATTCTCGGGATCAACAATCAGCTTGGTCATGCCGTCATCGCGTCCGAGAGTGAGACAGCGGCCGTTACTGCGCCATGGCAGCTTGGCGGTTTTGACCTTGATTTTCTGCTCCCGGGCGGCGGTTTCCGTCAGCCCGCACCAGGCGATTTCCGGATCGGTAAAGACCACCGCCGGGATCGCCCGGGGCTCGAAAACCGCCTTGCGCCCGGCGGCAACCTGGGCGGCAACCTCCGCCTCGCCGTAGGCCTTGTGCGCCAGCATCGGTTCGCCGGCAATGTCGCCGATGGCAAAGATATGGGGTTCGGCGGTGCGCTGCTGTCCGTCCACCTCGATAAAGCCACGTTCATTACGTTTGATGGCCGTCTTTTCCAGATCCAGGTTATCCGTATTCGGCTTGCGCCCGATCGCAATCAGGACCTTGTCGAAACGACGCCTGGTCACGTCCCCCTTTTTGTCTTCGAGAGTCACCGCCACGCCATTTTTCTGTACTTTCAGCTCTGTCACCCGGGTCTTCAGGAGAATTTCCTCGAACTTTTTATCCAGCCGGCGCTTGAGCAGGGACACCAGGTCACGGTCACATCCGGGCAACAGGCCATCGGTCATCTCAACCACGCTGACCTTGCTGCCCATGGCCGCATAGGCGGACCCCAGCTCCAGGCCAATATAGCCGCCGCCGACCACCAGCAGGGACCCGGGCAGATCAGCCAATGCGAGGGCGCCGGTGGAATCGATAATCCGCTGGCTTCCCGCTTCGACACCGGGAAGCATGATCGGTCGCGATCCGGTCGCGAGAATTGCCTGGGAGAACGACAGTTCGCTGGTCTTGCCTTCAAGGTCGGTCACCTGCAGGGTGGTGGAATCGAGAAAACGCGCCGTACCACGCAGGTAGGTGAGTTTCTGTTTTTCCACCTTGGCACCCAGCCCGCCGGTGAGTTTTTCGACCACCGCGTTTTTCCAGTCGCGCACCTGTTCAATATCGATCCGCGGAGGGGTGAAGGTCACCCCGATGGCAGCCCCTTCTTGTGCCTCGGCGATCAGCTTGGCAACATGCAGCAAGGCCTTTGAAGGAATACAGCCGCGGTGCAGGCAGACCCCTCCGGGATTGGCTTCGGGATCGACAAGGGTGACATCCAGGCCGAGCTCTGCCGCCTTGAAGGCCGCCGCATAGCCGCCGGGACCAGCGCCAATCACAACCAGATCCTTCCCCGGCGGAGCCTGTTGCGGGGTCGGTGGTTGTTGGCGCGCGTCAGCTGTCCGCGCGGATCGAGCAGCAGCGTCCTCTGCCTCTGCTTCCGGTTTTTTTTCTGTCGTCTTTTTTTCTTCCGCCTTTTTTTCTGCCTGTTTTTCTTCCTTTTTGTCTGCCGCCGTCTCTTCCGCTGCAGAGGCGGCCCCCGCATCCGCGGTTTCCAGCACGGCGATAACACCCCCGACCGCCACCGTATCACCGACGTCCACGGACAGCGCACTGATCCGGCCGGAACCGGGAGAAGGAATCGCCACCACCGCCTTGTCGGTTTCCAGTTCAATCAGGGTCTGGTCGGCCTCCACCTGGTCACCGACGGCAACACTGACAGCAATCACCGTCCCCGACTCAACACCTTCCGAAACCTGCGGCACGACAATATCTTTTTTCATAACGATCTCTCATTTCTGACCGGGTTGATAGGGAACCGGGAGTGCGGCATCCGGGCTCGCAATGACAGGTCTGTCACTCCCCCATGACCAGATGCAGGGGCTGCTCCAGGGCGGCACAGATCCACCGCAAAAACCGCGCCCCGTCGGCGCCGTCGATGACGCGATGGTCATAGGTAAGGCTCAAGGGGAGCAACTGCCGCGGGACGAATTCCGTGCCGTTCCAATGCGGCTGCGTGGCACTGCGTGACACGCCCAGAATGGCCACCTGCGGCGCATAAACAATCGGTGTGAAGGCGGTTCCGCCAATCCCGCCCAGGTTGCTGATGGTAAATGTCCCCCCCTCCATGTCGGCAGGGGAAATCTTGCGTTCGCGGGTTTTTTCCGCCAGGTCATTGAGTTCGCCGGCCAGCCGGCCAAGCCCCTTGGCATCGGCATCGCGCACGACCGGCACCAGCAGCCCGCCGGGGGTGTCGACCGCGACACCAATATGGATGGAGTGCTTGAGAATCAGCTCCTGTGCGGCCAGGTCGATACTGCTGTTGAACTGGGGAAAGCGTTTGAGTGCCGCCGCACAGACCTTGAGCAGGATCGCCGTCATCGTCAGCTTGTCGCGATCGGCAGCAGTCCGGTTGAATTGCCGCCGGAAATCCTCGAGTTCGTCGACCTGCGCCTGGTCATACTGGGTCACCATCGGAATCGTCGACCAGGCGTAGCCCATGGCATCCGCCGTCACCTGCCGCACCCGCGACAGGGGCTGGCGTTCCACCTCGCCCCAGCGGCTGAAATCGGGCAAGGGGCGCTGGGCATGCAGACCGCGGAACTCACCGGCACTCACAGCGGCACCGCCGGTCACCTGCAGCATGGTACTGCGCACGAAGCTGCGCACATCCTGCTCACTGATCCGCCCGCCGGGCCCGCTGCCTTGCACCTGGTAGATATCCACCCCGAGATCGCGGGCAATCCGCCGGACCGAGGGCGCTGCCGGGGCGACCAGGTCGCCACTGCGCTGCGGACGCAGGTCCAGGGAAGCCGCAGCCGGCGGTGCTGTATCCGCACCGGCCGGGGAATCTTTCTGCGCCGGGGCAGGCGTTGTTTCTTTCTCTGCCGGTTCTGTCTCCGCCGCTTCCTCGCTTGTCGCTTCGTCGTCTGTCGCTTTCTCCTCCGTGGCAGCGGCCGGTTCAGCGGCTGACGCCGCGCCAGCGTCCAGCAGCATGATGACTGACCCGACGGCGGCCTCGTCTCCTTCTGCGACACGGATTTCCGTGATTTTCCCCGCCTGGGGCGAGGGAATTGCCACCACCGCCTTGTCCGTTTCCAGCTCCAGCAGGGTCTGATCCTCCTCGACCTGGTCGCCTACCGCGACGGCCAGAGAGGTCACGGTGCCGGAGGTGACGCCATCGGAAACTTGCGGAACAACGATTTCTATCGCCATGCTTCACCTCAATCCTGGTGCGGGTTCAATTTGTCGGGATCTATGTCGAAATTCTTGAGCGCCTGTTCGACCTTTTTCATCGATCCGGTCCCCTGTCCGGCCAGTTGGTAAAGGGCGGCGAGGGCGATATAGCGACTGTCCACCTCGAAGAAATCGCGCAGCCGCTCGCGACTGTCACTGCGCCCGAAGCCATCGGTTCCGAGACAGTGCAGCGGGCCCGGAATCCATTTGGCGAGGGCCGCCGGCAGCACCTTCATGTAATCGGAGGCCGCGACAAAGATGCCTTCCTCCTTCTCCAGCACCTGTGCCAGGTAGGGCTTGCGCGCCTTTTTGGCCGGGTGCAGCAGGTTCCAGCGCTCCACGTCAATGGCGTCCTGGTAGAGCTCCTTGTAACTGGTCACACTCCAGACATCCGCCGCCACGTCGTAGTCCTTCTCAAGCAGCTGCTGCGCCTTGATCACCTCGTTGAGGATGGCGCCGCTACCGAACAGGTGCACCGTCGCCTGCCGCCCTTTCAGGCCGGTCGCGCGGAAGCGATAGATCCCCTTGAGAACCCCCTCACGCACCTCCTTGCCCTGTGGCAACGCCGGCATCAGGTAGGTTTCGTTGGTGACGGTGAGGTAATAGATCAGATCTTCCTGGTGGCAGTACATGCGGGTCAGGCCATCCTGGATAATCAAGGCCAGTTCGTAGGCGAAGGCCGGATCGTAGGCCTTGACCTTGGTCGGCGTCAGGGCGAGGACGTGGCTGTGACCATCCTGGTGCTGCAGCCCTTCGCCGGCGAGGGTTGTGCGGCCCGCCGTGGCGCCGATGAGAAAGCCGCGCGCACGTGCGTCGCAGGCCTGCCAGATCAGATCACCGACGCGCTGAAAGCCGAACATGGAATAGAAGGTGTAAAACGGAATGGTCTGCACCTGGTTGCTGGAATAGGCGGTGCCGGCGGCAATAAAGCTCGCCATGGAGCCGGCTTCGCTCAAGCCTTCCTCGAGAATCGCACCGGTCTTCTTTTCGTTGTAGAACAGCAGGCTGCCCTTATCGACCGGCTCATAGAGCTGCCCGACGTGACTGTAGATGCCCGCCTGGCGGAACAGCGCCTCCATGCCGAAGGTGCGTGCCTCATCGGGAACAATAGGGACAATCAGCTTGCCGACCTCCTCATCGCGGAGCAATTTGGCCAGCAGGTGGACAAAGGCCATTGTCGTGGCCAGTTCCCGCTCACCCGATCCGCCGAGATACTCCTGCACCAGCCAGTCGGTCTGACAGGCCATCGGCTCACTGCCGGAGAACCGCTTCGGCAGGGATCCGCCGAGGGCGGCCCGGCGTTCCTTCAGGTAGACCATCTCCGGGCTGTCGTCAGCCGGCTTGTAAAAAGGCGCCGCGGCAATCTGGTCATCGCTGATGGGGATGTTGAAGCGGGTGCGGAACTCCTTGAGTTCATCCTCGTTGAGCTTCTTCTGCGAGTGGGTGATGTTTTTCCCCTCACCGGCCTCGCCGAGGCCGTAGCCCTTGATCGTCTGGGCGAGGATCACCGTCGGCGAGCCCTTGTGCTCGACCGCCGCCTTGAAGGCCGCGTAGACCTTGCCGGGGTCATGACCGCCCCGGCGCAGGGCGCCGAGCTGCTCATCGCTGTAGCCTTTGACGAGTTCGAGCAACTCCGGGTAACAGCCGAAAAACTTCTCCCTGACATAAGCCCCGTTGGCGACCGTGTAACGCTGCATGTCGCCGTCGAGAACCTCGTCCATGCGCTGTACCAGCTTGCCGGAACGATCCGCTTCCAGCAACGGGTCCCAGTCTTCACTCCAGATCACCTTGATGACGTTCCAGCCGGCACCGCGGAAGGCGGCTTCCAGCTCCTGGATGATCTTGCCGTTACCACGCACCGGGCCATCGAGACGCTGCAGGTTGCAGTTGATTACGAAGATCAGGTTGTCGAGCTTCTCACGTGAAGCCAGGGTAATGGCCCCAAGGGATTCCGGCTCATCCATTTCCCCGTCGCCGAGCATCGCCCAGACCTTGCGACCGCTCGACTTGCGCAGGCCGCGATCGACCAGGTAGTGATTGAAACGCGCCTGGTAAATGGCGCTCAACGCGGTCAGGCCCATGGACACGGTAGGAAACTCCCAGAAATCCTTCATCAGGAAGGGGTGGGGGTAGGAGGAGAGTCCGCCCTGCGGATCCAGCTCGCGGCGGAAATTCTCCAGGTCCTGTTCGCTCAGGCGACCCTCGAGAAAGGCCCGCGCATAGACACCGGGTGCCGCATGCCCCTGGAAATAAACCATGTCACCGATGAAGTCATCGGTGCGACCGCGCCAGAAATGGTTGAAACCCACCTCCCACAGGGCGGCCGCCGAAGCAAAGGTCGAAATGTGCCCGCCGATGCCGTTCGATTCGCGGTTGGCCCGCACGACCATGGCCATAGCGTTCCAGCGTACGATCGACTTGATCCGCCGCTCAATCTCGCGGTTGCCGGGAAAAACCGGCTGCCGGGACCGGGGGATGCTGTTGATATAGGGGGTATTGGCGGTAAAGGGAACACTCACCCCCTGTTCCTGGGCACGAATCTGCAGCTGGCGCAGAATCTGACGGACCCGCTCGGCGCCCTGTTCCTTGAGAACATAATCAAGGGACTCGCGCCATTCCTGATTTTCAATCTCCTGCAATGAGTCTGATGCCGTCTGTTCTGTATGCTTCTTCATCCCCTGCGGACTCCTTTCGTTTGACGCGAAACCATCATCGTCGATCAGCGCACACCTTTAATCATACATGATTTTTGTCAACATGGCAGCAGGACCCCAAGTCGCCCTGGTCGTTGCTCGCCGGCGGTTTGTCTGCCGGTGCCGGGGAATCCTCCGGGAGAGTCAGTGCGCCAATGGTCCAGCCGGCTTTCGGCTCAACCTCTGCATCGGCGGCGAGGACGTGGATCCGCCGGGTCTCGTCCAGTGCAAATAATGACAATCTCTGGCCTGCGTGTTGCTCTAGATAGCTGTCGTAGTCGAAGGCACTGGTCAGGCGGGTTTGTTTGATCTCTGCACCGCGCTTCAGCATCTCGTCCAGATCCGTATAGAAGAGGTCCTCACCGAACAGCGCCCGGCCGCCGTAACGAAACCGGGTTTTCTTGCCACTTTTCCCCCCTTCGGGAGGCCGGTTGCGAATACTGTAAATGCGTGCCGGGTCGAACTCGAGCCGGTAGTACTGTGCGGCCAGGGCATTGAGCTCCTGGTTCGGCGACAGTGCCAGCAGATGACCGATACCGACCAGGTTGAGGTGGCGCTCGGCATGTTCGGACACCGGGTTGCCCCAGTAGGCAGGCAGCCCCTGCATTGTCGCCTGCTTGACGGAGGACCAGTCCTGATCCGTCAACAGCACCCGGTAACCATGTTCCTGCAATGCCGCGGCGATGGTGCGGGCGAGGAGGTTGGCCCCGACGATCAGAAAACCGCGCGGTTCCGGCTCGGATGCGCCAAGCCGGTTGGCCAGCCAGCCGGCGGTGGCACTCTGCAGCAGAACCGTTCCGATAATGACCGAAAAGGTGAGAGGTACCAATTGGACGGCGCTGGCATAACCAAGCGCTTCGAGCCTGATGGCAAACAGGGACGATATCGCAGCAGCGACGATCCCCCGCGGCGCTATCCAGGAGAGCAGATGGCGCTCAGCCATGCTCAGCCTGGACCCCAGGGCACACAGCTGGACACTCAGGGGCCGGACCAGGAATTGAATGACGAGAAAAACACCGAAAGCGGGCCAGCCCAGCTCGACAAAACTGGCCAGGTCCATGCGTGCCGCCAGCAGAATAAACAGCACGGAAATCAGCAACAGGCTGAGACTCTTCTTGAAATCAAGAATATTCTCCAGATCGATCTCTTTCATGTTCGCCAGCCACAACCCCATGACCGTCACCGTCAGTAATCCGGACTCGGGTTCCAGCAGATCCGAAATGGCGAAGACGCCGCAGACGCTGGCCAGGGCGATCACGTTGTGAAGGAACTGCGGTATCCAGTATTTCCGGAGGAGCTGGCCAAACAGGTAACCGCCGATGCTGCCGAGAAGGACACCGATCAGCAGCATCTTGCCGAACACCAGCAACCCGGCGACAACCCCCACCTGAAAACCGCCGGTGATGATGAACTGATAGACCAGAACCGCCAGAATGGCGCCGATCGGGTCGATGAGAATCCCCTCCCACTGCAGGACATTGGCAACATTTTCCCGCGGGCGGACCGCGCGGATCATCGGCATGATCACCGTCGGTCCGGTGACCACCATAATGGCGCCAAACAGACAGGCAATTTCCCAGGGAAATTCAAGAAGAAAGCGGGTGGCCAGGGTGGTAATCAGCCAGCTGATGAGGACGCCGACGGTTATCAGGTTGCGAATGACCTTTGCAAGTCCGGGAATTTCGCGGAACTTCAGGGTCAGGCTGCCTTCGAACAGAATCACCGCAACGGCAAGAGACACGAAGGGAAACAGCAGATCCCCGAGCAGCTGATCGGGGTCCAGCCAGCCGGCCACCGGCCCGACGGCAATACCGCATCCGAGGAGAAAGACAATCGCCGGAAGCTTGACCCGCCACGCCAGCCATTGACACAGGATGCCGGCCACCAGAACCAGGGCAAGGATCACTATCGTATGTTCGTTCATCATCGTCACAATCATATCAGCGGCATGCGTCGCCAAGGGACACCGGCCGACTGCAGGCCTGGAGGCGGCCGGGTGGATTGCCGCCGCCGCTGGTCATTGGTGTGTTCTCGTCCCCGGCTTTTTCAGAAGGCCGGTCTTTGCCACGGCCCGACAGGGCCGGATGCGCCCGGCGCAGAGAACCGCAAGAGAACAACAATCAACAAGGGGGGAGAACGTCTCGAAAGGGAAGTGCCGGGTCGGAGTTGTCGAGCGGATTGCGCCCCCCATCCGAACGCCGCAGCTTCGCCCTGACGGATCAGTTGAGAATCCGGTAGGGCCCGGTCGCGTAGCTGCGAAAGGTCAAGGTTCCGTCATGATGCAACAGCGCTTCGACCCGGTCACGCGTGACCGGGTGGCTGATCAGCCGTCGCGCCTGCTCCTCGCTGGACCAGATGACCTCCGGTGTCTCTTCGCTTGGCTGCAGGCTGCCCGAGGCATAACGGGCGATGAAGCAGAAGATGACCGCGGCCGGATGTGTCACCTTGGACCAGATCATCGCCAGGCGCGCGTGACAGAGGGTGACTCCGGTCTCCTCAAGAACTTCCCGGCTCAGGGAAAAGATCAGTCCTTCCCCTTCTTCCACCCGCCCCTGGGGCAGTTCCCAGCCACGGATCCGATGCTTGACCAGCAGCAGCTGATTTTTCGTGTTACGCACCAGACCGCTGGTGACCAGAATATGTTTGGGCTGTTCCACCATCTCCAGCTCCTTTGCCGGGCGCGACCAGCGGCGGTTACTGCCGGGTCGCCGTCATCTCTTTCGGCAGCAGCACCCAGAGTTCCCCCTGGTTGCGCATCCGCCCGGCCAATTCTCCGGCGGAGTTTCCCATGCCCCAGAAGAAGTCGCCGCGCACGCGTCCCTTGATTGCGCCACCGGTATCCTGGGCAACCATCAGCTGGCGCAACGGCAGATCCCCGGCACCGGGAAAGGTCGTCGACAGGAAGACCGGCGCCCCCAGCGGAATGGTCCGCGGATCAACCGCGAGACTGCGCAAAGGCGTCAAGGGTATACCCATCGCTCCCGGCGGGGATTGGGTGCCGGGGGGGAGTTCGCGAAAAAACACGTAACTCGGATTTTCTGCCAGAAGCTGCTTCCCCGCCTGCGGGTTGCGCTCCACCCAGCGCCGGATATTCTGCATCGACATCTGATCGCGGGTCATTTCGTTGCGGTCAAGCAGCAGCTTGCCGATGGAACGGTAGGGGTGCCCGTTCTGATTGGCGTAGTTGACCACAACACTCTCACCATCCGGCAGCAGAATGCTTCCCGAACCCTGGATATGAAGAAAAAACAGTTCGACCGGATCCGCGACCCAGAACAGCTCGCTGCCGGTCAGGGGATCTTCACCAAAATCGATCTGCCGACGGTCAAAGTAGGGCACGACCCGGTTGCCCTCGACCCGGCCGCGCAGGCGGTAGTTTCCCAGTTCGGGGTAAAGCCCGTCGAGGTCGATAATCAGCATGTCATCCGGCTGCCGGTACAGAGGATAGCGGTATTCTTCGGTCGGCACCCTGCTGCCGCGCAGCTCCGGGCCATAATAGCCGGTCATCAGACCGCTGCTGCTGCCGTCAGCGTTACGCACCTGGTGGGGAACAAAATACTGCTCGAAAAAATTCCGTACGGTCAGGCTGTCGACCGCATCGATCTGCTGGGCCAATGAGCAGACTGCGCGCCATTCCTCCCGCCAGCGCAGGGACACACAACTGTTCCGAAAGGCCTCCAGCGCCGGCGCCGGATGATCCTCTTCCCAGCCGTCAAGCTGTTCCCAGGCAACCGGCGTCAGGGCCGGCACCTCAATAACAGGAGGCTCTAGCTCGATAACGGGTGGTTCCACCTCGACCGGCGGTTTTTTCGCACATCCGGCAACCAGAACAACCAGCAGGACAGCAATGCCGAGGTAACGATGCGACATGAGGTAACGATGCAACATGAAATAACCCTTTGTCCGGCGTAAAAGAATAGTCAACTATGCGTCACAACCCGTGGTGCCGTGACGCAGCCCCCCGGCACAGGGCAACACCGCGATCTCTGACCCGGGAGACGGAGGAACCCTTCGGTACCATGTCCCTGCGGTTCTCAGCGGATCAGGCGCCGCTGACCGGATAAAGACACAGGCTTCAAGCGGAGCGACGCACGCCACTCACTACAGTTGCTATCAGAACATATCCAGGGGATCGATATCAATATGGATCGCCACCTGCCGGGGCAATCGACCGATCTCGTCGTCCAGCCGCAGCAGCAGGTGGCGCAAGGGGGGGCGTGAAACCGATTTGAGGAGAATCTGGTAACGGAATTTACCGCGCAGGCGGGTCAGGGGGCAGGGACTCGGGCCAAGCACCTCGACCGCGCCGGCCAGGGCCACCAGCCGCTGGCCAAAAGCCGTCGCCGCCGCCCTGACCTGATCGAGAGTGTTGCCGGAAAAGACCAGGTTGACCAGATGGCCGCAGGGAGGATAGTTGAGTTCAGCACGAAACGGGAGTTCCTGCCGATAAAAATCAGCGTAGTCCTGGGCCGCTGCGCAGGTCAGGGCAAAATGCTCAGGATGATAGGACTGGATGAAAACCTTCCCGCCGCCGGACGCGCGGCCGGCCCGTCCGGCGACCTGGGTGAGCAGGGCAAAGCTGCGTTCGGCCGAGCGGAAGTCGGGCAGATTGAGCAGGCTGTCGGCTCCGAGCACTCCGACCAGGGCGACCTTGGGAAAGTCGTGCCCCTTGGCGATCATCTGGGTACCCACCAGGATATCGACCTTTTCCTCCATCATCCGGGTGACGATCTGCTGGTGACTGCCCTTGCCACGCGTCGTGTCGCGGTCCATCCGCGCGATTCGCGCCGTCGGAAAGAGGACGGCAAGATCTTCTTCGAGACGCTCGGTGCCCGCTCCCTGCGGAGCGATACGGCTTCCCTGGCAGGCCGGGCACAGCTGCGGCACCTCATCCAGGTAATCACAGTAATGGCAGACCATCCGCCGTTGGCGCTGGTGGTAGGTCAGGGTAATTTCACAGTTGGGGCAGTGAAAACTTTCGCCGCAGTCGGTACAGAGCAGAAACGGGGCAAAGCCGCGCCGATTGAGCAGTAACAGGACCTGCTGCTGTTGCGCCAGGGCGCTGGTCACGGCGGCAATCAACGGCGCGGCCAGTAACCCCTCCAGGGGTTCGCTGCGCAAATCGACCAGCTCAACCTCGGGCATGGCACCGGCGTGGACCCGCCGGGGGAGCGACAGGAGGGTCCAGTCCCCCTGCTGGCAGCGATAATAGCTCGCCAGGGAGGGGGTGGCGCTGCCGAGCACCACCGGGCAGTTCTGCTGCTGCCCGCGCACCAGCGCCAGGTCGCGGGCGTGATAGCGGAAGCCCTCGCTCTGCTTGTAACTGGCGTCATGTTCTTCATCAACAATAATCAGGCCGGGATTGGGCAGCGGCGCAAACACCGCCGAGCGTGCACCGATGACAATCCGCGTGCGCTGACGGCGAATGGCGCGCCAGGCATCATAGCGCTCCCCTGGCGACAGACCGCTGTGGAGGGTGGCGATGCGCTCGCCCAGCGGTTCAAAGCGGGCGCGGAAGCGGGCCACCAGCTGCGGTGTCAGGGAAATTTCCGGCACCAGGATCAGCGCCTGCCGGCCCCGGGCAAGACAATCCGCGACGCTGCGCAGGTACACTTCGGTTTTGCCGCTGCCGGTCACGCCGTGCAGCAGAAACGTATGAAAGCTCGCCGCCGCCAGCTGCCGGCCAATCTGCGCGACGGCCTCGTGCTGATCGCGGTTGAGGGTGAGGGGCAGATCGGCGGGAACCGGCTCGAGGAGAAAGGGGTCACGCTGCCGTTCCCCGGTGGTCTGTTCCAGGCAGCCGAGCTCGACGAGGCGCCGCAGCACCGGCGTGGGCGCCGGAAAGGTCTCACGAATCTGGCTTAAGGTTGCACCATCCCGCTCCTCGATCCAGGCGAGGACCTGGCGCTGGCGCTGGCCGGTCGGGAGCACCTGCCCGGCGCCACAGCGGTAGCGGGGTTCCGTCGCGATTTTCACCGGGTTGCCGGTGCTGAGCAGCCCCCCGGGGAGGGC
>JAWOIX010000087.1:0-3999 GCA_046484405.1 Pelovirga sp.
CTCTGCGCTCTGCTGTGTTAACTGCTCCAGCTTCTGTGTGAGTTGCGCCTGGATTTCTTCACTTTGCTCCAGTTCTTTTCTTAGTTTGTTCTCTTCTTCTGCTTTATCACGCCTCAATCGTTCTAATTGCGCCCTGTAATCAGCTTCAACATGACTGCTCTGTCGTTTCAATGCAGAAATTTGCTGCTGAAATTGATCAACCTGGTTGAGCAGATTGATATTGTCGTCCTTGGCAAGGTTGAGACCTTCAAAAAGTTTTTTTATCCGCCGCTGATCCTGCTGTGACTTTTTTTGCCAACTGAGCATTTGCGGATGATTACTGCGGAACAGAAGTCTGATATTACGTACTGGTGCCGTTATTCGCCACGACCGTGAACTTTGTATTTGCTCAATCTTACGTTCGAGGCTTTCAATATATTGTTCATCGGTTTTTCCACGATTAGCTTTTTGCTTTTTCGGTAAACGGCCCCTGACTACCGAGCCAAAAAACCGCACCGGCCAGGACAAACGCCAGGAGGTTGATGTCTGCAGTTGTGATAGTTGCTTTTCAAGGGTCTGAATCTGCTGTGCGGCTGGAATATTGATGGTTTTGTCGTGCAGCAGCTCTTCATATGCAAAGGGGCGCCTCATGGGGCTACCAGGGTAGTCGCTCTGGGTCGTAACGCTTGCTGCGCGGTTCTGCGCAAGAAACATCTGCTCCAGCTCTTCCTGCACCATATGCAGTTGTGCCAGCAGAAGGTCATTTTCTTCCTGCAACTCCCTGATAACAGCTTCCGTATCAAGTTCTTGTTTCATGACATTTTTCCTTAACGACCCTCTGATCATTGATAAGCAAAAAACACCGAGAGGAACCCTATAACGTTCGCATCACAGAGTCAAAGTTTATAATTTTTAACGATTATGAGACAAGGCAAGCAGAAAACAGCAAGGCTGTTCAAACGGAAAAAGTCTCTCCCATCGTTTTTTAAACCATCGAATCTTATATTCGTTATCTGCGGGATCAAACCACTGCACCGGAGATGCAGCGGCGACCGTCTACCGGTACACGTTTCTCGCATCCTATTCTACAACATCACAGCCATCATCTGGAAAGTCCCCTTTTCGTTCCAGTCATTAAAAAATCGATGAACATAATCATTATATTCATCTCATAGATGCCTCTGATCAGGTTTTTGTCAGATATCGTCATTATATTGATACCTCAAGGGCAAAAAAATACGGATCCGCAAAAAGGAAGACTGGTCTGATCTGGCATCACAGGATGCCCGATAACGAATGTTTCACCTGATGGAGGAGGGATTCGACCATGTACCAGCACATCTGGGATGATACGATTCTGACAGTGCTCTTTACCGGATCAACAAGCGGTGCAGAAATCAAGCGGTCGGTCATCGAGGCACAGAATGATGCGCGCTTTGCCGCCATCAGATATAAGATCGTCCACCTGCACAGTTGTCACCTGGTACACACCGATGAAGAGACCACCCGGGAAATCGCCCGACTCCACTACGCCGCGGCGCCCAAAAACCCGCACCTGCAGATCGCGGTGATCACGTCAAACCCTGCGGTTATCGAATTTGTGTTTGATTACATCAATTTGAATATCAGCAAGTACCCGCTCAGCATATTTTCTTCGTACCACGAAGTGAACCAGTGGATGGAAAGAAAAAAGAGCATTCACGGCACACCCTCCTGTGCAGACCGCTGTGCGAACGGCTCCTGAAAAGTGCGTGTTGCGTGTTGAATGACGGCCGCGAGCGGCCTGAGAGATGCGCAGCAGCTATGATACGGCGTAGCCGTTGACGCCGTGATAGCGCGATAGCGGTTTATCAACTTTCAACTGACAACTGACCCTCTTCAACCCATGACCAGAGACAATCTTTGCCAACGCACTGGTTGCAGGTTATTTCACCCTCTCGCATACTCCTGTCACCACATCCACAAGAACAGTCCAGAACGCCTCCTGCGCCAGGGTCTCAGCCACTACCGCCGGAGGCAGAAAACGCTGCATTTCCGCCATAAAATCCTTTTGACTTACAGGCTCTGACCGGAGAAACACGAGGCGCTCCTCAAGCCGGCCCAAAAAATCAGCTCGTTCGAGGCGACGATCGGCAACCTTGCGCAGCACCAACGCCACCGGCAGGACAATGCCTTGTTGATGCAGCCAGAGGATGTCCCACAGATCGCGGTTTTTAAGTCGGTTCGGGCGCAGGGCAAAGGCAAGGATCTTGTCGGCAAAAATTTCCTCCCGGCTCTGCGCCTGCAAAATCAGCCCCGAGGTTCCCATGTCGACGGAATAATGGTTGCGCAGCATCATCGGCTGCCGTTGATGGCTGGGAAGCGCACAGATGTCGATATTGATGCGTTGCGCCGGCAGATATTTGCGGTCAGGACGCGTTACCAGGCGCAACTTCCAGGTGTCGACATTGCCCTCCTCTCGGACGGGAGCACTGACGGTCACCGGCAATCCGTATTTGACTTCCAGCCGATTCACCAGAACGGGTCCTAGTTGCACCAGGGCCTCCCTGGCGAAATCAGCACCACCGGTAAAATCCAGATCTTCACTCAAACGCGGAGAGCCATAGCAGGCGCGCAGGCAGGTGCCACCGATAAACGTCAGTTTCTGCAGAAAGCCGGCACGGCTCATCTCGCGCAGAATATCATGGTGAAGCAATTCTTTTTCCACTACGACCCGCAACGGAGCGACCTGCGGCAAGCCGCGCATCGCTTCATCGACCAGTTGATCAAACAAGTTCATTGGCAAGGCTCCAATCGATCAGGTCGGTATTGCGCCGCGTCAACTTCATGTCCAGCAGGGCCAATGCCACTGAAGCGCGCCACAGATGACACCGTGGGTCATAGCACAACTGATCGGCGACATCGACGGCTCTGCGCTTGGTGTGAATGAATTCTATATGCCCGAAATCACCGCAAGCGACGGTGTGACTGCGTCCCGACGACATCAGGGTGATCCAGTTCAGAGGAATCTGGGAAATGACCCCGGCATCGCTCAGCACCGTTTCGAGGCTCAAGTAATTAAACGCATCGGCGCGCAGTTTCGCAGCGGCATGGAACAGGACAAGCCCCGCCGGAAAGGCGACGCGCGGATACAGATAGATACCTTTGCAGACACGCCTGAGCATGCCGGCCTTTTGTGCGCGACTCAGCAATGCCTTCAATGCCCCGGGCTCGGTATCCGGCAATGCGGCGCGCAGATCATCCAGGGAGAACAGGTAGTTCTCCGCACTGGCGAGGTTTTCGAGGATGTGACGGAGTTGTTTTATTGGCTGCATTCTGTAAGTCCACACAAGGTGACGCTATTTGTAACTTTATGTGTACCATTATTGCTGAGGAGATTCAACTATTGATGTCTTGTCCGCAAAGACTGAGGAAAACGGGACAATATCATCCGGCCTAAAGGCCACCTTCTCCCCCAGAAGAAGGGAATGACAAACTTCAGGGTTCAGGATTCAGGATTCCGAATTCTGGATCCGGCCTCCACCCGTATCACAATAACACTGTACTGATCAGGTAGGACGTGTAGCCGAGGTAGCAGGCCAGCAGCAGCGCACCTTCGATGCGGTTGATGCGTCCCGGTCCCCTGAAGCCGTAGCCGATGACGAACAGTGACAGGGTCAGCGCGGCCATGACCAGGATGTCCCGGCTGAAGACCTCCGGCCCTACGCCCATGGGATGAATGGTACCGGCGATGCCCACCACCGCCAGGGTATTGAACAGGTTGGAGCCGAGAACATTGCCAAGGGCGATGTCATGCTCCCCTTTGCGGACGGCGATCAGCGATGACGCCAGTTCCGGCAGCGAGGTCCCGACCGCGATGACGGTCAGGCCGATGATCATGTCGCTGATACCGAATCCGTGGGCAATTGTCACCGCGCCCCAGACGAGGATGCGGGAGCTGACAATCAACAGTGTCAGCCCGAGCAGCATCCAGAAGACAGCGCGGCGGACCGGCATGGCGCGCACGACGAGTTCCTGTTC
>JAWOIX010000095.1:0-3581 GCA_046484405.1 Pelovirga sp.
GGCAGGCCAGCCAGCGGCGCGCGCCCGGCGCGGTGATGGTCGCGGCAATAGACCGAGGTGAACAGGGCAAGGATCTTCAGATCCTTGATTTCCTTGCGACTTAAAGGGCGCGCTGGCAGATCCGTTGGTTTCATGGCGACAGGATAGCGCTGGCCGCTGGCGAAAATCCTTGATCGGGATCAATTGCCACCGGTTTATTCAGGAGCGGTCGCTGTCGACCAGATCGTGCAGGCGATCGAGGTCGAGAAGGTCGATGGTTTTTCCCTGTACGGCAATGATCTCCTCGTCGGCGAGTTTGCGCAATGTCCGCGACAGGGTCTCACTGGTGGTCCCAAGGTTGGAAGCGAGCTGCGCCTTGGAAACAGGCAACTGGACCCGCGCGGCACCCTGATTGACGTGGGCGAGAAGAAAGCGTGCCAGGCGGGCGGGGACATCGCGAAAAGTAAGGTCCTCGATCTGCAGGGCAAAGTTGCGCAGAAAACGGGAAAGTCCGGCAATCATATTAATGGCCAGCTGCGGCTTGCGGTGCAGCAGGTCGAGAAACTGTACCTTGGGAAAAAACAACAGGCTGGAGTTGTCGATACTCGTAGCGAAGGCCGGATAGAAACCATCATCAAAGATTGCCGCGTCGGCAAAGCTGTTCCCCGGCTGGATGACATGCAGAATGCGTTCACGACCGTCGGGGGACAGCTTGAAGACCTTGATCCTGCCGCTGACTACGACGTAAAATCCGTCAGACCTGTCCCCTTCCTCGAATAACAGCTCGCCGCGCTGCACCTCGCGCGTTCTGGCGATCGACAGAAGCGTCGCGCGATCCTCCTCCGTGGTGCCGGCGAAAAGGTGGCAGCGCTTGAGGGTTTCCGACAGATTTACCGTCATGATTCTCACCACATACGTCTAAAAGACAGCTAGTTACGGCGCAATAATGAAAAAAGGGGTTAACTTTTTTGACCATCTCTGTTATTATGCGCCACCAATTTGGAAGGATTAATAAAACATGAAATATTATCAACTAGTTATAGTCAGCTTTCTACTTATTGTCAATTTCAGCACCAGCGCTTTCGGCCAGGAGATCAATCTGCAGTGGGATCCGAGCCCCAGTCCGGAGATTGCCGGCTACCGTGTCCACTATCAGCAGGGACGGCCGCAGTTGCCCATGGCCGGCATCGACGCCCTTGAAGGCCCGTCGCCGGTTGATGTCGGCTTGAGCCTGACGGCCAAGCTGAGTGGTCTGCACGATGACGGCATCTACTACTTTACCGTCACTGCCTACGACAGCAAGGGGAACGAAAGCAGCTACTCCAACATCGTCAGCAATGGCTGGATTCCCGCTCTGCTGGCGCCGGCGCCGGCGCAGGAAATGACCGGACGGCCGGTGACCTTCCGCTGGGAGGCGGCGCCGGAGGGCCATGAGGTTGTCTACAACCTCTTTTACGGCACCGACGAAAAGCAGGTCGTCAACGCTGTGGCACCACCGCTGGCCGGCAATGCGCCGAACGCGACTCCCGGACTGCCGCCTGCGCTGGCCGCCAGGTTGCTGCCGGTGATGATCGTTGCGTTGCTGCTTCTGCTGGCCGGAGTGGCCGCGTCACGCACCACGCGGTCCTGGAGACCGGCCGGCCTGGTTGGCGCGATCCTTCTGACCGCAGTACTGCTGAGTGCCTGCGCCGATTCCGGCTCTGACGAACTGACCTACGTCGATGATGAAGGCAGCACCTCTGATCGCTCGCTGATCGGCGATACGCAGCCGGTTCTGGTGAGTCTCTACAAGGGCACCGCCGACTATCACCAGGCGTTTGAGATGAGGGCTGACACCACCTACTACTGGAAGGTCGTCGCCACCGACAGGTACAACGCGCAGCTGGTTTATCACAGCGAGGTGCAGAGCTTTACCACCGAGTGAGCGGTTCCGGCGTCACGCCTCTTTAATCCTGGGCGGCCTGGTAGAGTCCGTGCTTTTTCAGCAGGTCGTAAAGAGTCGGACGGGTCACTGCCAGCAGTTCGGCCGCTTTCTGGATATTGCCACCGCTCTTCTCAAGGGCCTGTTTGAGCAGGATCGTTTCCAGCTGCTGACGTGCCTCTTTCAGGGTCAGGCCGCTGAACATCGACGCCTCCAGGTGGCTACCCGTGACGGCGGCGCTGCCGCTCTCCTCCGCCTGGCTGAGACGGTCTTCAAAGCCGAGATCCCAGGGCTCGATCAACGCCTGCTCCGTCATCACGATGGCGCGCTTGATCTTGTTTTCCAGTTCCCGGACGTTGCCCGGCCAGTCATGCTGCTGCAGCCAGCGCCGGGCGGCAGCACTGAATCCCAGTACCCGCTTGCCGTACTCCTGCGCATAGCGCCGCAGGAAAAAGTTGCCAAGCAGCTCGACATCCTCCCCCCGCTCCCGCAGCGGCGGCAGCGCAATGGTGATCACCCCGATGCGGTAGTAAAGATCCTCGCGAAAATCGCCGTTACTGATGGCGTCATGAATATCGGCATTGGTCGCCGCGATAATTCTTGTGTCAACGGCAATATCTTCACGGCCGCCAACCCGCTGAATCACCTTCTCCTGCAAAAAACGCAATATCTTCACCTGCAGCAAGGGCGGCATCTCGCCGATTTCATCGAGAAAGAGAGTCCCTCCTTCAGCGTATTCCACCTTGCCCTGCACCCGGCTCCCCGCACCGGTGAAAGCCCCCTTTTCATGGCCGAAAAGTTCTGATTCGAGCAGAGTCTCCGGAATCGCACCGCAATTGATGGCGATAAAAGGCTTGTCTTTACGGATCCCGCGCTGGTGGATGGCCTGGGCAACGACCTCCTTGCCGGTTCCGCTTTCACCGAGAATCAGCACCGGGACATTGATGGAGGTCACCTTTTTAATGGTCGCAAAAACGTCCTGCATCTGCGCACACTGCCCGAAAATGCCGCTGAAACTGGTACCACTGTCCGTGGCCGTCGTCTGCAGGCGGTGGTTCTCCTGCTCAAGAGCCGAAACATGAAAAGCACGCTGGAGAATGATGCGCAGTTCCGTCAGATCGATCGGTTTGTGATAAAAATCATAAGCGCCCATGCTCACCGCGGTCAGCGCATTGCTGCGATCCTCATTCCCCGAGAGCACAATGATCTTGCTGTCAGGTCGCTGCTTGAGCATTTCCTGCAGGCAGCGCAGCCCTTCGCTGGCACCATCCACATCGGGCGGCAAACCGAGATCGAGGGTGACAACCCGCGGCTGATGTTCGGCGAACAGGGACAGCGCCTCGGCGACGGTTTCGGCCAGGAGGACGCGATAATCCTTGGCCAGTCCCCATTTCAACTGTTTCCTGATCTCGTGACTGTCGTCGACAATCAACAGATGTTCCATAAACTCTCCAGAATCCTTGCCGCAGTACTCTTGCGGCCGCCAGGGGACAACAGCGGCGGCTTCACGACCCACTCGCCAGAGGCAGACTGATACGGATGCAGGTCCCCTCCCCTGTTCGGCTGTCCACCTCGATCCGCCCGCCGTGGGCATCAACAATCAGGTTACACTGGTACAGGCCGATGCCGAAACCGTGCTTTTTCGTCGTAACAAAGGGTTTGAACAGCTTGTCACGGATAA
>JAWOIX010000120.1:0-4183 GCA_046484405.1 Pelovirga sp.
TTGTTCAGCTGTTGCGCTGTTCCGACAATGCGCAGGATGTCGCGCATCACGTTCATGTCAGCGACGACAACCGGCCGGCAGATCCGGTAAACAACCGGGTTGTTCAGTGCTTTCAGCGCGACCTCCGGCCCGATCCCCCCCGGGTCCCCGACAGAAATTCCCAGGACTGGTCTGCTATCTTTCTTCATAGACGGCTCATTTCTTTGTTAACAGGTGATGCAAGGTGACAAGATCCTCTGCCCGACCAAAAGAACCGGGCTTGGTGATGAACGGCAGTCCAGCGACAACACCGCCGTTAAGACGCCCAAGCACCATGCCAGGAACAATCAAGCGACGTAATTCCATGCTCCACGCCCCCACTGCCGCCATGACAGAGCTGGCGGTATCACCCCCACAGCAGAAAATTGCCGCCGGAGGATGGGCTTTTACCAATTCCGCAGCGACCAATCCGAGACCTTGGGCAACCGCCAGCGCCGGCCAACCCTGCCGACGGGGGCGGTTGTTATCCTCTTCCGGGGTGATCCTGATGAGCAACCCATCGGTGCGGGGTGTCCCGAGCAGATCCTGCGTCCTGCGCTGCAAGGCAGCGCGCCGCGTTCCGTCGGCCAAAAGCCCCGGATCCAGATTGACCAGCGCGCAAGAGCTGGAGGTCACGAGAGTCTCAATTTGCCGCGCGGTCATTGCTGCCGCCGTCCCGCAGAGATAGAGGGGATATCCCTCCACCCGAGCGGGCAAGTCCTCGGGCATTCCTGCGACAGAACCCGTTGCCCACTGCCGCGCAGCGGCCATGGCCAGGCCGGCAGTTCCCACCAGCAGAACCCTGTCTTTGAGCGCGCCGGCAAGGGCCACGATCCGGTCCAGGTGCGCGTCCGTGGTCGCATCAAAAACCAGGTGGCGACAGCCACTGCTGCGCAGGCGGTCGATGGTCGCAACCAGGTCGGCAAATGGTCCGTCCAGTACAGGCAGATCAATATGACCAAGCGGATAGCGACTTTGTCTGCCGATCACGACAGTGACGCGCGACTCGGTGACCGGCGTTGCCGGGTCATGGCGCAACTCGGTTTCCGCCAAGGGCACGCCGTCAATGGCATGAATATCATGCACCGTGGTCCTGCCCAGTTCCGGGAAAGCGGCGGTGACAAAGCTGCAGGCGGCGTCCGTCTGCTCAACAATGGTGTCTATTTCAGCGCCGATATTCCCGCGCAGGCTGGAATCAATCTTTTTGAACAGCCGTGCCGGAGGCTGGTGCCGCAGTTTTTCCAGCAACACCCGCAACTGACTGCCGGCCGCCTCCGGAGTGGCCGCACGACTATCGGTATGGATGGCCAGAACCTCAGCCTGGCGGAGGGACGCCTGGCTGGCAAAGGTCCTGTCTGAGCAGAGATGAACGGGTTTGAAATGGGGGCAGAACATGACGCCGGCATCTGCCGCACCCGTCAAATCGTCTGCAATCACCACAATCCGGGACATGGTCTCAGCTCTCTCCTTTAGCCCTTGATGACGCCATCTTCTCTAGCGGAACAGTGCGGTGGGGATCCACAACACCAGATCGCTGTAGAAAATAAGCAGATACAGCAGCGCAACCATGGAAATCAGATAGGGGAGACAGTCGCGCGCGACAGACAAAACCGAGTCTCCGGAAATATACGCCGAGATGATCAGGGTCGTGCCGACGGGGGGCGTAAACAGGCCGATTGACAGGGAAAAGACCATGATCACTCCGAAAAAAATCGGATCAACGCCGATCGCCTGGACAACCGGCAGCAGGATGGGTCCGAACAACAGCACCGCCGGGGAGACATCCAGAACGGTTCCCGCTATCAGGAACGCTGTTGCCAGAACCACCATCAACAGCACGGGGGAATCAATGACCCCTGACAGGTAGACGGCCAGCGCTTGCGGGATTCTGGAAAATGCCAGCAACCAGGTCAGAACCCCGGCCGTGGCAATAACCATCATGACGACCGCTGAAGAAATGGCCGAATCGATAAACGCCTTGTGGAGCTTCTTCCAGGTCAACCCGCGATACAAAAACCCGGTGAGCAGCCCGTAGAGGGCCGCAACCACGGACGCTTCCGTGGGCGTGAAAATGCCGCCGAGAATGCCTCCGAGAATGATGAACACCATGACCAGGGCAGGGGTCGCGCGCAGGCTCACCAGCAGCATCTGTTTCATCGGCGCCCGTGGAGTTCGCGGAAAATTGTGGCGGGTGGAAATGATCGTCGTGGTGATCAGCATGATAATCCCGACCAGAATTCCCGGCAGCAGCCCGCCGAAAAACAGTTCGCGGATTGACAGCCCGGTTGCGACCCCGGTCAGAATCATCGGAATGCTCGGTGGGATGATAATCCCGACCGTCGACGAGGTGGCGTTGATGGCCGCCGAAAACGGACTGCTGTAGCCCTGGCGCTTCATCGCCGGAACCAGGATGGATCCCAGGGCCGAGGCATCGGCGACGGACGAGCCGGACACCCCGCCAAAAAACATACTGGCGACGATAGAAACGTTGGCCAGCCCGCCACGCATGTGTCCGACCAGAACCTTGGACAGATCAATGATTTTATCCGCCAATCCCCCGGCGAACATCAGGTTGCCGGCTAGCATGAAAAAGGGAATGGCCATAAAGGGGAAGGAGTCGATACTGGCGAACATGCGCTGAAATACAATCAGCGGAGGCAGCGAGGTATTGGTAATGACATACACGTAGGCTGCGAGCCCCAGGGCGAAAGCGATGGGGATGCCGATAACCAGCAGGACCAGAAAGGTCAGGAGAATCGCAATCATTCGTCTTCGTCCCCGGCGGAGAGGGAATCTGACCCGTCCTGCCCTTTGCCGGCCTGGTAACTGCGGACAGAAAGAATCATTTTCTCAATGTTGAAGAGCGTCATCAACAGGCCGCCGGTGGGCAGCGCTGCATAGACCAGACCCATCGGATAGTGCAATGCACTGGAGCGCTGTCCCATGGTTTTCTGGGTCAGGGACCAACCGTGTATCATCATCAGGTAGAAGAAATAACCGAGCAGTACCGCCATCACCAGCCCAAGAATCATCCGCGCGCGTGGCCCCAGTCGCTGTTCCAGGAACGAGATATTGAGATGGAAGCCGCGCCGCAGACACACGCAGGACGCCATGAAGACCATCCAGATCATCACGTGACGGCCAAGTTCTTCGGTCCAGTACAAGGGATGGTTGAACAGGTAGCGTGCAAACACCTGCGCACCTATCAGCACGGTCATGGCCACCAGACAGATCACCGCAAAGGCACAGAGCCCGATCTCGATTTTGTCGAATACCCGTTTCATGCAACCACTCCCAAGCTGCGCGGCCACAACAGGCGGCCACGTGACCGGAAAAATGAAGGTCCCGGAGAGGCCATGCTCCCCGGGACATCATCAGCTAGCGCTTCAGTATGCTTCGCCGACTTCGCGAATGCTCAGGTAAAGCTCCTCGAAACCTTCATACTTGAGAAAGTTTTTGTACACGTCTTTGGTCGCTTCCCGCCAGGGCCCGGTATCGGGCCGCAACACCGTCATGGCACTGAAGAGTTTCTCTTCGATGTCACTGTTAATTTTTCCGAGCAGTTCATCGTTATAGCGGGAAGCCTCCAGTGAGGCCTTCGCCAGGGCTTCTTGCACATCGGCATCCAGTGACTGGAACTTGTCGTTGTTAATCACGATCATCATGAAACCGACCAGGTGATCTGTCAGGGAAAGGTAATCGACCACTTCATAAAACTTGTTGGAGTAGATGACGCCGAGGGGGTTCTCCTGTCCATCTACCGTGCCCAGTTGCAGCGCCGTGTAAACTTCGGGGAATGCCAGGGGGGTCGGATTGGCCCCGAGCGCGCGCCAGGTGGCCAGGTGTGCTTCCATTTCCGGAACGCGAATCTTCATGCCCTTAAGATCGGCAAGGGTGTTGACCGGTCGCTTGGTCGTCAACTCCCGCGGTGTCCGCATGACATGATGCATCACGCGGATACCGGTTTTTTCAATGAGGCGACTGCGGATTTTCTCGCCGACCGGGCCTTCCATGACTGCGCGGACATGGGCATCGTTCTTGAAACAGAAGGGGAATTCAAGAATGGCCATGGCCGGGTCGAAGTTTTGCAGGATGCCACCCAGAATAGCGCCGTCCACAGTCCCGATTTGAATGCCTTCCGCCACATCACGCTCACCACCGAGCA
>JAWOIX010000134.1:0-3712 GCA_046484405.1 Pelovirga sp.
CGGTCACCTTGTAGCTCAGCATGCGAACCCAGTCGAACTCGAAGTTCCATAAGTCATCGCCGCTGTTCAGCTCCCCCAGGCCGATATAGGGGTCGCCGGTCACATCCTCGAGGCGGGTGCGAAAACTGAACACGTCGCCGCCCGGTCCCACGACCGTGCCCGGCAACAGCACAGCAGCGATGACAAACAACAGAAAGATGCAACGCGACACGGGGGTTTCCTTCTTCCAGACGTCGGCAGAGCAGCGGCGTGCTGTCCCGGCTTTTTGGTAACACGATGGAAAAACAAGCAATAACCGCAGTATGTCTGAATTTGTCTGTAATTTTTACAAAAAAAGGGTTACAGCAGCTGCCGTAACCCTTGAATTTTTGGTCGGAGCGAGAGGATTCGAACCTCCGACATCCTGGTCCCAAACCAGGCGCGCTACCAGGCTGCGCTACGCTCCGAGGGCGATACAGGTACCACGCGCACTGGATTAATTCAACTCTTTTTTCGCGATGGATGACATCCTTTGAAACGGCTGCGGTTGTCCAGGCACGATCCGCTGCTGTATCAACACTTCCGGCCGGAGCGACCATGGCCTGACGTCATTTCGCACACGCCGTATGGCCCGCCATGGTTCTGCCCCGGCATTTGAGGAGTCTGTCAGATACGTTATAGTTAATAATCCGGTTTCTTTGCAGAACCGGACATTCTCCTACGGCAGCTGAATGACTTCTTATCCGAACCGGAGGACTGACATGACTCAGAAGAACAGAACCGCTGACAACAACCAGGCCAGGCTTTACCGCATGGTGATGGACGAGCACCTCTGCCCCTTTGGCCTTAAGAGCAAGGATTTACTTGAGCGCAAGGGGTTTCACGTTGAGGATCACCACCTGACCAACCGGCAGGAGACGGATGCTTTCAAGGAAGAGCACGGCGTGGCAACGACGCCACAGGTATTTATTGCCGGCGAACGCATTGGCGGTTATGACGAATTGCGGGAGTATTTCGGTCTGGATGTCGCAGATCCGGACGCCGTCACCTACCAGCCGGTGATTGCTCTTTTCGCCACCGCTTTGCTGATGGGTCTGGCGGTCAGCTGGACGGCAACCGGATCCCTGCTCAGTGCCAGGATGCCGGAGTATTTCGTGGCGCTTGCCATGTGCCTGCTGGGTCTGCAGAAACTCAAGGATCTGGAGAGCTTCAGCACCATGTTCCTGAACTATGACCTGCTGGCCCAGCGGCAGGTGCGCTATGGCTATATCTATCCATTTGCCGAGACCAGTGCGGGCATCCTGATGCTGGCGGGCGCACTGCTCTGGCTGGCGGCACCACTGGCCTTGTTCATCGGCACGATCGGCGCCATCTCGGTTTTCAAAGCGGTTTATCTCGATAAACGGGAACTGAAGTGCGCCTGTGTCGGCGGCGACAGCAATGTGCCGCTGGGGTTTGTGTCGCTCAGCGAAAACCTTATCATGGTCGGCATGGGCATCTGGATGCTGACCCGCCACTACCTGCTCTAGCACAGCAGTGTCAGGGCCGCCCGCAAGAACCGGTACCCCTTGTCAACAGGAGAGCCGATGACCAGGACCAACAGCTTACGCACGACCTGTGAACGTTTTCTGGATGATGCCTTCGACCTGCTGGATATTTCCTCGGAAATGCGCCAATTGCTGCGCAGCCCCTACCGTGAAGTCCGTTTTGAGCTGCCTTTGAAGCGGGATGATGGAACGATCAAGCTGTTCTATGGCTATCGGGTGCAGCACAACCAGAGTCGTGGGCCGTTTAAGGGCGGACTGCGTTATCATCCCGACGTCAACCTGGGGCATTTCGTCGCCCTGGCCGAGGTTATGACCTGGAAAACCAGCCTGCTCGACCTCCCCTTTGGCGGTGCCAAGGGTGGCATCAACTGTAACCCTGCCGACCTGTCACAGAAAGAACTGGAAACGCTGACCAAGCAGTATGTCCGGCGGATGCTGACATTGCTCGGCCCGGATCGCGATATTCCGGCGCCGGACATGGGCACAGGTCCGGAAGAAATGGCCTGGATCCTTGATGAATGCGCCCACAATGGCGGCTTTAACCCGGCCACGGTCACGGGCAAACCGCTGGAACTGGGCGGGGCAGCCGGCCGGGTTGAGGCAACCGGCTACGGCGTGGCGCTGGTCACCGCCCAAGCTGCGGCGACCCGGGGGATGGACCTCGCGGGAGCAACGGTGGCCATCCAGGGGATGGGCAATGTCGGCATGCACGCCGCCCGCTTTCTGGCAGATCGTGGCGCGAAGATTATTGCCATGTCCAATTCACGCGGCGGGCTGTATCAGCCCAGTGGTCTTGATCTTGACCGGCTGCAGCGCAGCATCCGGCAAGCAGATCATGGGCAGGACGCCCTTGCCGCATTATCCAGCGACGGCGACAGGATCAGCAATGAAGAGCTGTTGCAACTCCCGGCAGAGGTCCTGATTCCCGCCGCAATCAGCGGCGTCATTGACGCAGACAACGCACATAAGATCCAGGCGCAACTGGTCATCGAGGCGGCCAACATTCCGGTCAGCTGTGCCGCGGTTGACATCCTCGATGAACGGAAGATAACGGTTATTCCGGACATCCTGGCAAACTCCGGCGGGGTGACGGCATCCTTCTTTGAGTGGGTGCAAAACCGCCAGCGTTATCAGTGGAGTAGAAAAAAAATGCAGAGGAAGCTGGAACAGCGGCTGAACCGGGCGTGGGAGAGGGTTGCTGAGAAGGCTGCGCAAGAGGGGTTGAATTACCGCCAGGCCGCCTATGTGATCGCCGTGCAGCGCGTGGTCACGGCAATCAACCTGCGCGGCTTTTAACCGCACGCGGCACCCGTCCCAGCAGCGGGGACGGGTGCCGCGTTTGCCTGCTTGGCGTCAGCGGACGGCGGAGATTCGTCAGCTCAGCCGGCGTCCATCGCCGTAATCCGCTCTTCCATCCGGCGGAACAGTCCGTCGAGGCCCTCACGGCGAATGATTTCGCCGTAACTTGAGCGATAATTCATGACCAGGCTGACCCCTTCGATGACCAGGTCGAACACCTGCCAGGAACCCTGTTGATAGACCATTTTGTACTGCACCGGCAGCTCCAGTTCATCGGCGATAATCACGGTGTCGACAATCGCCCGGTCATCCTTGACCCGCTGCTGCAGATACTTGACCGATCCGCCGGAATAATCGTCAATGCGGTTGAGGTAGGTGCCTTCGAGAATGCGGCTGAACAGCTCGACAAAGCGCTCCCGCTGCTCCACAGTTGCCGACTGCCAGTGATTGCCCAATGTTCTCTGCGACATGGAATCAATATTTAAAAAACCTTCGACACGGCCACGAACCTGGCGTTTTTTCTCCTGCAGACTCAAATCGGGATGGTCGAGAATCTCAATAACGGAATTGACCATCCGCTCTACGGACGCCAGGGGCGCCGGCTGGGCGTGAACAGATACGGCCAGCAACAATACCAGCCCGAACAACCACCAGGATTTCATCATCATGACTACCTGAACCATTCAATAGGGTTTAATGTTTCGCCATCAAAGACGGGTGCCTCAAACAGGTTTATATTGTAGATGTTTTCCCCGACCTGCGCCAGCCTCCTTTGGGCATAGGCGGCCCGAATAAAGAGATAGGGATCCAGAGCGTCCCGAACGATCCCTTCGTAGGTGTCGCGATCGAGGGACAGACGGTTAATGGAGTCGTACATGCGAATCAGC
>JAWOIX010000160.1:0-3814 GCA_046484405.1 Pelovirga sp.
ATATCCATGCGGTTTTGCTCCTACTTGAAGGAGTGTTCGGCGGTCGGAAAATCGCCCTGCTTGACTTCGCGGATGTAGTCCTCGACACCACGGCTGATGAGCGGCGCGATATCGGCGTAGCGCTTGACGAACTTGGGCGCATACTTGTCGTAGAGACCGAGAATATCGTGGATGACCAGCACCTGCCCGTCACAGGCGACTCCGGCACCGATACCAATGGTGGGAATCGCCAGGGTGTCGGTGATCTGTGCCGCCAGGGGCGCGGGAATGCCCTCAAGGACGATGGCAAAGGCCCCCGCCTCCGCTACTGCGCGGGCATCGTCAAGCAGTCGCGCGGCCTGGTCTTCGGCGCGCCCCTGGACCCGGAAGCCCCCCATGCGATGGACCGATTGCGGCGTCAGGCCGATGTGTCCGACCACCGGAATATCGATATCGACCAGGGCGCGGATGGTGGCCGCCATCGGCACACCCCCTTCGAGTTTGACCGCCTGGGCGCCCCCTTCCTTGATCAGGCGGCCGGCGTTGATCCGCGCATCGCGCAGATCCGCCTGGTAGGACATAAAGGGCATATCGGTCACCACCAGGGCCTGGCGGCTGCCGCGCATCACTGCACGGGTGTGATAGATCATCTCCTCAACAGTCACCGGCAGGGTGTTGTCATAGCCGGACACCACCGAACCGACGGAATCACCAACCAGGATGATATCGATGCCGGCATTGTCCATCAGCCGGGCGAAGGGATAATCATAGGCGGTGAGCACGGAAATCTTCTCCTGCCGCTGCTTCATCCCGGCTATATCAAGAATCGTTTTGCGTTTTTCCACGCCACTTGTCCCTTCGGCAAAGGTTGTCCGGCCCCGGGGCCGGGACTGTCGTCATTGAAAATGTTGCGCTGCCAACGAAAAAAGCCTCTCGTCGCAACGAAAGGCCTGGCAGCGGGCCGCGAGCAGCCGCCGTTCTGGTTCCCATTGCGTCCCGGTCAGGTTGATCCAGGCGACTCTTTGATATCCTGCGGGCGGCACTGTTGACTCCGGCACATGTTCCGGGTCGGCCAGCCTTGATTTTACCATAAACGGTGGTATTTCAGCAGCCATGCGACAGAGTCCCGTCGCGCTGTTCTGGCGCGCTGTTTGTCACCACCGGCAAAGGTTTAGAGACATAGCATACCGCGGAAAATCCTGTCCACCCTCTTTTCCCCGCCGCAGATCACGGACGCGACAGCGCCGCTGCAGATCCGGCTGGGACCTGCAGCGGTGTCCGGCCTGCATACGGGTCAGGAGACCGTCAGCCCCTCAATGCTGTGCAAGAGCACGGTAAACGGATGAAAATTCCGCGGTTCCACGGCCAGCAGCGCCTGTCTGGCGACCTCGAGGGAACGCATCTTGGCGCGGCGCTGGGCAAAATACACCTCCGGACGCTCCGCCGACTCGAGACTGACCTGGTGGACGAGGCGCACGCTGACCGCATGCAGGGAGCTGATCAGCGATTCGCGCGCCTGGCGGTCCCAGCTGTCGCGCACCGGAACCCGGGCGAGTTGCGCCAGCAGTGCGGTGCTGTTGATCTGCTGTTCGACCAGGACCTTGATCCTGGCGAGTTTTTCCAGGCTCTGACCGGAGCTTTCCACCATGCAGAGCAGCGGCAGGAAATCCACCAGGTTGTCAAGAACGGAAAACTTGAAAGCGACCTCAGGATGAAGACCCTCTTTCTGCAGGGTGCTCTTGAGCTGCCGGCACTCCTGCCAGATGGCCGCCGGCAGAACCTTGGGCAGCAGGCCGGCATAGTCCTGCAGTTGCTGATTGACGCGCTCGAGTTCCTCCGTGGTCGACGGAATCTTCATCCCGTTGGTCAGGGCATAGACACAGAAGGACGCGAGCAGATCCTCGAGCTTGAGGAGCAGCTGGTACTGGCGCTCCGCCGGCAGCTTGTTGTCGAGGGCGTAGACCGCCTGACGCAGGGTCTGGCCGCTGAGCAGGGTATCGAAGATCAGGTAGGTATTGGCAACAACCACCTGGGGCAGGCCGGTCAGCCGGCTGCAGGTCTGCAGAAAAGCGCTGCCGGCCTGGTCGATGACCCGGTTGGTCAGCATGGTCGCGGTGATCTCCCGCGCCAGGGGGTGACGGGGCACCTGGTCGTGATAGCGCTCACCGATCTGCTCGGGGAAATAGTCATAGATCAGCTGGTTGATCACCTGGTTGTCGGGCAGGCGGGCATCAAGGAGGCCGCGGTAGAGAAACATCTTGCTGTAGGCGAGCAGCACAGCAAGCTCCGGCCGGGCCAGGCGATTCGGCTGACGCAGGGCAACCTCCTTGCGGCTCGGCAGGGTTTCGCCGCGGCGGTCAAGCAGCCCGGCACGGCTGAGCCGGTCGATCAGTTCCAGATGGGGCTCGACATCCTTCGCGCAGCGGATCTCGTCGAGGGAGATCGACAGGGTCTGGGTGTAGTTGTTGGCCAAAACATCCTGGCAGACGGCTTCCTCGATTTCTTCCAGGAGGGAATAACCCTGCTTCAGCGACGTGACCGCCCCCTCCTCGCGCAACAGCCGCAGCAGGATCTTCAGGTTGACTTCATGGTCAGAACTGTCGACACCGCCGGAGTTGTCGATGGCGTCGGTATTGATCCGGCCGCCGGCCAGGGCATACTCGATGCGACCGGCCTGGGTCACACCGAGATTGCCGCCTTCACCGATGACCCGGGCACGGACGTTTTCCGCATCGACCCGCACCGCGTCGTTGGCACGGTCGCCAACCTCTTCATGCGACTGGCTCGTCGCCTTGATATAGGTGCCGACGCCACCATTCCAGAGCAGATCAACCGGTGCGGTGAGGAGCAGCTGGATCAGGCCGGGGACATCGATGGTCCCGGGACGCACCCCGAGCCACTTGGCCACCTCGGGGGAGAGAGGGATCTCCTTGAGCTGGCGGGAGAAGACACCGCCACCGGCGGAAATCAGCTCGCTGTTGTAATCCTCCCAGTTCGAGCGCGGCAGCCTGAACAGGCGCTCCCGCTCCTGCCAGGAGATGGCCGGATCGGGATTCGGGTCGAGGAAGATATGGCGGTGGTCAAAGGCGCCGAGAAGCCTGATCTGCTGCGACAGAAGCATGCCGTTGCCGAAGACGTCACCGCTCATATCACCGATACCGACGACGGTAAAGGGGGTCGTCTGGATATCCTGGCCGAGTTCACGGAACAGGCGCTTGACGCTCTCCCAGCCGCCGCGCGCGGTAATGCCGAGCTTCTTGTGATCGTAGCCATGGGAGCCGCCGCTGGCGAAGGCATCGCCGAGCCAGAAATTGTAGGAGGCGCTGACCGCGTTGGCGGTATCGGACAGGTGGGCGGTGCCCTTGTCCGCAGCGACGACCAGGTAGGGATCCTGATCGTCATAGGCGATGATCCCGGCGGGGCGGATCACTTCGTCGCCGACGCGATTGTCGGTCAAGTCGAGCAGACCGCGCATCAGGGTCTCATAGGCGTCCTTGACGATGGCGCCCATGCGCTCGCGATCCTGGCTGGTGCGCTTGGTGACGAACCCGCCCTTGGACCCCTCCGGGACGATCACCGCATTTTTGGTCATCTGTGCCTTGACCAGGCCGAGGACCTCGGTCCGGAAATCATCCGGGCGATCGGACCAGCGCACCCCGCCGCGGGCGACCTTGCCGCCGCGCAGGTGGATCCCCTCCATTGTTGCCGAATGCACGTAGACCTCGTAGAGGGGGCGCGGTGCCGGCATCTCGATCACCCCGAGGGAGCTGATCTTCAGGGCGATGAAATAGTCGTCCTGTTCGCAGCGCAGGTAGAAATTGGTGCGGATCGTCGA